>JBEKQJ010000243.1:0-4919 GCA_049519835.1 Caulobacteraceae bacterium | reverse complement strand
CTCTCCTCCCCTTTTGGGGGAGGGGGACCCCGAAGGGGTGGAGCGGGTTTTAGCCCGGCGCAACTCTATTTGGACCCACAATGAACGCCAGCGGCTATGACATCCTGCGCAACGCGCGGCTCAACAAGGGGACGGCGTTCACGCTCGAGGAGCGGCGGGCGCTTGGCCTCGAGGGTCTGCTGCCGCCCACCGCCAGCACCCTCGATCTGCAGGTGGCGCGGGTGCACGCCGAACTCGGCAACCTCGACAACGACCTGCAGAAGTACCTGCTGCTGTCCGACCTGCAGGCCCGCAACGAGACGCTCTACTACGCGGTGCTGATCTCAGATCCGGCCCGCTTCATGCCGATCGTCTACACGCCGACGGTCGGCGAGGCGTGCCAGAAGTTCGACCACATCTTCCGCGCCGCCCGCGGCATGTACCTGCCGATCACCGCCGCCGGCCGCGTCAAGGAGGTTCTCGCCAACTGGCCGGGGGAGGACGTGCGCTTCATCGTCGTCACCGACGGCGAGCGCATCCTCGGCCTCGGCGATCAGGGTGTCGGCGGCATGGGCATCCCGATCGGCAAGCTGGCGCTCTACACCGCCTGCGCCGGGGTGCCGCCGCAATATTGCCTGCCGGTGACGCTGGATGTCGGCACGAATAACCAGGCCATGATCGACGATCCGCTCTACCTCGGCCTTCGCCAGGCGCGGGTGCGCGGCGAGGCCTACCACGCCTTCATCGACGAGTTCGTGGGCGCTGTGCAGACGCTCTATCCCAAGTGCTGCATACAGTGGGAGGACTTCGCCAACCTCAACGCCGTGCCGATCCTGGCCCGTTGGCGGGACCGGGTCTGCACCTTCAACGACGACATCCAGGGCACCGCGTCGGTCGCTCTGGCCGGGATCATCGCGGCCCTGCGCATTACCGGCGGCAAGCTCACCGACCAGCGGGTGCTGTTCCTGGGGGCTGGCTCGGCCGGGACCGGCATCGCCGAGCTGCTCAGCCAGGCCATGGCCGCGGAAGGCCTGCCGATCGACGAAGCGCGGGCCAGGAATTCCCTCTTTGACGTCAATGGCCTGCTTGTCCGCTCACGGACCGATCTGATGGACTTCCAGAAGCCCTTCGCCTTGGACCACGCACCGGTTGCCACTTTCGTCGACGCCGTCCGGGCGCTCAAACCCACGGCCATCGTCGGGGTCAGCGCCATGCCGCACCTGTTCAGCCAGCCGGTCATCGAGGCCATGGCCGAAATCAACGCCCGGCCGATCATCTTTCCCTATTCCAACCCCACCTCGCGGTCGGAATGCACCGCCGAGGAGGCCTACCGCTGGTCGGGCGGCCGGGCGATCTTCGCCAGCGGCAGCCCCTTCGCGCCGGTCGACATCGACGGCCAGACCTACGTGCCCGGTCAGGGTAACAACGTCTATGTCTTTCCGGCCATAGGCCTCGCCGTCTTCGCCACCGAAGCGTCCCGCGTTACCGACGAGATGTTCATCGTCGCCGCCCGCGCCGTGGCCGAGCAGGTCAGCGCCGAGAACCTGCATATGGGCCTCATCTATCCGCCGCAGAGCCGGATCCTCGAGGCCTCCCTGCACGTGGCCGAGCGCGTCGCCGAACACATCTACGATGCGGGGCTGGCCCGCACGCAGCGGCCGGCGGATGTGGGGGCCTACGTGCGTTCGCGAACTTATCAGCCGGCGTATCCGGCGGTGGCTTAAGCCGATCCCTTCGGCCTTACCGCGATCGGCAGGTCGTCGAAGAGGCTGGGCTCGCGCCCCACCGCCGCTTTCTCGATGGTCAGCAGGCGCGCCTTGCTCTCCAGGCCGCCGGGCGCCGAGAAGCCGCCGAAGCCGCCGTTGGCGGCCAATACCCGGTGGCAGGGAACGACGATCGGGAAGCGATTGCGGGCCATGGCCTGGCCAACCTCGCGCGCCGCGCCGGGCGATCCGGCCCGCGCCGCCAGTTCGCCATAGGTCAGGGTCTCGCCGGCCGGGATCTTCCGCGCCTCTTCCAGCACCCGGCGCTCGAAGTCCTCGATGCCGCTCATGTCGAGCGGCGCGCCGGAGAGGTCGGCGCGGCCGGTCTCCAGCAGACGGGTGATCTCCGCAGCGACCGCGGCGATGGCCGGCGGCGGCGTTGTCTCATCGGCCCCGGGGATGCGCTTGCGGATGCGCGCTCGCGTCGCGTCCGGCGTTGCTTCGGGAAACCACACGCCGACGACGCCATCCTCGGTCCAGGCGAGGCCGCAGTCGCCGAGCTTGGTTGGAAAGAGCGAGAAGGCGAACATTCACTCCTGTCCCATCAGCGCGATCCCCGAGGTTCGCGCCGCGCGCTGCAGATCGCTGTCCAGTGTCGCGAGCGGCAAACCATGGCGCTGCGCCAGTTCGAGGTATGAGGCGTCATAGATGGTGAGTCCGAAGCGCTCAGCCAATTCGAGCGTAGGGGTCCAGACCCGATGGTCGCCCTCGGAGTCGACTTGGATCGAGAGAGATGACAGCGCAGCAAGAGCGTTGTTTCGGAAGGCAGGCGTGACCCGCCCGCGGCGCACGGCGTGCAGAAAGACATTGGCGATTTCCAGCCGCCAGACCGTCGGGGCGATCGCGCCAACCTCGGCGACGTGATCAAGCACAGCATCGGTTGCGGGCGTGGCTTCGTCTTCGAAATACCAGGCGAGAGTCAGGGAGGCGTCAATGACGACGCTCACAGGCGGCCTTCTTTGATCAGATCGCGAACCTGGAGATCGCCAAGGCGCACGCCTTTTCGCAGCGCCCTGATTCGCTCGGCCGCACGACGGCTGGCCGCGGAATCGGCGGTACGCTCAGGCGGAGTAAGGCGCGCCACCACCTTGCCACGCCGGGTGATGGTGATTTCCTCACCCGCTTCGACGCGATCGAGCAATTGGCCCAGGCGCGTTTTCGCCTCGAAGGCGCCGATCTCCATTTAGCAATCCCTAACCAACTAGACTGTTGACTGGTCTAATATGGCGACGCCGGTCAACCGCGTCTAGCGCCTAGGTCACCCGCGCGCGGGTCTGGAATCGCGGCGCGCGCCAGCTCTCCTCGGCCAGCACATCGCGCAGGATCTCGACGGCACGCCAGACGTCCTCGAACGACAGGTAGAGCGGCGTGAAGCCAAAGCGCAGCACCTCGGGCGCGCGGAAATCGCCAATCACCCCACGCTCGATCAGGGCCTGCATCATCGGATAGCCGTCCGGATGGGCAAAGGAGACGTGCGTGCCGCGGGCGGCCGGATCGCGCGGCGTGACCAGCTTCAAGCCGAAGCCGGCGCAGCGGTCTTCGACCAGGTCGATGAAGAGCGAGCAGAGCCGCTGGCCCTTGGCCTCGACCGCGGCCATCGGCGCGCCGTCGAAGGCCTCAAGCGCGCACTCCAGCGCCGCCAGGCCGAGCACCGGCGGCGTGCCGCACAGGAAGCGGTCGATGCCAGGCGCCGGCCGATAGTCGTCGCCGAACGCGAACGGCGCGGCGTGGCCCATCCAGCCGGTCAGCGGCGAGGCGAGCTCGCTCTGCAGCCGCTCGGCGACGTAGAGGAAGGCCGGCGCGCCCGGGCCGCCGTTCAGGTACTTGTAGCCGCAGCCCACCGCCAGATCGGCGTCCACGCCGGCCAGATCGACCTCGATCGCCCCGGCGCTATGGCAGAGGTCCCAGAGCATCAGCGCCCCGGCGGCGTGGGCGCGGGCGGTAATCGCCGCCATGTCGTGCCGCGCGCCGGTCTTGAAGTGGACGTGGGTCAGCATGACGAGAGCGGTGTCTTCGTCGATCGCGTCGAGGACCCCGTCGGCCGCCACGGTCCTCAGCCGCACGCCGCCGAAGTGTCCGGCGACGCCCTGGGCAACGTAGAGGTCGGTTGGGAAATTGCCCGGCTCGGCGATGATGGTCTTGCGCGGCGCCTGGCGGGCGATGGCGGCGACGATCAGCTTGAAGAGATTGACCGAGGTGGAGTCGGCGACCACCACCTCGCTCGGCTTGGCGCCGATCAGGTCGGCGATGCGGCCCCCGACTCGGGCCGGCGCGCCGATCCAGTCGTGATCATTCCAGCCGCGGATCAGGCTTCGACCCCATTCGTCGGTCACCGCCGCGCCGAGGCGCCCAGGAACCGCGGCCGGCAGGGCGCCTAGCGAATTGCCGTCCAGATAGATCACCCCCTCCGGGAGGGTGAATCGGCGCTTGAACGCGGCGAGCGGGTCGGCCGCGTCCCAGGCCCGCACTTCGGCCAGCGTCGGGCTCACCGCGCCAGCTCCCGAAGGATCGCCCGCACCGGCGCCGCGTCGAGGCCGGCCAAGGCCAGCGGCAGGGCGATCAGCTCGTAGTCGCCCGGCGGCGGCGCATCCAGCACCAGGCCTTCCAGGATGGCCAGGCCGGTGCGGCGAACGGCATGGTGGGCGTCCATGGTCTTGGAATCCTGCGGATCGAGCGAAGGCGCATCGACGCCGATCAGGCGCACGCCCTTGGCCGCCAGGGCCTCGATGGCCGCGGCGCTCACCGCGGTGAAGTCGGCGCGCCAGGCGTCGTGCGGGAAGGTTTCGTAGGTGCGGAACAGGACCCGCTCGCAGCCGGCCGGCACGGCGGCCTCGACGAAATCCGCCTCGATGCGCGCCCCGCAGCCGCGCGCGTCGACCAGCCGGCAGGGACCGAGGTAGGGTTCGAGGGACACCCGATCGATCGACGCGCCAGCTGGGTCGTAGTGCAAGGGCGCATCGGCGTGGGCGCCGGAGTGGGTCGAGGCGGTGAAGGCCGAGACGTTGACCGGGCAGTCGTCGTCCAGCGTCCAGGTCCGCTCAGCCCGAAACGCCGTGTCGCCCGGCCACACAGGCAGCTCAGCTCGCAGCCGCTGGGAGATGTCCCAGAGCTTTGGGGCTCGCTGAGCGGCATCAGTCAAAGCCAACCTCCTCCTCCCCCTCGATGGGGGAGGTGGCC
>JBEKQJ010000242.1:0-4939 GCA_049519835.1 Caulobacteraceae bacterium | reverse complement strand
CGTCGGATCGCCTGACCGACCGCCTCGAGCTGATCGGCGGCAGCGATGATCGCCTCGTCCGGTGTTTCATTCAGAACGGCGCGGAACCGGTCATAACCCTCCGCCGCCCCGCCAACGTCGCGATAACGCTCAAAGTCTCGTCCGGTAAAAGCCCCAAGGCGTGGGTGCTCCAGAAGCCTTACGCCGCGCAGCGGGCCCAGAAACCCGGCGACACTGGCCAGGGACTCGCAGGGCCCCTTGCGGCCCTGGAAGCCGTATTCGTCGAGCTGCGGGTGAACGCTGTCCCAGTAGCGCTCGCAGAGGCCGGCCAGGAATTCCGCGCCGACCACCACCGTTGGCAGGTCGCCCAGCCAGGCCCCGGCCCGACAGAGGTAGACGGCCAGCCACAGATCCTTGGTCTCGCGGCTCTGCTCCTCGATCTGGCGCACGACCTTGCGCCAGTCGATGTCGGGAGCGACCGTCTCGCCGGTGTTGGCGTCGATCGAGACCGGGCTGTCGAAGGCCTGATCGACTTCCGAGCGGACCGGGTCGTAGGCCAGGTCGGGGCCGGCGGGCGTCTCGTCGGACACCGGCGCCAGAAGCGTTTCCAGATCGAGCGCCATGCGCCTCCCCGCGGATCCGGCCGCGCCGGGAGGGCGCGTTCCGGCGGCAAGCATTCTTTGCCACAATCACCTTCGCTCGTGTAGTCTCCATACCAGTCTGAGAAAGTTATGGCGGCGCAGGGGAGCCGAAATGTCCGATACCGGCGCGTCGGACGACGATCTGAACGTCGCTGACACTCGCGAAGCGACAATATCGCTGTCGTTCGCCCCCGATGCGGTGCTCGAACGATTCGAGTCCGTCGAGGGTCTCAGCGAGTTGTTCGTGATCGAGGCTTACATCTTGAATCCGGACGACATCGATTTCTTCGACCACCTTGGAGAGTCGGTGACCATCACGGTGAACGAGGGCGATGATTCCGAGCGCGCCTTCAACGGCAAGTTGTGGGAAGCCCAGTACGTCGACGATCAAGCCGCCGGGATGCGCTACCGGCTCGTTCTCCGGCCCTGGCTTTACGCGCTCGACCGCGACCGCGACAACCGGATCTTCCAGGACCAGAGCGCGACCGACATCATCAAGGCGGTGCTGGAGGACGGCGGGTACAGCGACTTCGACTTCGAAGGGCTTTCGGGGACCTACGCCTCGCGCGACTATTGTGTGCAGTACGCGGAGAGCGACTTCGCGTTCATCTCGCGGCTCATGGAGCAAGAGGGCATCTACTACTTTTTCCGCCACGAGGACGACCGCCACGTCCTGGTGCTCTGCGATGGACCGAGTTCGCACCCAAAGTCGTACTATGACGTCATGCCCTTCATCGATCCGATCGGCGGTGTTCAAACCGATGAAGCGCGGGTGTGGAAGTGGATCGAGCGCGTCTCCAGCGGTGTGGAGAAGGACGTCAAGCTGCGCGACTTCGACTTCACCAAGCCGGACGCGCCGATCGAAGGCGACTATGCCGGCGGGGAGGAGCAGGACAACGAGACGGCCGAGGTCTACGCTTTTCCCGGCCGCTTCACGGACCAGAGTCAGGGCCAGACGCGCGCCCAGATGATCCTGGAGTCGGCCAGACGGAACCGGCGCGTCTATTGCGCTGAAGGCGATGCGCCCGCCCTGGCCTGCGGCGACACGCTCACCCTCGATGGCCACACTTTTCAACGGCTCGACCAGGACTACATAATCACCCGGCTGCGCTATGCGGTGACCAGCCAGCAGTTCCGCACCGGCGGCAGCTCGGCCAGTCCCACCCAGGTGTGGATCGAGGCCACCCCGCTCTCGACGCCGTGGCGCGCGCCTTTCACAACGCCGTGGCCGGTCATGCGCGGCCCGGAGACGGCGATTGTCACCGGACCCGACGGCGAGACGATCTACACCGACGAGTATGGGCGGGTGAAAGTCTGCTTCCACTGGGACCGCAGCAACTCGCCGGGCGAGAAGACCACTTGCTTCATTCGGGTTTCGTTCAGTTCGGCCGGCGCCGACTTCGGACACGTCGTCCTGCCGAGGATCGGACAGGAGGTGGTCGTCGACTTCCTCGAAGGCGACCCGGACCGCCCGCTCATCACTGGCCGGGTCTACAACGCCAGCCACATGGCGCCCTATACGCTGCCCGACAACAAGACCAAGTCCGTGTGGCGCAGCCAGACGGTCGGCTCGACCGGGGGCGACTACGACGGCGCCGAAAACCCGCCGGGGTCAGGGCCGGGCTGGAACGAGGTGTCCATGGAGGACGCCAGTGGCAAGGAGCTACTCAACGTCTACGCCCAGCGCGATCGGACGACCGCGGTTAAGCGGGACGACGCCTTCACGCTCGGCCGGGACCAGACCCAGCGGGTCGGTCGAAACCGGACCGTCAACATCAAGAACAACGACACCATCACTGTCGAGCAGGGCGACGAATCCCACACGGTCCAGACGGGCAAGCGGACCACCTCGATCCAGCAGAACGAGAGCCTGACCGTCGTTCAGGGGAACATGTCGACCACGGTCAGCCAGGGGAACCAGAGCAACGAGGTCAGCCAGGGCAACCTGTCGATCAAGGTCGACATGGGCAACATGTCCACCGACGTGGCGATGGGGAACTACAGCCTCAAGACCGACCTTGGTTCGGTGACCATCGAGGCCATGCAGCAGATCGTGCTCAAGGTTGGCCAGAATTCGATAACCATCGACCAGACCGGTATCACGCTCCAGGGCCTGATGATCACCGCCCAGGCGCAGGTCTCGCTGCAGGCGAAGGCCGCGTTGACCGATCTCGAAGCCCAGGCCTTGATGACCATCAAGGGCGCCATCACGATGATCAACTGACGACGCCATGAGAAACTGGAAGCACGTCAGATGGACTGAAACCCGGCAGGTCGCCGACCTGCTCGGCTGGCAGGAAGATCTCGGGGACAAGGCGGGGCTCGCGCCCGAGGTGTATTTCCAGGACCTTATGCAGGCCGGCCGGCTGAATGACGCCGCCTTCTTCCTGGGCCAGGCCCTGCCGCGCTTCGAGACGGTGGCCTGGGCGGCCCGGGCCGTTCGCGATCTCGCCCCTGCTCCGGCGCCAGCCGGCGCCGACGCCGACGCGCTGAAAGCGGCGCTGTTATGGGTGCAGGACCCCTCCGACGTCCGCAGGCGGGCCTCTTTCGAGGCGGCCGGAAAGATTCGTGAGGCCAGCCCAGCGCGACTCGCGGCCTTGGCCGCGTTTTTCTCCGGCGGCTCAATCACGCCGCCGGAGGCGCCTCAGACCCAACCGCCAAAGGAGATGGCGGGGCGTCTGGCCGCCGGAGCCGTGCTGCTGGCCGCCGCCAAGAGTGGCCAGATGGAGGCGTCTCTCATCCGCGCCCTCGCTGACGGCGCGCGGATCGCTGAAAAGGGCCTCGCGTCCCCATGACGCTGGCGTTGACCATCACTAACGTCGAAAAGCTGGACAACGGCGTCCCTACCCGGCTGACGCTCGACCGCCACGGCGCGCTGATTGGCCGCTCCCCCCAGGCCGATTGGAGTCTCCCTGACCCGCAACTGGGGATTTCATCGTCGCATTGCGACATCGACTATCGCGACGGCCTTTACGTTCTCACCGACCACAGCACCAACGGCACCTACGTGAACGGCCGGCCCGATCGCCTCGCAGCGCCCTATCCCATCGTCGACGGGGACGAGATCCTGATTGGTCCGTACCGAATCCTGGCCCGACTGGACGAGGTCGCCGCGGCCAAGGCCGCGCCGCCGCCCCCGCCGGAGTCACAGTGGAAGGGATGGGAGAGCCACGGCGGCCAGGCCTTGCCAGCCTCGCCGGCTGAAGCCGATAGCTGGGGCGCGCCGCCGCCCCAGGCGGCTATCTCCGGCGGCGGCGCCATGTCGGCCAACTGGGCCGCGCCCAGCGCCCAAACCCCGCCGACCGACTCATCGGTCTGGGCGACGCCAGAGCCGGCGGCCGCGCCGCCTTCGGCCTGGTCGAGCCCGGTGACCCCGCCGCCCGCCGACCCCAGCGCTTCGGACGTGTGGGGAAAGCTCGCCGACGGCAACCAGGTGGACTGGGCGCGTGGCGGCTTCGGCGCTGAGCCGCCCGCCCTCGCCCCGGCCCCGGCCCACGATCCGTTCGGCCTAGCCCCTCCGACAGGTGCGCCGGCGGCGACTCCGGCCAAGGATCCGTTCGGGCTGTCAGCGCCCGCCGGTGCTCAAGCCGAGACGTGGGGCGCGCCGGCGCCCGCCGCACCGACGCCGCCGGCCCACACCCAGGCCCCGCCGGCCCGAACCCAGGCCCCCCCGCCCGCTCCGCGGCCTGCGCCAAGCCCGGCTCCGGGCGGTGAGTGGGTGGCGTTCCTGTCTGGCGCGGGATTGGGCCCGGCCGACGTCCGCGCCCCGGCCAACGAGGCCATGGCTGCAGCAGGCGACCTGCTGCGTCGACTCATCGCCGGGATGGTCGTCATGCTCGAGGCGCGGGCGCGGGCCAAGGCCCAGCTTGGCGCCCAGGGCACGGCGCTCTCCTTCGAGGGCAACAATCCTCTCAAGTTCGCCAGGGCGCCCGACAAGGCCCTGGCGCAGCTCCTCAGCCCCGCCGAACGTGGCTTCATGCCCGCCGACCGGGCGGTCGAAGACGCCTTCAGGGATCTCCAGGCCCATCAGATGGCGACCCTGGGCGCCATGCAGGGGGCGCTCGCCGCCACCCTCGCCCGGTTCTCGCCGCAGGCGATCCGCGAGCGCGCCGAGAGTCGCGGGCTGCTGGCCAAGATCATCCCCGCCGCTCGCGAGGCGGAGCTCTGGAAAGCCTATGAGCGGGAGTTCGAGGGAGTCGCCCGCGGTTCCGACGAGGCGTTCATGGACGTCTTCGCGCGCGAATTTCGCCAAGCCTATGAGAAGGCCGCCGCCGAGATGAAGAGATAGGGAGCCGATCCGATGGGGATGCCCGCCGCGC
>JBEKQJ010000241.1:0-4959 GCA_049519835.1 Caulobacteraceae bacterium | reverse complement strand
ATCTTGCCGTCGCCGATCCGCCCGGTGCGGGCGGCGGTCTGGATCGCTTCGACGGCGCTGGCCACCTGGTCGTCTTCGACCACCACTTCGAGCTTGATCTTGGGCAGGAAGTCCACGACGTACTCGGCGCCGCGATAGAGCTCGGTCTGACCCTTCTGGCGGCCGAATCCCTTCGCTTCGATCACTGTCATTCCCTGCAGGCCGAGCGTCTGAAGCGCCTCCTTCACCTCGTCGAGCTTGAACGGCTTGATGATCGCCTCGATCTTCTTCATCCACGCTTATCCGGGTTGTGAGCGGGCGGAACGGCGCCGTTCGCTCTCTGAGTCGCGCTAAAGTCCGACCGAGCCCGGTCATGTCAATGGCGACGGTCCGATTCCCCTTGAGATCGGCGTCCGCCGCCTTAAGGATCGACACGTGACGCGCCTTTACCTGATCCGCCATGGCCGTCCGGCCGCCGTCTGGGGCGGACATGACGATGATCCGGGTCTCGATTCGGAAGGTCGGGCGCAGGCAGAGGCGGCGGCCCGCTTGCTCCTCGCATTGCCGGAGAATGAGCGGCCGACGCGTGTCGCGAGTTCGCCGATGAAACGTTGCCGCGAGACGGCCGCCCCGTTCGCCGCCGCGCTTGGCGTCGAGGTCGAGATTGTCCCTGACGTCGGCGAGATCCCGACGCCCAAGGCGCTCACGCCGGCCGAGCGCGGGCCGTGGTTGCGGGGAGCCCTGCAAGGCTCATGGCCGCTGGTGAAGGGCGATCTCGACTACGAGGACTGGCGACGGCGCGTCCACGCGGCCGTGTCGGCGCGGCCCGGCTACGCGGTCTTCAGCCATTTCGTCGCTATCAACGCCGTCGTCTCGCTAATCGAGGGCGAGGAGCAGGTGACCGTGTTCCGGCCAGACCACACGTGCATAACCGTCCTGGAGCGGGACGGGGATGCGCTCAGGCTTGTGGCGCGCGGCGCCGAAGCAGCAACGGGCGTGCTGTGACCGTGCCAGACTCGGGTCCCCGGGAGATTCTCACGGTGGCCGAAATGACGGCCGCTGACCGCGCAGCCATCGAGGCAGGGACGCCGGGTCTCACGCTCATGGAGCGGGCGGGCGCCGCCGTGGCCGAAGCGATCACGGAGCGCTACGCGCCCGCGCCGGTTCTCGTCCTGGCCGGACCGGGAAACAATGGCGGCGACGGCTATGTGGTGGCGCGGCGGCTCGCCGAGCGGGGCTGGCCAGTGAGCATTGAGGCCTTGGGGCCTGCGAAATCGGCCGACGCCATCGCCGCCCGCGAGCTCTGGACCGGTGAGGTCGCGCCGCTCGGCCAGCGCCTGCCCGACGATGGGCTGATCGTCGACGCTCTGTTTGGCGCCGGCCTTGATCGGCCCCTCGGCCAGGACGTCGCCCGGCTCGCTCGCCAGTCGTCGCGCGCTGCGCCGCGGATCGTGGCCATCGATACGCCCAGTGGCCTTTCTGGCGATATCGGCCGGCCGGTGGGCGACGCCTGTTTCGAGGCCGCGCTCACCGTCACCTTCCACCGCCGCAAGCCCGCCCACGTGTTGCAGCCCGGTCGCCGCCTGTGCGGCGACGTGGTGGTCGCCGATATCGGTCTGGGTCCAGTGTCGACCCGGCTCCACGAGAACGGGCCGGAGCTCTGGCTCAGCCGGTATCCCTGGCCTGGGGTCTCGGCCTACAAGACCACTCGCGGCCGCCTCATCGTCGTCAGCGGTGAGGCGTGGAGCACAGGCGCCGCCCGCCTGTCCGCTCGAGCGGGGCTGCGCATCGGCGCCGGCCTCGTCACCCTCTTTTCGCCGCCCGACGCCCTGATCGTCAACGCCGCCCACCTCGAGGCGGTGATGTTGCGCGGCTTCGAGACCGACGCCGAGCTGGAGAGCGCCGCTTCCAACGTCGAGGCGGTGGTGATCGGACCGGCGGCCGGGGTCACCGAAGCGACGCTGTCCAACGTCCTGGCTCTGGCCAGCACCGGCGCGGCCTTGGTGCTGGACGCCGACGCCTTGAGCGTCTTCCGCGACGATCCGGCCGAGCTCTTCTCGGTCCTCGACCGCGACGATGTCCTCACGCCGCACGCCGGCGAGTTCGAGCGCCTGTTCCCGGGTCTTCTGGCCGCGAGCCCCGAACGCATCACCGCCGTCCGCGCCGCCGCCGCCAGGGCTCAAGCGGTCGTCCTGCTCAAGGGGCCCGACACCGTGGTCGCGGCGCCGGACGGCCGCGCCGCCGTCAACATGAACGGCACGCCCTGGTTGGCCACGGCCGGCTCGGGCGATGTCCTGTCCGGCTTCATCGGCGGCCTGGTGGCGCAGGGCATGGAGAGCTTCGAGGCCGCCTGCGCCGGCGTGTGGATTCACGCCGCCTGCGCGGATGCGTTCGGGCCAGGACTGATCAGCGAAGATTTGCCGGCGTTGGCGGCCGGGGTATTGAAACACCTGCACGACCGAGTCGCCGGCCGCGGGGAGGGGAATCAGACATGAGTCACAACCGCCGGATCGCGATCCTGGTCGCACTCGTGGTTTCGGTGTTGGGATTTGGCGCCTCGAACGCCCTCGCGGCGGCTCATCATGACCGGAATCGTCACCACGACCCGCATGCCGCCGCCTCGACGGTTCATCACCGCAAAAGCCGCCACGCCGGCTCGTTGGGCCATGCACGTCATCACGGTGTTTTCGTTCTGCCGCACCGCCACCATCGGGGTGGACAGACTGCTCGGCGCCACGGCCGCCACCATCACGCGGTGGTCTCGAAGCATCACCACCGCCGTGGGCATATTATCGCCAAGGGCCGGCATCATCGCTTGACCCATCACGCCGCCCTCCAGCGCCGCACCCAGCTGTGCCAGCAGGTGCTGGTCCACGGCTCTTGGGTCAGCCGCTGCCGGTAAGCGCCGGGCGCCCGTGGGCGTCTCTCTGAGATGTGCGGCATAGCCGGGATCATCGGCAAGGGTGGCGAGGCCCTGCCGCGCATGCTGGCCGCGCTCGCTCATCGCGGACCGGATGACGAGGGGATCTGGCGCGAGGGCGAGGTTGCGCTCGGTCAGCGCCGCCTGTCGATCATCGACACCTCCAGCGCCGGCCATCAGCCCATGCAGTCGGCCTGCGGCCGCTGGGTGCTGACCATCAACGGCGAGATCTACAACCATCTCGAACTGCGCCGAGAGCTGGACGCGGACGCAGCTATCCCTTGGCGCGGCCACGCCGATTCCGAGACCCTGCTGGAGTTCATGGCGCACCATGGCGTCGAGGCGGCGCTGGCGCGGGCGAGCGGCATGTTCGCCTTCGCCCTTTGGGACCGGGCGACGGAAACGGCCTTCCTCGGCCGCGATCGCATGGGCGAAAAACCGTTGAGTTACGTCGCTGACGCCAGGCGCCTGGCGTTCGCCTCGGAGATCACCGCCCTAGAGCGACTGGATGGCGTCTCCTCGGACCTCTCGCCGGAGGCCCTCGGCGCCTACTTCCGCTACGGTTACGTCCCTGCGCCGCTCACGATCCTGAAGGACGTCCGAAAGCTCGAGCCGGGTGGCCTGCTGACCTGGCGACAAGGGGAGGGGCCAAGCGTCCGGCACTGGTGGCGGCTCGCCGACGTGGCGACGGCCGGCCAGGCGGCCCGCTTCACCGACGAACGCCAGGCGATCGAAGCCGCCGATGAAGTCCTGGGGCGCGCGGTGGCGCGGCAGATGATCGCCGACGTGCCGATTGGGGCCTTCCTGTCTGGCGGCCTCGATTCCTCGCTCGTCACGGCCCTGATGCAGCGCGCCTCGTCCCGGCCGGTGCGCACCTTCACGCTCGGCTTCGACGTCCCCGCCTTCAACGAGGCGGAACATGCGGCCGCCGTGGCCCGCCACATAGGGACCGAACACACCGAGCACGTCGTCACGGTCGCAGACGCCCAGGGCGTGGCGCCGCAATTGGGCCGCCTCTACGACGAGCCCTTCGCCGACTCCTCGCAGATCCCCGCCGTGCTGGTCAGCCGGATGGCCGGTCCATCGGTGAAGGTCTGTCTGACCGGCGACGGCGCCGACGAGCTGTTCGGGGGCTATGTGCGCTATCCGGGGGTACGACGCCTGTGGAGCGTCGCGAGGCGTCTTCCGGCCCGCCGAGCCATCGGACGAGCCCTGGCGAAGACGCCGTTACCTGTGCTCGAGGCGACCCTGGGCTGGGCGGGCCCGATCGCGCAGGGCTACGCCGCCCGCGGAGCCCTGGGCGCCAGTGTCCGCCGCGCCGCTCGCTGGCTGCAGGCCGATACCCGCGAAGCGATGTTCGAGGCGACGATGGTCTTCTGGCCGGGGACGGGGCCACTCGCCGCTTCGTTGGCAGTCAACCCCGCCGCCTGGCGGCCGGCCGCGCCCACTTTCGATGACGACCTCAACCCTATGCTTTGGCGCGACACGGTCGACTATCTGCCGGGCGACATTCTCGCCAAGGTCGATCGCGCGGCCATGTCCGTGGGCCTGGAGACGCGCGCGCCGTTTCTCGATCCCCAGGTGGTGGCGCTCGCGTGGCGTCTCCCGCCGGACATGAAGGTGCGGGGCGAAGTCACCAAATGGCTGATGCGCAGGGTGTTGGCCCGGCATGTCCCGCCCGGGCTGACCGAACGGCCCAAGGTCGGCTTCACCGTGCCGCTGCATGCCTGGCTCACCGGGGGCCTGAAGTCCTGGGCGGAGGATCTGCTGGATCCGCTTGTGATCCGCCGTCAGGGTCTTCTCGACGCCGGCAAAGTCGAAGCCGCCTGGCGGGCGCTGCAAGGCGGCGACTCCGGGCTCGGCCAACCGATCTGGGCGGTCCTGATGCTGCAGGCCTGGCTGGCGGCGCGTTAGGCCTTGTAGGAGCGAGGAGCAGCGGTCAGGTTCCCGCCATGCGGTTTCTCGTCACCGGCAGCGCCGGTTTCATCGGTTTCCACCTCGCCCAGCGGCTGCTGGAGGACGGCCATGAGGTCCTCGGCGTCGATGGTTTCACCCCGTAT
>JBEKQJ010000240.1:0-6299 GCA_049519835.1 Caulobacteraceae bacterium | reverse complement strand
AGCTTCGCGCCGGAGATCCTCGAGCACAGCCGGGGCATAGCCCGCCATTTCCGTCTCTATGACGACGCCCTGCTGCAGACGCGCATCACCGAGCTGCGCTGGGACGAGACGGCCAATCGCTGGATCGTCAGCACCGACCGTGGCGATCGTTTCAAGGCCCAGTACGTGGCCATGGCCAACGGCCCGCTGGCGCGGCCGAAGCTGCCCGGCATCGCCGGCATCGACGCGTTCGAGGGCCACAGCTTCCACACCAGCCGCTGGGACTACGCCTACACCGGCGGCGATTCCTCCGGCGGCCTTACGGGGCTCGAGGATAAGCGCGTGGGCATCATCGGCACCGGGGCGACGGCCATTCAGTGCGTGCCGCACCTGGGCGCCTCGGCCAAGCATCTCTTCGTCTTCCAGCGCACGCCTTCCTCGGTGGACGTGCGCAACAACGCCCCCACCGACCCAGCCTGGGTGGCCTCGCTGGAGCCGGGCTGGCAGCGCCGCCGGCAGGACAACTTCAACATCCTGGTCGCCGGCGGCTATCAGCAGGAGGATCTGGTCGGCGACGGCTGGACCGACATCTTTCGCCTCGTCAACGGCGCGGCCGTGCGCCAGGCGTCCAGCCGCCTGGGCCGGCGCCTGACCGGCGCCGAGCGCGGCCAGCTGATGGAGCTGGCCGACTACAAGAAGATGAACGAGGTCCGCGCCCGCGTGGATCGGATCGTCAAGGATCCGGTGACGGCCGCCGCCCTCAAGCCCTGGTACCGGCAGTTCTGCAAGCGGCCGTGCTTCCACGACGAGTATCTCGAGACCTTCAACCGCTCCAACGTCACTCTGGTGGATACGAGGGGCCGTGGGGTGGACCGCGTGACCCGCAACGCCGTGGTCGCCAACGGCCAGGCGTACGAGCTCGATTGCCTGATCTTCGCCACCGGCTTCGAGGTCGGCACCAGCTACACGCGGCGGGCGGGCTACGACATCATCGGTCGCGGCGGCCAGACGTTGTCAGCCAAGTGGGCCGACGGGCTGCGCACGCTGCACGGCCTGACCAGCCACGGCTTCCCCAACTGCTTCTTCCTGGGTTTCACCCAGACGGCCATCACCATCAGCGTGCCGCAGGCGCTCGGCGAGCAGGCCGACCAGCTGACCTACATCGTCAAAGAGGCGCGGAACCGCGGCGCCGAGGTGGTCGAACCGACCGTGGAGGCCGAGGACGCCTATGTCGAGGAAGTGCGCAGCCTCGCGCGCCTGGGCGAGCGGTTCTATTCGGAGTGCACGCCCGGCTACTACAACGGCGAGGGCAAGCGCCGTGGCGGCTTCTTCAGCGACATGTACGGCGGCTAAGGCGATGAAGAAACAACTGGCGGCGGCGGTTCTATTGAGTCTGGTCGCGGGCTGTTCGACCGGCAACGATCTGCCGATGGCGCGGGCAGGAATGACGACTTTCCACCAGATGCTGAACGCTGGGCAGTTCGACGCCATCTACGCCAATGCGGGACCGGACATGAAGAAGGCTTCTTCGCAGGCCGACATGGTTCCGCTTTTTGCCGCCGTTCACCGCAAGCTGGGCGCATTTCAATCTGGCGCCGTGAAGGGCTGGTGGGATAGCGCCTCCACCTCGGGTGACTACGTGACGATCCAATACGTCGCCAAATACGAGAACGCTTCGGTGGACGAGACCTTCGGTTGGCGGATTGTCGGCGGTCACGCTTTGCTGGCGCGCTATTTCGTGACTTCGACCTACCTGATCGTTCACTGACGGCCGGCTGCAACGATTAGATCGTGAACGCGACGTCGTCGCGGCCGTCGCCGCCCAGGAAGCTGACGGCCACGCCGCCCTGGACCACCGGCACGCCCAGAAAGCTCATGCCGCCATCTGCAAAGCTGACGTCCTGCACCGGGATGGCGCGATCCGTCTTGAGGAGGTGGGCGTCACGGAGCGTGAGGTGCAGCACCATGTCGCCGGGGGCCAGGCCTTCGGCCGCCGCCGCCTCGATCGCCTTGCGGAAGATCTCTGGGCGCGGCCCGCGCGCCCTCGGCCGCGGTTTCTCGCTCTTCATATCGGTTTCTTTCGCGGGGCGTCCGGCCCCTCACGTCGCGGGCGGCGCGTCGCCGGCCGGTTGGATATCTAGTAGACGTGGCGGGCCGGCCAGACCAGAGCGGGTTCAGCAAAATCGAGACCCGGCCCGGCGATCGCATCCCGCTGCAACGCCTCCATCTCGGGCGTGGTCTTTAGATCGGGCGAATTCGCCGGGCCCAACCCTGTTCAAGGGACGCAATCGAGCGATGTTGTGGAAACATTGGACCTCCTCGTGCTATGGCGAGACGCGCCGAGCCTCGAGACCCACCTCGGGGAAGGAAAGTTCAACGTGTCCCTCGCCTCCGGACGTCCCAACATCGAGTCGCCGCCCGGCGCGCTCCAAACCGAGGACTTCCGCCTCTATCGCGCCCAGGCGGCGAGTTTCGAGCGCCAGGCCGCCCTGGCCCGCCGAGCCGGCGCGCGCGCCGAATTCCTCGAACTCGCTCGGCTGTGGAACAAGCTCGCCGATGAAACCGAGCGGGTGGCGCGCGGCAAAGCGCTTGCCATGCGGGGAAAAGACTTTTAGCCTAAAGGGGTCAGAAATCGACGAGTTTGGCCGCTCTCCATCGCTCTATTCAAGGATTGAGCGCCGGACTCGACCTTAAAACCATCGAAATTTCGATATGTCAGGCCGGTGGCCTGTGCATGACTTCATATCAAAGGAACTAACAACTATGTCTACCGGAACCGTGAAGTGGTTCAATGGCCAGAAGGGCTTTGGATTCATCCAGCCCGACCAAGGCGGCGCCGACGTCTTCGTGCACATCTCGGCCGTTGAACGCGCAGGCCTCGGCGGCCTGACCGAAGGTCAGAAGGTCTCCTACGAGATCGAACAAGACCGTCGCAGCGGCAAGTTCTCGGCCGGTCAGCTCCAAGCGATCTGAACCGCCACGCCCCTCGGGACACTCCTGGCGGCTGGCTAGCCGGCCGCCTCGAGTCGTCCCGAACGGGGAACTCTACGCCTCACTCCAGACCAGGCTGACCCAGCCCGGGTCGGCCGCCGCCAGTGGCTGGCCACCAAGATGGCCACAGTTATGGCGAAGGCGCCAATTGGCCCCGAGCAGGGTCGGCGCGGATGAAAGCGAGGCTGACTCCATTGGTCCAGCCGAAGCCATCCTGGGTCGGATATTCGCCGCCGCCGCCCGGCTTATCCTCAAGCACATCGTATTTCTCGAGCAGCCGCCCGCTGGCCAGATATTCCCGGTTCACGCGGGAGAGCCAGCCGGCCTGGATTCGCGTCGCGAGGCTCCGCTCGCCGTAGTTCCGCAGGCCAACGGAGGCCACCCACTGCAGGGGCGCCCAACCGTTAGGCGCATCCCACTGCTGGCCGCTGCGCACCAACGTCGTCGCAAGTCCGCCGGGGCCAACCAGTCTGGCGAGCGCGCGGGCGTCGGCGGCGCCTTGGGTGGGCGCGGCGATTCGGGCGAAGAGCGGCCAAGCGGCGGCGGCGGTGAGCTGGTGGCTGGGCCGTGCGGCGTCGATGTCATAGTCGGCGAAGAAGCGGCCATTCCACAGATGCGTACGGATGGCGCGCGCGCGCGCCTCTGCCTCGCCGGCAAACTCATGGGCGCAGGCGGGCTCAGCGAGGCGCTGGCAATCGTCCGCGATAGTGCGCTCCATCATGAACATCAGGCTGTTGAGGTCGACGGGCGCCAACCGCGTTGTGCGGATCGATCCCAGGGTCTTGCCGTCGGCGAACCAGCGCGAACTGAAATCCCACCCGCTCTCGGCCGCGGCGCGGACATTACGCCAGAGGTCGGCCGGGTCACGGTCGCGCGTGGCCTTAGCCAGGAGCACGTCCTCGCGGTAGGCTTCGTCGCGCGGCAAGGGGCGATCGTCCCAGTAGCGGTTCAGCAGAGCGCCGTCGGCGAGCCGCAGGACGCGCTCGCGGGCCTCGCCCGGCCTTAGAGTCGCCGCCCCCGCCATCCAGAAGCGGTGCTCGGCGATCAGCCAGGCGTTGCGCCGCTCGAGGGTCCGTCGGCTGTGATCGGCTGAGAGCCCAAGCATGAGGACGAAGGCGGGCGGCTGGGAGCGCGAGAGGTAGTAGGTGCGCGTCCCGTTGGGGATGTGGCCGTAGCGATCGATCAGCGAGCCGAAGTCCTCGATCATGTCTTCGACCAGATCATCGCGCCCCGAGGCCTTCAGGCCCAACAAGGTGAAGTAGCTGTCCCAGTAGTAGAGTTCGCGGAACCGGCCGCCGGGAACGACGTAGGGCTGAGGCAGGGGCAGGGCGGAGGCGCCGTCGGGAACTTCGGGCGTCGAGCGCGTGAGCCTCGGCCACAGCTCATCGATGTGGCGGGTAAGGTCGGTGCGACTTTGCGTGGGCGGCGGCGGCGGTTCCGGCGGCAGGTCGAAGTGATCCAGCACAAAGCGCCTCAGCCCATCGATATCGCCGTCAGCTGGAGGGTGGGCGGCGAAGTCGGCGACAATCTGCGCCGGCGGGCTACGCGGGAGGGCGTCCGCGAAAGTCTTGGAGTCGGGGAAGACGCGGTTCAATTCCACCGCCTTGTAGAGCTCCCCATAGAGTTCGGACGGCGGGGCGGGCGCCGCCGGGGCGCGCGCGGCGAGAAGCGCCAAGACGGCGGCGAGGATGGTGGCCCTCATGGGCGCCGAGCTATCCAGCAATTCGCCGCATGCGGGAAGGGATGGAGGGCGCAACGCGATTGGGTCAACTTGCGCCCATGCATCCGAACGATTCGGTGGTGCTGACGCCTCACCCGCAAACACCGGCCGCCGGACTGAGGCTTGAGGCGCGCGCCGAGCGCGGCGCCGGCGGACGCCTCAGACTTGCCTACGCGGTGATCGGCGAGGGCGTCCGCCTTCCCCCTCCGGCGGGGTCCGCACGCACCGATGAGCTGTGGCGGACCACCTGTCTTGAGGCCTTCATCACCGAGCCGGGAAGCGAGGCTTATCTCGAAGTGAATCTCTCTCCCTCAGGTTGCTGGGCGCTCTACGCTTTCGACGGCTACCGCCGGGGCATGACTTCGCCGCTGGTGCGGGCGCCAGACATCGATGTGAAGCGCTCGCCGGATCGTTTCGAGCTTTCGGCTGAAGTCGATTTCGTCGGTCTTGCGCCAAGGGGCGCCTGGCGGGTCGCTCTTACGGCGGTGATCGAGCGAGAGGACGGGGCCAAATCCTACTGGTCCCTGGCCCATCCGGAGGGCAAACCTGACTTTCACCACGCGGCGGGATTCGTGCTCGTCCTTGCGGAGCGGCCATGAAGTTCGGCATCGATCGCCTGATCGAAGATTCCGCCCTGCGCGCGCCGCTGGTCGGTCAGCGCGTCGCCCTGCTGGGCCATCCCGCTTCGCTCACCGCCGACCTCGTCCATTCTCTCGACGCCCTGGCGGCGCTGCCGGACATCAAGCTAGCCGCCGCCTTCGGCCCGCAGCACGGCATGCGCGGCGACAAGCAGGACAACATGGTCGAGTCGGCCGACTTCACCGATCCGATCCACCGTGTCCCGGTGTTCAGCCTCTATGGCGAGGTGCGTCGGCCCACCGGCCAGTCGATGGGGACCTTCGACGTCATCCTGGTCGACCTCCAGGATCTCGGATGCCGCATCTACACCTTCGTCACGACGCTGAGATACGTGCTCGAAGCCGCGGCGGCGCATGGCAAGGCGGTATGGGTGCTTGACCGCCCCAATCCAGTCGGTCGACCCGCCGAGGGTCTGACTCTTCGGGACGGCTGGGAAAGTTTCGTCGGCGCCGGACCCATGCCGATGCGTCACGGCCTCACCCTAGGCGAGCTCGGCGGCTGGTTCGTAGGCGCCCTCGGTCTCGACGTCGACTACCGGGTGATCGGGATGGAAGGCTGGGCGCCCGACTCGGCGCCCGGCTTTGGCTGGCCGCTCGGCGAGCGGGCATGGATCAATCCCAGCCCCAACGCCCCCAACCTCTACATGGCTCGCGCCTACGCCGGCACGGTGATGGTCGAAGGCGCCACCCTTTCCGAGGGCCGCGGCACCACCCGGCCGCTGGAGGTGTTCGGCGCCCCGGACATCGATGCGCGGGCGGTGATCGCCAAGATGCATGCCCTGGCGCCGCGATGGCTGGCCGGCTGTGTGCTGCGCGACGCCTGGTTCGAGCCGACCTTTCACAAGCATGTCGGCAAGCCCTGCAGTGGGGTGCAGATCGTCACGGAAGGTCCCGCTTACGACCATGCCGCCTTCCGACCCTGGCGGGTCATGGCGCTCGCCTTCAAGGCCGTCCGCGAACTCTATCCTGAC
>JBEKQJ010000239.1:0-4980 GCA_049519835.1 Caulobacteraceae bacterium | reverse complement strand
ACCAAGATCACGCCCGCGGCCGGGGTGATCGTCACCCACCTGAGCGGTCCGTCGTTCATCGAGGGCGATTCCGTGAGCTCGGCCTTCGCGGTCGCCGGCCAAGGCGCCTCGACCACGTTCGTCACGCCGTTCGCCAACCTCGGCCTCTCGCACGCCTTCCAGAGCGGCGGGGTGACCTGGACGCCGGATGTCGAGATCGGCTACCGGCATGACCAGGCTGCGGCCGGCGCCGCCTTCGCGCTCACCGCCGCCGATGGCACGCTCTTCGGACCCTATCGGATCGGGCTCGACCAGAATGCCGCCACCTTCGGGGTCAGCCTGACCGCCCACGAGCACGGCTGGACGCTCTATCTGAAGTATCGCGGTGAAGCCTCCGGCAACTGGAACAGCCAGGACATCGCCCTGGGGCTTAGGATGGCGTTCTGAGGCGCTGCGCTAGCCGCGATCGCGCAGCAGGCGCCCCTGCTCGCGCTTCCAGTCGCGGTCGGCCTCGGCGCGGCGCTTGTCGGGCGCGGTCTTGCCCTTGGCCAGCGCCAGCTCGAGCTTCGCCATTCCCCGATCGTTGAAATAGAGCCGGGTGGGAACGATGGTGCGCCCTTCGCGCCGGACCGCCCCAAGCAGTCGGTCGATCTGGCGGCGGTGCAGCAACAGGCGGCGTGGGCGGCGTGGCTCGTGGTTGAAGCGGTTCGCTGGGCCGTATTCGGGGATGTAGGCGTTGACCAGGGTCAGCTCGTTTCCGTCGGCCGAAGCGTAGGATTCGGCGATGTTGGCGCGGCCGAGGCGCAGCGACTTGACCTCCGATCCGGTCAGCTTGAGGCCCGCCTCGAAGGTCTCCTCGAGGTGGTAGTCGAACCGGGCGCGCCGGTTCTCGGCGATCAGCTTGCGAGGGGCGTCGGTCACGCCGCGTCCGCCTCGGCCAGCGCGGCGAGGATCTCGGCCTTCACCTCCTCGGCGCACGGCGCGATCGGTAGGCGGCTCTCGGCCGAACACAGCCCAAGATGCGCCAGCACGAACTTGGTCGGGGCCGGCGAGGCGTCGAGGAACAGCCCTTTGTGAAGGCGGATGAGGCGATTCTGCAGCTCAAGCGCCGTCTGCCAGTCGCCAGCCAGACAAGCGTCGTAGAAGCGCACGCACTGCGCCGGCGCCACGTTGGAGGTTACGGAGATGCACCCGTGACCGCCGCTGGCCATGTAGCCGAGGGCGCTGGGATCGTCGCCGGAGAGCATCACCCAGCCCGGGCCCATGGCTCGCCGCTGCAGGCTGGCTCGGCCCATGTCGCCGGTGGCGTCCTTGACTCCTGTGATCCCGGGCAGCTTCGCCAGCCGTTCGAGCGTGGCGTTGGAGATGTCGACGCTGGTCCGCGAAGGCACGTTGTAGATGACGATCGGCAGGCCCGCGGCCTGGGCCACAGCCTGATAGTGCAGGAAGAGGCCCTCCTGGCTCGGCCGGTTGTAATAGGGCGTGACGACCAGGGCGGCGTCGGCCCCGGCCTCGCGGGCCTGCTGCGCCAGCTCGATCGCCTCGTTCGTGGCGTACGACCCTGCCCCTGCGATCACCGGCACACGGCGCGCGGCCACCTCCACCGTCAGGCTGACGACGCGGCGGTGCTCTTCGTGGCTGAGTGTCGCCGATTCCCCCGTCGTGCCGACCGGCACCAGCCCGTGGACGCCGGCGGCAATCTGCCGCTCGATCAGCCTCGCCATGGCGGCCTCGTCGACGGCGCCGTCGCGAAAGGGGGTCACGAGGGCGGTAAGGACGCCCCGGAATGCAATTTCGGTCATGCGGGTTGAAATGTCGTCTTTACGCCGCGATCGGCCGCGACTTTGGCTGCGTGAGGCGAAACATTATGCGTCCCAAGGGCGCGAATCAAACGAGACAATCCCCCATACAGCGAGCGTCTGTGAGAAGGGTCTTGGCGTTGCGAACGCGGCGCGTTCTTTCACTGCTGGCAAGCACGGTCTGCGCAGCGGGTTTCGCCGCCGCCCAGCCCTATGTTCAGTCGACGCCGGCCTACCCCTACGGCCAGGCCCAGTCGCCGCCGTCGTCGGATGCACCCCAAGTCACCCCCGTCCCCTACCGATCACTGCCGGCCAACCCGCCCGGACCGGCGACCACCTATCCCCAGAGCGGAACGGTTTATCCCTCCGGACCCCAGGTCACGCCCATCCCCTATGCCTCCTTGCCTCAGACCCTGCCGGGAGCCGGCGGTGACGCCGGCTGGCTCACCCAGGCGCTCAACGCGGGTCGACGGGGCGATGGTCCCGGCGTGCGCGCGGCCATGTCGCAGATCTCCGATCCGATCGCGCGCAAGATTGCGCTCTGGGCCCTGATCGACGGCGCGCCGACCGAAGTCACCTTCTCCGAGGCCGAGTCCGCCCGCCGCGAGCTGGCCGGCTGGCCGCGTGAGGTCAAACGTGAGCAGGCTGCCGAGGCCCTCCTGCCCTCTTCCGGCCTGCCGCCGGCCCAGGTCATCGCCTGGTTCGGCGCCGACAAGCCGCGCACCGGCGGCGGCGCCCAGGCCCTCGCCCTGGCGCTCAGCGCCAGCGGCCGACCTTCCGAGGCCCAGCAGGTCATCCGCGCCGCCTGGCGCAGCCTGATTTTCGAACAGCCGACCGAGGACACTATCCTCGCCACCTTCGGCGCCACCCTCACCGCCGACGATCACGCCGCGCGGGTCGACATGCTGCTTTACGGCGGACACACGGCCGCGGCGCAGGACCTCATGCGGTTCCTGACACCCGATCAGCAGGCCCTTGCCCAGGCCCGCATGGCGTTGCGTCGCGGCGATCCGGGCGCCGACGTCCTCGTCGCCGCCCTGCCCCAGCCCCTGCAGGATTCGCCAGGGATCGCCTACGAGAAGGCCTTGCGACTTCGCGACGGCGGCATGGAAACCGTCGCCCTTCAATACGTCGCGCGTCTGCCTGAGGTGCTGCCGGACCAGGCGGCCGCGGAGCACCTTTGGAAGCACGGTTCGATGGCCATCGACGCGCTCCAGGTGGGCGACTCGCGGGGCGCCTACCAGGTCGCGGCCCACGCCGGCATGACCACCGGGCCCAATGCCGCCGAAGCGCAGTTCCTGGCCGGCTGGATCGCCCTCACCCGCCTTCACGACCCGCACCTGGCGGATTCCCACTTCGCCAAGGTGGCTGAGGCCGGCGACTCGCCGCTCACCCAGAGCCGCAGCTACTACTGGCGCGGCCGCGCCGCCGACGCCGAGGACGATCAGGTCGCCGCCCAACTGTTCTACAGTCAGGCCGCGGCGTGGCCGACCACCTTCTACGGGCAGTTGGCGGCCGGACGCGCTGGCCAGAAAACCCTCAACCTCGGCCACGATCCACAGATCTCGAGCGCCGAACGCGCGGCGTTCGAAGCCAGCGATCCGGTCCGCGCCCTCCGCTACCTGCGGAATATCGGCGCCACCGACGTCTTCCGGGCGTTCGCGGGCGATCTCGCTGATGTCCTGCCCTCGGCCGCCGACGAGGCCCTGCTCTGCGACGACATACGCAATCTGGGCGAGCAGCAGCTTTCCATGCGTGTGGTGCGCAACGCCGCCCGCCGCGGTTTCATCCTGCCCGAACGCGGCTACCCCCTTGCCACCACGCCCAACGAAGCGGTGGGTGCGGAAGCCGCCTTCGTGCTCGGCATCACTCGCCAGGAGAGCAGCTTCGATCCCGCCGCCCGCTCCGGGGCCGGGGCGCGCGGAATGATGCAGCTGATGCCGGGGACCGCGGAGGGCCTCGCCCGCCGGCTCGGCGTCACCTACTCGTCCTATGAGCTCGATGACCCCGAGTACAACATGCGGCTGGGCTCGGCCTACCTCGGCCAGCTGGTCGATCAGTTCAGCGGCTCCTACGTCATGGCGGCGGCCGCCTATAACGCCGGCCCCGGACGCCCGAACCAATGGGTCGGCTATTGCGGCGATCCCCGCAGCGGCAATACCGATCCGCTCAACTTCATCGAGTGCATCCCGTTTTCCGAGACGCGCGACTACGTCATGCGCGTGCTGGAGGCGATGCAGGTCTATCGCGCCCGCCTCCGCGGCGGCTCGGCGCCGCTCACCCTCGAAACCGATCTGAAGCGTGGGGCCTACGGCTACCGCTGAGCCAAGGAGCACGATGCGATCAAGCGGAACGCGCTCTGGCCGCGACGACCAGTCCGGAATCGGTGTGCACGAGACTTCCCTCCAGAGCGAACACGTCAGCAAGCACCTCCGGCGATAGCGCCTCGGCTGCGCTGCCGACCGCAGCCAAACGGCCGCCGCTCATCACCGCCAGGCGGTCGCAGGCCCGCGCCGCCAGGGTCAGGTCGTGCAGGGTGACGATCACCGCCGCGCCGCGCGTCGCGCGCCCGCGGAGAACCTCCATCACCAGCAGGGCGGCGGCAGGATCGAGGCCGGCGGCCGGCTCGTCGGCGGCCAGAAGGGGCGCGCCGGTCGCCAGCAAACGGGCGATCAGGGTCCTGGCTCGCTCGCCGCCGGACATGTCGTTGACTCCGCGTTCGGCGAGGGCGGCGACCCCGACCTCACTCAAGGCCGCTATCGCCGCCGCGCGGGCGGCGACCGGCGGGAGGCGCCAGGCCCCCAGCGCGGCGACGCGCCAGGCCGGCAGGTTCCAGGCGGCGCGGCGCTCCTGCGGCAGATAGCCGGCAAGACTGGCTCGCTCGACCTCGGAGAGCTGTTTGACGTCCCGTCCAGCGAGCCTGGCGGCGCCTGCCGAGAGCCTGGCGAGGCCCAGGGCCGCGCGCAGCAGGGTGGTCTTGCCTGCCCCATTCGGCCCCACGACACCGACGATTTCGCCGGGCCGGATCTCGAGGTCGGCGTCGGCCAGCGCCGGCCGGCCGCCGAGCATGACGCCCGCGCCCTCCAGCGTCAGGGCCGCGCTCACGCCCGCCAGCTCCGGGCCGCGCGCCAGGCGAGCAGCGCAAAGAGCGGCGCGCCGAGCAGCGCGGTCACCACGCCCAGCTTCAGCTCCTCGGGCGTCG
>JBEKQJ010000238.1:0-9845 GCA_049519835.1 Caulobacteraceae bacterium | reverse complement strand
TGCCTGCCACTTGGCCGCCGGCTCAGTCCAAGACCGGCGGCGTGACGACATCTTATACGTGCGAGTCGAACGGAACGCAGACCACGAGCGTTCCCGGCGTGACGTCCACGACCCAACCGTACTTCGGCGCCGAGGATGCTTTCGCCTTCTCGCGGTGTCTGGGCCTCCCCCTGCGCATCGATTACGTGAACACGGCCGTGGCGAACGTCCTGTCGCTGGCGCCCGCGACCGCGGAAGAGAACAACACTTTCTATGCCGTCGAACTCTATACGCTCGACAACAATGGCGCCTC
The DNA here is from genome assembly GCA_049519835.1 of Caulobacteraceae bacterium. Taxonomy (GTDB): domain Bacteria; phylum Pseudomonadota; class Alphaproteobacteria; order Caulobacterales; family Caulobacteraceae; genus Acaudatibacter. The sequence goes on along the minus strand of JBEKQJ010000238.1, from coordinate 9,553 downwards.
GGGTCCCTTTGTCGGTCTCAACACCATGTACACTTGGCCGGTCGCCCTAACGAGCATCGATACCGAGGGCAATGCAACGATGACGAGCGATTTCGCCGCCGCGGGAGCCGCCGCCGGCACGCTCACCCAGCTGGAAATCTACAAGAACGGCTGCCTTCTGGCCGCGTGCAACGAGTTCGGCGACAACGACGAGGACACCAACCTCGATCCGGCGCTCGCGACGCTCTACACGAAGATGCCGACGCCTGGGAACGGCACCTCGGCGACCGGGGATACTCCGCAGGAGGTGTTGTTCATCATCTCCGACGGGCTGAACGACTACGCGTCCGGGCAGCTGCCGAGCGGGGCCGCGGCGCCGACGACCTGTGAGAGCGGCACCGGCCGCATCATGTCCTGCCCCAACCAGCTGACCGACCCCACGACCCAGGTGTCGTACTGCCAGGATATCAAGAACAACATCAATGCGAACGGCATCGGGATCCGGATCGCGTTCCTGTACCTCACCTACAATCCGCTCAATCCCAACGGCTTCTATGTGAACAATGTCGAGCCGTTCCAATTCAACGGCAGCAATGAGAGCGGGACGGACAATGTCGCCGTAGCCGCTCAGAACTGCGCCTCGCCGGGTCTCTATACCGAGGTCAACACCGACGGGGACATCACCAGCGCACTGGCGGAGCTCTTCCAGAAGGCGATCCAGACGGCCTACCTCTCGCACTGAGCCGACTGGGTGCAAGCCGGCCGAGTAGGGCCGGCCGCAGCACCTAGCAGGCGCTATTTAGAGACGCTGGGCCGCGGCACAGCCGGGCCCGGAGGTTTAGGCCCACGATGGGGATCGACCAGCCGTCCTTGCGGCAGCTTCAGGCCATTGGGCAGGATCATGTCACCAGGCCCCAGGCCGGCCGGGCAGGGGCCCAGCCACTGGCCGTCGATCTCCACCACATGTCGGCCGTTGGATCGCGTATCGGTCGACCCTTCGGTCGTTGACGCGATCTGCATGTGATAGGCGGTGTGGAAGTTGCCGCTGACCAAACCGTCGGTCCGCGTCGTGCCACCACCCGCCTTCGGGCAGGTCGAGGAAAACGTGTAGAGGCCATCGCTGCGGCGACCGGCGCTCGGCGCGGTGCATTTGCGGGCGCCAGCCTGTTTTGTGGCGGCGTCAAAGCTGAAGATCGGACTATGGGCGTCGGTTTGCGGGCCGACGCACAGATGCACCGAGCTGTAGATTCCAAGGTCGCGCTTGCCGTCCTTGGTGAACGTCTCATTCCATAGACCGGCGCGACGGGGGGGCGGGGTATCGTGGCAGCCGGCCAAGACGAGCACCGCGCCGACCGCCAGCCAAGCTTTGCGCATGTGAAATCCCTCCACCCGTCTGCAGACTACCCCGGAACGCCGACCGACGCATGCGGCGCAGCGTCGCCTTGCCCCGGCCGAATCGTGGCATAGGCTAAAGCCTGTGAGCGGGGCCGCACAGCGCAGAGCCATCCTGAGTCTCCAGGCGCTCCCGCCCCTGGCGCTCTTCGTTCTCGGCCTGGCGATCATCTGGGCGCCCGGCCGGCCGGCGATGGTCGATATTCCCCAACACGCGGCCCAGGTGGCGATGCTGCGCGATCTGGTCCTCGGGCGCTCGGCCTGGGCGGCCGACCTGCGGATCGACCTCGCGACGCCCTATTTCCTCGGCTACGCGCTGGCTCTGCCGCTGGCATTGGCGATGTCGCCGCTGGCGGCGATCAACGTCGTACTCACCGCCGCCTACGCCGCCTTCGGCCTGATCGGCCGCGCCATCGGCCGTGAGCTGGACGCCCCGGCGGCGCTCGACAGCTACTACCTCATCCCGTTCTTCGGCATTGCCTGGAGCTACGGCTTCTACCCCTTCCTGGTCGCGGCCCCGCTGGGGCTCGGGCTGATCTGGGCCTCGCTGCGCTATGCCCGCGAGGGCGGCTGGCGGCGTGGCGTCCTGGTCTCGGTGCTGGGCCTCGCCACACTGTTCTCGCACGCGTTCGTCTTCCTGTTCGCCGGGGCGATCGGCCTGGGCCTGCTGGCGATCGAGGCGCGCAAGCCGCGCCGCATCCTCGCCCGGCTCTGGCCCTTCCTGCCGCCGCTCGTCGCCTGCGCCGCCCTGGCGCTTCCCGTCGGACACAACGAGGCGGCGACCGTCGGCCATCTGGGTCTTGCCTGGGACATGGGTCCGCCGATCGTCCGCGCCGCGATGCTGCTCGCCGGCAGTTTCGACGCCTGGACGGCGCCCTGGGCCTGGGCCGCGGGCGGCCTGCTGTTCGCCCTGCCGTTCCTGGGCGGGTTTCGCATGCCACACGGGCGGCGGGAGGCCTGGGTCATCGCCTGCGCCCTGGCGGCCGTGATGCTGCTCGCGCCATTCTCGGTGTGGGCGACCAACTATGTCTATCCGCGGTTCGCGCTCTTCGCGCCTCCCGCCTATGCCTGGCTGTTCGGTGGGGCGCCGGGTCCGCTCGCCGGGCGGCGTCTTCTCGCTGCCTGGCTCGCCGGCCTCATCGGCGCGCTCGCGCTTTCACTGCATCTCGTCGAAGAGTGCGCTTTCGCCCGCGAGACCCGGGATTTCGACACCGTCCTCGCCCGCGCCGATCCCGGGCGCCGCGCCCTGTCGCTCATCGTCGACCGGCGCAGCGATGCGGCCGTCAACCCGTTGGTCTATATCAACTTTCCGCAGTGGTACGCCGCCGAGAAGGCAGGCCTCGTCGACCCGAGCTTCGCGCTCTATCCGCACATGATCGTGCGCCTCGCCCATCCGGGCGCGCCGCCCTACGGCGATGCCGCGTTCGCGCTCGCCGGCGGCCCGAAGCGCCTCTGCCCGGGGCTTTGGCGCTATGTCTTCGTGCGTGGCGCGGTTCCGGCGCCGCTGTTCGCGGGCAGCTCGACAACGGTGGTGGCGAAAGCCGGATCCTGGACGCTGCTGGAGATCCAGAGCCCGTGAGCGGGGTCGCACAGCGCAGATCCATCCTGAACCTCCAGGCGCTCCCGCCCCTGGCGCTGTTCCTCCTTGGCCTGGCGATCATCTGGGCGCCGGGCCGACCCGCCATGGTCGACATCTCCCAGCATTCGGCTGAAATCGCGATGTGGCGCGATCTGATCCTCGGACGCTCGGCCTGGGCGGCGGACCTGCGGGTCGACCTCGCGACGCCCTACTTTCTCGGCTACGCCCTGGCCCTGCCGCTGGCCTTGGTCATGACGCCGCTGGCGGCGATCAAGGTCGTGCTGACCGGCGCGTACACCGCCTTCGGCCTGATCGGCCGCGCCATCGGCGGCGAGCTGGACGCGCCGGCGTCCCTCGACAGCTATTATTTCATCCCGTTCTTCAGCGTCGCGTGGAGCTACGGGATGTTCCCGTTCCTGGTCGCCGCGCCGTTGGGGCTGGGACTGATTTGGGCGGCGCTGTGCTACGCCCGCGGCGGCGGCGCGGTCCGGGGCCTGCTGGTGTCGGTGCTGGGTCTTGCGACGCTCCTCTCGCACGCGTTCGTCTTCGTGTTCGCCATGGCGGTGGGCGCCGGCCTCGTGGCGGTCAGCGGTCGCCCGCTGCGGCGACTGATCCCGATGACGTGGCCGTTCGTCGCGCCGTCTCTCGTTTGCCTGCTGTTGTTCTTCCACGCCACCGGCAGCGAAGCGGCGAGCGTCGGCCACTACGGCCTGCGCGTGCATGCCGGCCCAGCCATCCTGCGGGCCGGCGCCATTCTCGGCGGGAGCTTCGACGATTGGTCGGCGCCCTGGAGCTGGTCGGTGGGCGTCGGGCTGTATTTCCTGCCCTTCATCTGCGGCCTCCGCGTCGCACCCAAACGAGGAGAGGCGTGGATCATCGCCGGCGCGCTGGTCGCGATCATCGCGCTCACCCCGCTGGAGATCATGGAGATGTGGATCTATCCGCGGTTCTCACTGTTCGTTCTGCCGGCCTACGCCTGGCTGTTCGCCCGGCCGTCCGCGCCGTCGTCGCCCCTCGCAGCATGGCTGACGCCACGGATCGGCCTCTTCGCCGCCATCCTCGGCGGTTTCGGTCTCATTCAGCACATCAACGAGCAGCGGGCGTTCTCCCGCGAGGCGCAGGACTTCGACGGCGTCCTCGCCCGCGCCGCGCCCGGGCGGCGGGCGCTTTCGCTTGTCTACGACCAGCAGAGCGCCATCGCCGTCAACCCATTGGTCTATCTGCACTTTCCGCAATGGTACGCGGTCGAGAAAGGCGGTTTCGTCGACCTCAGCTTCGCAGAGGATCCGCACGAGGTGGTGCGCTTTTCCCACGCCCCGCCGCCGCCGTACGATGACGTCAAATTTGAAATGACCAATCATCCGAGCCGGCCGGTAGACCCGGCGCGCTGGAGCTACATCTTCGTCAGGGGTCGGATTCCGCCTGGGATCTTCGCCGGTTGCCAGCCAGTCCAGATCGCCGCCGAGGGATCGTGGCGGCTGCTGGCGCCAAGGCCCTGCCCACCCAAATGACCGGTCTGCGCCTGATCGCGCCGCTGACCGGCCTGGCGCTGCTGTCGGCGTTTGCGGTGATGTGGCGGCTCGACCCCGACCTCTACTACCGGGCCTTCGCCCTGACCGGGTTCGCCGCCTTCCGTACGCCGTTCATCGACTGGGAGGGGGTCAGCGCCTTCGTCGAATGCGCTCTGGCTGGAGGCGCGGTTCATCCCGTTTGGGCCCGCCTGGCGCTATGCCATCGGCCTGACCATGGACGCGGCGTTCTTCGCCTCGCTGTGGTTCGTCTTCCGGCCCGCCGATTGGCGCGAGGCGGCGGTCTTCACCCTCGCTGCGGTCTCGCCGATGGTCGCCTTCGGGGCGGAGCGGGCCAATGTCGACCTGGCGATATTCGTGCTGGTCGTGATCGGATGCAGCCTCACCCAAGGCGGCCGGATCGGCCGCCTGGCGGGCTACGCCGTGCTGCTGCTGGCCGGATTGCTGAAATTCTATCCGCTGGCCGCCCTGGTCGCGGCGCTCCGGGAACGGCCGCGGATGTTCTGGGCGGTCACCGGGGTCAGCGTGCTGGTCGTGGCGGGGTTTGTCTTCGCCTATCGCCGGGAATTGCCGCTCGTCCTGGCGGCGGTGCCCCACCCGCCATGGGACGAGCTGGCCTTCGGGGCGCCCAACCTGACCGGCTGGGCGCGGGCGGTGACGCGCTCGCCGCTGATCGTCCTGCTGTTCGGCGGTCTGGCGGCGGCCGCGGCGGCCGCCGGCGCGCTGATCCTGGCGCGGAGCCCCGGCGCCGCCGCCGTCCTGGCCGGCATGGACCCGCGCGACCGCACCCTGCTGGCGGTTGGCGCGGCGGTGATGCTCGGATGCTTCGCCATGGGCCAGAACGGCGACTACCGCGCCGTCTTCCTGCTGATGGTCGAAGGCGGACTGCTGGCCGCCCGGCGGAAGGCGCCGCCGGCGCTTGCCGGACGCCTGGCCGGACTTTCCATCATCGTCGTGGCGCTGATGTGGGAGCCGGCGCTGCAGCCGCTGGCCCGGACGGGCGGGCCGATCGCCTGGCTGATCTGGTGGCCGGGGCACGAGCTGCTGTGGTGGGGGCTGGCGGGCGCGCTGGCGGCGATCCTGGCCGGCTTCGCGTGGGTCTCACCGGCGCTGTGGCCCCTGGGCGGTTCTCGACTGACTGCGCCCGAAACGCAAAAGGCCCGGCCCGGACGTTGAGGTCCGGACCGGGCCAAGCTTCTCGCCTTCAGTCGGGGGGGCGAAACATTGAGCGAGAAGACGTGGTGAAAACGCCGCCTCACCAGCGCGGTTCCTGAATAGGCCAAAAAAAATCACCACGGAAGCGGGCTGCACAATTGTTTGCAATTGGCTGAATGCAATCTGTAAGTCAAAACGAGATGATTTCGCCGGATGGGCGAGCAATATGCAAGGTGACGCAGGGTGCGGCGAGACGCCACGGCATCCAGCCTGAAAACCCTGCGTTGGGCGGCGCCGATGGTGACGCCAGCCGCGCCCGACTCCACCGGCGATCGGGCGCCTGGGCCGGCCGATCAGCTTGCCGGCGCGACTGGCGAGCGGGCCAGGCGCGCCGCGGCCAGAAGCCCCAGCCCGGTGAGGGGAAGGAAGGCGGCGAACAGCCACGGCGACTCGGCGGCGGCGCGCGCCGGGGTGAACGCATGGGCCAGGCCCAGGAGGTTGGCGATGGCGCCGGCCGCCGCGGCGCCGGTCGCCGAGCCGATGGCCTGGGCGGTGGGCGAGGCCGAGGCGCCGATGGCGCGCTCGTCGGCGGGCAGCGCGGCCAGAACCCGCCGGTTGGTGAGCGACCAGCAGAGGCCGAAGCCGGCCCCGAACACGAAGCCGGCGGCGAAGACCGCCACCGCGCTACCGATGCCAATCGTCAGCGCCAGCAGCCCCATGCCGAGGTTGATGACCGCCGCGCCAGCCAGGATCAGGCGGCCATGGCGGGCATCCGGCTGGCCGGAGACGATGAAGGCCGCCAGAACCCAGCCGACCGAGTCGCTGGCCACGACATAGCCAGCGGCGAGCGGTCCAAGGCCGCAGAGTGTCTGCAGGAGGGCGGCGCCATAGACGCCAAAGACGGTCGAAGCGGCGATCATGGCGAAGATCATCGCATAGCCGGCGCCGGCAGCACTGGCCGGCCGCATCACCTCGGGCGGCAGCAGCCGCTCGCCCGGCCGGGCGTTGATGGCTCCCGCCACCGGCAGCAGCGCCAAGCCGGTCAACAGCAGACCCAGCGCCGTCCACGGGCCCGGGACGATGTCGGCCAGGGCGATGGCCAGGATCGCCAGGCTGAGAACGCCCAGGGTCCGCCAGGCGAGCGGTCGGCGCGCCTCGTCCGGGCGAAGGCGGTCGCCGCGCAGCAGGAAGGGCGCCGCGATCGCCAGCGCCACGCCCTGGGCGGCAAACATCCAAAAGGCTCCCCGCCAGAATCCGGCCCCGGCGAAGGCGCCGCCGACCAGCGGTCCGGCGAAGGTCGCGACGCCCCAAACGCCCGCGCAGGCGGCGAAGACGCGGGCCCATAGACGCTCATCGAACATCCGGCTGATCGCCACGTAGCAGAATCCCGCCACCCAGCCGCCGCCGAGGCCCTGCGCCAGTCGACCGACCATGAACGGCGCGAGGCCCGGGGCGGCGGCGCTGGCCGTGCAGCCGGCGGCGTAGATGAGGGCGGTGACCGCGACCGCACGCGGCAAGCCCAGGCGCGCGGCGAGCTGGCCGGCGCTGGCCGAGGCGAGGATCGATCCCAGCAGATAGATGGCGACGGCCCAGCCGAACCAGGCCCAGCCGCCAAGATCGCGCGCCACCTGGGGCATGATGGTGGCGGTGACGAGGCCGTCGGCGGCGTTGAGCCAGACGCCCAGGAGAACCAGCGCCGTCCGCGGCAGGAGCCGCGGCCCGAAGATCTCCTTCCAGCCGGTCTCCGCCATGGGGTCAGAGCGCCGGCGTCAGGGTGGGATCAGGCTTCTTCGGGTTCCGAGGCAGGCTGAGCGTCGGTGAAATCGCGCGGCGCACGGCGGCGACGCGGGCGAGGGGTCTCCTCGCTGGTCTCGGGCGTCCGGGTCTGCAGGAACGCCGGGGCGTAGCTCACATCGCCGTCGTCGGCGCGAAGGACCGGACCGGTCTGGACCTCGATCGGCTCGGGCTCGACGCGGGGCGCCGGGCGCTGGTCAGGGCGCTGGTCGGGGCGCTGGTCGGGGCGTTGGTCAGAGCGCTCAAAGCGCTGGCCGCGGTCCTGGCGATCATTGCGCTCCGGCTGGTCGAAACGGCGCTGATCGCGGAAACGATCGCGGCCCTGCCGTTCGTAGCCGCCATTGCGATCGCCTTCGCCGCGCCATTCCTCCCGAGGACGCGGCTCGCGCCAGCCCTCAGGGCGTTCCGAAGACTCGCCATCGGCGGGTTCGGCTTCCGCCTCCGCCGCCTGGTTTTCGCCGGACTCGTCCTCGAAATCGATGTCGAAGCCCGATGAGAAGGCGTCGCGGCCGATGATGTCGGTCAGCGGCCGCTGGGGCTGCATCGCCCGCAGCACGCGGAAGTAGTGCTCGGCGTGCTGGAGGTGGTTCTCGGCCAGCACGCGGTCGCCGGACGTATAGGCGTCGCGGGCGAGCTGCTGGTACTTGTCGTAAACGTGCTGGGCCGCGCCGCGCACTTTCACGCCCTCGGGACCGTTGGAGTCGAACGCCCGATTGATGTTGTTCTGTGGTTTGCCGCCACCGCCGCCGCCTCCACCGCCGCCGCCTCCACCGCCGTTGCGGTTGCGGTTGCGCTGGCGCTTGATGCCTTTGAAATCTCTCATTCCGATCCGACCTGCTGCGGGAGTCCTGTGCGCCGGGCGTCCAACTGGCCGCCCCGTCTGCGCATTGCAAAGATCCTGGGGCCAGGCGCCGCCGATCCCGCCGCGCGCGCCCGCTTCCCGTCTCCGCCGCGCGGCCCGTGGGCCGCGCCGCGCCGGAAGAGAGAACGCCGTTCAGAGAACCGCGCCTCAGGCCCCAGCGATTTTGGGTGGAGACAGACAAGGATGTAGCGCGTCCACCCCGCTTATCCAAGTCATTTCTTGTGGCCGCTGAGCACGCGGTCGCGTCCACCGAGGTCCTGGGTGACCCTGAGACTCTCGGCGCCGGCTGCCGAAAAAAGGCCGGCGACCGCCTCGCGCTGGCCGACGCCGAACTCGACAGCGAACTGACCGCCTGGCTTCAAGACGCGCAGAATCTGCGGCGCCAGGGCGCGGTAGGCGGCGAGGCCGTCGCGGCCGCCGTCAAGGGCCAGGCGCGGCTCGTGATTGCGCACCTCCGGCGCCAGCTTGGCGATGTCGCCGGTGGGAATATAAGGCGGATTGGAGACGACCAGATCGAACTGATCGCCATCCAGACCGGCGGTCCAGTCGGTGCGCATGAAAGCGGCGCGGGAGGTGAGACCGAGCTCGGCGGCGTTCTCGCGCGCCACGGCCAGGGCCTCCTCGGAGGCGTCGACGCCGACGCCGCGCGCCTGCGGTCGCTCGGCCAGGATGGCCAGAAGGATCGCCCCGGACCCGACGCCGAGGTCGAGGATGGCGAACGGCCAGCCCTCGGGAAACGCGGCCAGGACCACTTCGACGATGGTCTCCGTGTCGGGCCGCGGCGCCAGGACGTCCGGCGTCACCCGCAACATGATCTTCCAGAAGCCCTTGGCGCCCAGGATATGGCTGACCGGCTCGCGCGCTTCGCGGCGGGCGAGGTAGTCCTCCAACGTCGCCATCTGGGGTTTGCTGAGCTCGCGCCGCGGCTCCGCCAGGATGTCGGCGCGGCTGGCCCCGGCGGCGGCCTCCAGCAGCACGCGCGCGTCGATCACCGGGCTTTCCACGCCCGCCGCCTCGAGCCTGCGCTTGGCCTCGTTCCAGGCCGAGACGAGGCTGGTCATAGGGTTCTAGATCAGGCCCGCACGCCGGTCAGGGGTGAGGAGCCGAACGCGCCCGCCTTGACGCTGCCGGTCATGGCGTCGCCGCTGACCGTGACGGTGAACTCCAGTGTCATCGGGATGGGCATGGTGATCGAGGCCGACCAGGTGAGCGTATCGCCGTCGACCGTGCCGGAAATCGGTTGCTCGCCCTGACGACCCTTCA
>JBEKQJ010000237.1:0-5030 GCA_049519835.1 Caulobacteraceae bacterium | reverse complement strand
TGACCCGATCGGCGATACGCGGGTCTTCCCACGTATTCATCGTGGTGCGGTCGATGTACTCCGCGTCAGGAAACACCTCCTTGATCTCCGGAAAAATCGGCCCGGAGAAGGTCTTCGCCGCCACCGTGGTCAGGATCGTCGACACCCCGAATTCCCTGGCCGCCTTGGCCACCAGCGCGGCGTTGTTGCGCAGCAGGGCCAGGTCGATGGATTTGGTGGCGAAGGCCATCTGCCCCTGGTGGTCGATGAGGATCAGGGTGTGGTCCGTCGGGGAGAGAAGGGTCTTCCCGGGCTTGGCTTCGGCTTTCGGCATGGCGCGCCTCCTGTGGTGCGGAACCTGAACAGCTTGAACATAGGCTCGCTAAGAGCTATCGATCATCGGAATTGATGGAATAACTTACTTTCCGAAATTTCATGCAACGCCTACCCGACCTTGAGGCCTGGGCGGTGTTCGCCAAAGTGGCGGAGACCGGCTCCTTCGCCCGCGCCGCGGCGGCGCTCGGTCTCTCGCAGCCCACCGTATCCAAGGCGGTGTCGCGGCTCGAGCGGCGGCTGGGGGCCTCGCTCCTGCACCGCACCTCGCGGCAGATCTCCTTGACCGAGACCGGGCGGACGGCGCTCGACCGCGCCGCCCGCATCCTGCAGGAGGGCGAACTGGCCGAAGCCGAGGCCTCCGCTCAGGCGCTCCAACCCCGCGGGCTGGTGCGCGTGGCCGGCCCGATGAGCTTCGGCCTCCGGCGGCTAGCGGCCCTGCTGCCGGACTTCCTCGCCCGCTACCCGGAGGTCGACGTCGAGCTGTCGCTTAGCGACGCCTTCGTCGATCTGGTGGCGGGCGGCTACGACGTCGGCTTGCGGATCGCCGCCCTGGCCGACTCCTCGCTGCGGGCCCGACGAATCTGCGCCGTGCGCCGTCCGCTCGTAGCCTCGCCGGCCTATCTCGAGCGGCGCGGCGTGCCCGCCCACCCGCGCGACCTCGAGGCGCACGATTGCCTGATCTACACAAACCTCGAGCCGCCCGACGTCTGGCGATTCCGGCACGAGGCTCTGGGCGAGCACGCCGTCCCGGTCGGTGGACGGCTGCGGATCAACAATTCCGACGCCCTGGCGCCGGCCCTGCTGAGCGGCTGGGGCCTAGCCCTGCAGCCGGAGTTCATTGTCTGGGACGACCTCGCCGCCGGACGCTTAGTGGAAGTGATGCCGGACTGGAGCATCCCCGAGATCGCCCTCAATCTCGTCACCCCGCCGAGCAACCTGCGGCCGGCTCGCGTCACGGCCTTGATCGACTACCTGACTCAGGCCCTGGCCGGCACGCCGTGGGCTCGGTGAGGAGCGCGCTCGATTGTTTCGTCTCGACGCAGATCACCGGCAGCCCTGACTTGGCGAGACCAGAGTAAAGCCACGCCGACAGGCTCCAGGCCTCCAACCCCACGCGGCGGTAGCGGCGGCCCGCGCCGCGAAGGAAGTTGTTGATGGCCTTTGGTTCGGTTGGGACGACGCCTTCGCTGACGACGGCGCCGGACTCGTCGATGACGCAGATCTGGGTGGCACGCTTCGAGGCGTCCAATCCCACAAAATAGGGCATGGCCAGTCTCCGGTTGAGGACTCTGTTTGAGAGCCCCGGACCTTAAGCCTGCCGCTTGTTCACATAAAAAGGGTTGCGCCATGACGCTCGGCGCCCACTCGGAAGACTTTCACATTGCAATTTATCGTTGGCGCGTTGGTCGTCTTGCGCGACAATAATTGCATAATGAAATTCAGCACGGCCATAGGGACGCCGTCCCGATGGCCCACGATCGAGGACCCTTCAATGATTGCCCGCGACGCCGATTCCAACACCCTGACCGTCAAGCTCGGCCGCTGGTTCGAAGCGCGCGCCAGCGGCTGGGGTGTCCTCGCCATACCCGTGCTGGCGTTGGGCCTCCTGGCCGCCGCGGCCGCGCACCTTGTTCCGCTCTGATGGACTTCGGAGGCTTGCGAGGTCGGCCCATGACCCACACCTGGCCGCGCCATCCTGGCGGACGGTGCATTTGTTTTGACAATGAATCGCCGCAGTCCTCGCAAAGCCATTGGGCACCTGGATTTTGTGGACTCGCGGGACCAGTTTGATCTCTGTCGGCTAGCCAGACAGACCTAAGGAAAAGCCATATGAGGCGCGTCCGGGCTGAGACCCTCAAGTCGATCGCCGACTACGAACTTGTGGATTCCGAAGCCCCGACACCAGGGCCGGGTGAGGCTCGTCTGCGCGTAGCGGCCTGCGGCGTCGGATACGTCGACGCGCTGGTGGCGCTCGGCCAATATCAGGTAAAGCCGCCTCTACCGCACACGCCCGGCCAGGAAGTAAGCGGTTGGATCGACGAGGTCGGAGAAGGCGTCTCTGGCCTAGCTGTGGGGGACCGCGTCATGGCGACGGTCCGAGGCGGTTTTGCCGAGCTGGCCATTGCCCCGGCGAGCGGCGTCGCCAAAATCCCTGAGCGAATGAGCTTCGCCCAAGCGGCGGGCTTCCGCGTCAACTACCTCACTGCGTTGCATGCGCTGCGCGATCGCGCGGCAATTCGGCCAGGGGAACGACTTCTGGTGCTTGGCGCGGCGGGCGGTGTCGGCATGGCGGCCGTGCAGGTGGGTAGGTTGCTCGGGGCCCAAGTGATCGCTGCTGGCTCTAGCGAGGAGAAGCGCGCCTTCGCTCAGGCCAATGGCGCCGACCTGGCGATTGACACGACGCCGGAGGGCTGGCGCGACAGGCTCAAGGCGGCATGCGGGGGCGCAGGGCTCGATGTCGTCTTCGATCCCGTATGCGGCCCCCTCTTCGAGCTCGCCTTTCGCTCCCAAAGTTGGCGCGGACGCCACCTCGTGGTGGGATTCGTCGGCGGACCGATACCCGCGCTGCCGGCCAATTTGACCCTGATGAAGGGCGCCGCGCTCATCGGAGTCGATGTGCGTCAGTTTCTACTGCTCGAGCCCGCGCGGGCCGCCGAACATCTGGCGGAACTCGTAGGCTGGGTGGCCAGTGGCCAGCTTGCGCCCCCGGTTGGACGGCGCTTTCGGCTAGAGGAGTTCGCCCCAGCGCTCGAATATGCGCTAACGGGGCAGGGACTTGGCAAGACCATCATCGAGGTCGCCGACTAAAGTTCTGACGATCGTTCATCGCCACCTGGAGAGTCGACGCATGGCCAAGCTGGCCAAAGGATTGCGAGGCTCGGCTTCGTCGGCCTTGGCCGCGGCGTTGCTCGCCTTCACCGCCCATGGCGGGCGAGCGCTCGCCGCGACCTCCACTGTCGCTTCCGCGGTTCGCGAGCGAGCCATCCCGTTCCTTCACGCTGATGTGGCGAGCGCCGACGGACGCAAGTTCCTCATCTCCTGGTCCGCAGCGCCGAGCGCCGGAGCTGTCGATGTAATCGCGCGACGCACGGCCCGGGCCACCGCGACGAAATCGGGGTCGATGATTGTGGGCCGGGGTGGGGCGCGTGGTCAGATCTCTGTCGCCGCGTTGCCGTCTGCTCCTCGGTGGTATTTCGAGCTGCGCCCGCGGCACGGCGAGCCGTTGGTCATCGCCGATCGCAGCCTGCACCTCGCCACAGCGCCCAATTTCCGGGACATCGGCGGCTACCGCACCACCGACGGCCGTTGGGTGAAGATGGGACTGGTGTATCGCTCCGATCAACTCGACCGCCTCGGCGACAGCGACCTCGCCACAATCGCGAAACTGGCCCCCTCTTTGGTCGTCGACCTGCGGACGGAGAAAGAGCGCCGAAATGGGCCAGACCGGCTACCCCAAGGGGCGGAGGGGCTCGTGGCCGACGTCCTCGCTACCTCGCCGCCAGACGTCAACGCCGTCCTGAAAGGGCCTAGCCCCGAAACGGGCGTCAACTTCCTAGTCGCCACAAATCGACAGTTCGTCTCAATGCCAAGCGCACGAGCGGCTTACGCAAGCCTCGTGTCGCGCGTTCCGACAGAGAAGGGCGCCGTCGTCTATCATTGCTCTGCGGGGAAGGACCGCACCGGCTGGGGGACAGCGGTCTTGCTCACCGCCGTTGGCGTTCCGCGCCAAACCGTAATGGCCGACTATCTGGCCAGCAACGCCTACTTGACGGACAAGAACAAGGCCCTCTTCGCCACCATGCAGCCGGCGATGGCCGCCAGAATGGAACCGGTGATGACCGTGCGCGGCGCCTATCTGGACGCTGCGTTCGACGAGGTGGATCGACGCTACGGATCGTTCGACAACTACCTCAGGCTTGGGCTTGGCATCGACGCCCCGACCCTTGCGAAGCTCCGCGCTCGACTTCTCGTCGGCGCGCCGACGCACTGAAGATTGGGTCGGCCCTCAGATGGCTCGCGAGAGCGGAGCTTCGACGCCGGTCATCCGTTCGGCGGCTTCGGAGTACCGGCCGCCCTGGATTTCCAACTTGGATGCGGACTCTTCGATCTCGCGCAAGTCCTCGGCGGTGAGTTCGACCGATGCGGCTGCGCCGTTCTCATCGAGCCTGTGCACCTTGGTTGTTCCAGGGATGGGTACGATCCAGGGTCTCTGGGCCAGCAGCCAGGCCAGCGCGATCTGAGCTGGGGTGGCGCCTTTGCGCCGTGCCGTCTCGGTGAGGAGATCGACGATGCCCTGGTTGGCGCGCCGTGCTTGGGGTGAAAAACGCGTAGCGGTGTTGCGATAGTCGGAACTGGCGAGCTGGCTGTTTTCGTCGATCTTGCCGGTCAGGAATCCCTGTCCAAGCGGGCTGAAGGGAACGAACCCGATCCCTAGCTCCTCGCAGGCGGGCAACACGGCTTCCTCGGGTCGTCGCCACCAAAGGGAATACTCGTTCTGAATGGCCGTCAGCGGCTGGACCGCGTGAGCCCGACGGAGGGTCTCGATGCCGGGCTCCGAGAGGCCGAAATGCTTGACCTTGCCTTGACCGATTAGGTCCTTGACCGCGCCGGCGACCTCCTCAATCGGTACGTTCGGATCCACACGGTGTTGGTAACAAAGGTCAATCACCTCCGTCCTCAACCGACGCAGGGAGCCTTCGACGACCTCCCGGATA
>JBEKQJ010000236.1:0-5031 GCA_049519835.1 Caulobacteraceae bacterium | reverse complement strand
GGATTCGTCACACGGCGGAGCACGCCTGAGCTGCGATAGCGGGCCGCCGCCCTACCAGATGCGCACGCGGTCGGCGGGGGCCAGATAGAGCTTGTCGCCCGGCTTGACCTCGAAGAGCGGGTACCAGGCGTCCATGTTGCGCACCACGCCGTCGACGCGGAACTTCTCGGGGCTGTGGACGTCCCGGACGATCAGCTGGCGCAGATAGTCGTCGCGCACCTTGTCGCGCCAGCTCTGGGCATAGGCCAGGAAGAAGCGCTGGTCGCCGGTGAGGCCATCGATGACGGGCGCCGGCTGGCCGTGCAGCGCATTGTGGTAGGCGTCGAGCGCGATCAGCAGGCCCCCCAGATCGGCGATGTTTTCGCCAGTCGTCTGGTCGCCCTTCACATGCACGCCCGGCAGGGGCTCGTAGCTGTCGTATTGGGCGTTGAGCTTCTTGGCCTCGGCCTCGAACTTCTCGGCGTCGGCCGGCGTCCACCAGCTCTTCAGGACGCCTGAGCCGTCGTACTTGCGACCCTGGTCGTCGAAACCGTGGGTCATCTCGTGGCCGATCACCCCGCCGATGCCGCCGTAGTTGGCCGCCATGTCCGCGCCCGGATCGAAATAGGGCGCTGACAGGATCGCCGCCGGGAAGACGATCTCGTTCATGGTCGGGTTGTAGTAGGCGTTCACCGTCTGGGGAGACATGCCCCACTCGGTGCGATCCACCGGCTTGTCCAGCCGCCTGACGCGCCGCCGCCAATCGAAGGCGCCGAAAGCCTCGGCGTCACCGGCCAGGCTGGTCGGGGAGACCTTGAGCGCCGTGTAGTCGCGCCAGACGACGGGATAGCCGATCTTCACCGTCAGCTGAGCGAGCTTGGCGTGGGCCTTGGCCTTGGTTTCCGGGCTCATCCAGTCGAGGCGATCGATCCTCTGGCCGAGCGCCACGATCAGTTCGCGCACCAGGGCGTCGATCTTGGCCTTGGCCTCGGGTGGGAAGTATTTGGCCACATAGACCTTGCCGACATCCTCGCCCATGCCGGCGTTGACGAAGGCCACGGCCCGCTTCCAGCGGTCGCGCTGGGCCTGCTGGCCGGCCAGCGTCTTGTCGCGGAACTGGAAGCGGGCGTCATCGAAGGGGTCGCTGAGATAGGCTGCGGCGCTGTCGGCGACGTGGAACGCCGCCCAGGCCTTGAGGGTCGGCAACGGCGCGTCGGCGAAAATCGCGGCGATTTTCGGAAACGCGGTGTTCTCGCGCACAATCACCCGGTCGACACCCGGGAGGCCGGCGGCGTCGAGGAACGGCCGCCAGGCGAAACCGGGCGCGGCGGTCTGCAGCTCGGCCACGGAGGTCGGATTGTAGGTTTTGTCCGGATCGCGGCGTTCGGCGCGGGTCCAGCTCACCTCGGCGATGCGGGTCTCGAAATCGACCACGGCCTTGGCCGCGGTCTCGGGGTCCGGCCACTTCGCCAAAGTCAGCAATTGGGCGACGTAGGCCTGGTAGGCCTGTTTCTTCGCCGCGAAGCTGGCATCGAGGTAGTAGTCGCGGTTGGGGAGGCCGAGGCCCCCCTGGCCGATCGAGACCGCGTAGCGGTCCGGCGCCTTCTGGTCCGGATTGATGCCGAGGTCGAAGACGGATGGCTGGAAGGTTTCGGTCGAGTGGCCCATCAGCGCGGCCATCTCGGCCTTGGTCCGGACGGCGCGGATCGCCGCCAGGTCTGGCGCGATCGGAGCCGCGCCAAGGGCGTTGGCGCGCGCCTGGTCCATGAACGCCTGGTAGGCGGCGTGGATCTTCTGCGCGTCGGGACCGGCCGCCGGCGGCGCTTCCAGGATCGCCCGCACCCGCGCCTCGGCCTGAGCGGCGATCACCGCGTCGACACCCCAGCCCAGCCGATCGGCGGGGATCGGCGTCGCCTTGTCCCAGCCGCCGTTGGCGTAGGCGAAGAAGTCGTCGCCGGGCTTGACGGACGTGTCCATGCCCGCGGCGTCGAAGCCCCAGTCGCCGGTCACCGGCGCGGCCCGGGCGCCTGGCCCGGCCGCCAGGACCAGCGCTGTCAACGCCCAGGCATGTTTCATCCGGTGGTCTCCGAAGTCTTCTGGCTGAGGTTGTCGCCCCCGCGCCTGACCGCTGACCCTATCGGGCCGAGGGGTTCGCGTGCAAGGAACGGCCAAGGCGGGTGTGTGTCCCACCTCGCCAAGGAAAGGCGCCGCTCACCGCGCCTCGTGCTTGCGTATCCAGGCCGACATGGTGTCGAGCGCGATCGGGGCGATCGTTTCCTCGATGTCGGCGTATTCGCCCACCGCGCCGGTATTGGCGGTCTGGAACAGGTGGTTGAGACCCGGCAGCTCGACGATGGTGACGTCGGGATTGCCCGTGGTCGCCTCCCGGATCGCCGGCAGGTTCTGCCGGGGCGGCACCTGGCCGTCCTTCGAACCGTTCAGCGCTAGGATCGGGCATTTCACCTTCGCCAGCGTGGGGCGCGGGTCGTAGTGCAGCAGATCGCGCATCCAGCCCGAGCTCAGCTGGTCGGCCAGCGCGTCGGCGGCGCCCGGCGCGCGGGTCAGATCGCCGCCCTCGGCCTTGATCACCTGCAGCGCCTGCGCCCTGGCGTCGGCCTGGTCCTTGGACCCGCGCATGGCCGCATCGACATGGTCGAACATCGCCTGAGCCTTGGTGATCTGCTCGGGATTCCAACCCATCGCCGGGGCGAGAGCGGCGCGCTGGGCGCGCAGCACCTCCGACAGCGGCACGCCGGGTCCAGCCATCAGCACGATGAAGGCGATCCGGGGATCCTTGGCCGCCACCTTCGGCGCCACCAGGCCGCCTTCGCTGTGGCCGATCAGGCCGACCCGAGCCGGATCGATGTCGACGCGGGTTCGCAGGAAGGCGACCTCGGCCGCCGCATCGACGGCGAAATCGTCGTCGGTCGCGCTGCTGTAGTCGCCCGTGGACTTGGCCGAGCCACGCTTGTCCATGCGCAGCACGGCGATCCCGTCGCGGGTGAGGCGGTCGGCGATGACGGCGAACGGCTTGTGGCCGAAAATGGTCTCGTCCCGATCATGGGCGCCCGAGCCGGCGATCAGCACCACGGCCGGAAACGGACCCTTGCCGGACGGCAAGGTGAGTGTGCCCGCGAGCTTCACCCCGGGAGCGCTGTCCACCGCCACCTCTTCGCTGCGGTAGGGGAACGGCGGCCGCGGCGTCTGCGGCCGCTTGGGGCCGGACGTCGCCACGGGCCTGGACGCGAAGGTGAGGGGGCCTTTGTAGGAGACGCCCGTCCACACGCCGTCGATCGACCGGCTGTCGGCCGAGAGCGTCCCTTCGAAGGTGGAGCCGTTGATCGCGAAGCCGACCTTCTGCCCGTCCCTGGCCAGGGTGCGAAGCGGAATGCCGTAAGCCAGCTGGTCGGGCGAATCCAAGGTCACCACCGTCCCGCCGGCGCCCGTGCGCACATGCAGGATCAGGCGAATGTTGGCGCCGGTGGGGATGGGAATCGTCGCCGCCCAGTCACCGTCCAACCCCTTGAGCACCGGCAGCGGTTCGGGTTTCCCCGCCGTGAGGACGAGGGGCAGCGCCGCGCCCTGGCGCCATTCGCCGATCCAGGCCTTGCGCCCTGCGTCCCAGCGGCCGGAATAGTTGGCGTGGATGGAGGAAATGGAAAAGTCGAGTTCGCCCGCCTCGACTTTCACCCCGTCCAGCGCCAGGCGACCGGACCCCTGATCGGGGCTCTCCAGCGTGCCCTCATAACCGCCGCCAGCCTTGGGTCTGAGGGTCACGCCGATACGTAGTTCGCCGCCTGGAATGCTGAGCGTCCCGCGCCAATCACCGACCGCGTCCTGCGCCCGCGCGGCGCCGCCACTAACCGCAATCGCGGCCGACATCGCCAGGACGGCGCGCCATTCAGCCGGTTTATCCACCACTGAAACCTCCCCTGCCGAGCCGGCCCAGATCGGCCAAACATGCGTGGCCATCTGCGTCACTCGCAAGCCTGGGATAGTTTGCCAATGCCCGTGGGATCGGCTCAGGCGCCGGTGGCGCTTCCCGTGTTGAGGAGTTGCGAAACCGCCGTGACGATCTGGGCCGGCGCGAACGGCTTGCTGATCAGGACGCTGTTGGGAACGCCGTTCGAGGACCAGTCGTCGGCGGCCGCGCCGGTCATGTAGATCACCGGTATCGCCCCGTTCAGTTCGCGAGCGCGCCGGGCGACGTCCCAACCCGCCATGCCCTTTGGTGACAGCTGGACGTCGGTCACCAGCGCGACAAAGGCTCGGTCCTGACGCTCCAACTGCTCGACGGCGACCTCGCCGTTGCGGGACACGGCGACGGCGAAGCCGGCCTCTTCGAGCGCAACCTGGACAATCTGCTGCAGCGCCGCTTCATCCTCGACGACCAACACCCATTGCTCGTCCATCGCGCGCGCCCCTTGGCAGCAATCTCAGACTTAACCCCCCATTGCGGCGAGGGTTGCCTAGTTGGAACGGCGGCTGCGTCGAATGTCCAGACCGAGCCCGCGCCCCGGCCATGGCGCCAGGAACTGCATGTCGGGCAACAAAACCTTGAGGCCGGCGCTTGAGGATGCATGCTGCGTGGCTCGACGACCGAACATTCACGCCGACGCGGGGAGCGAAACTGGTTCTCCGTAGCGCGGAGCCAGGCGCCGCGGTTCGCGCGCAACGCCGCCATTTCCTTGCCGACCTTCCTTTTCGACCTCGGCCTGCTCTTCCTGCTGGTTCGTCGCGCCCACCTCGACTACCTGGTCGCGACCGTCGTCGCGTTCCTGGTCGCCAATGGCTTCAGCTACTTCCTGGCCCGGTGGCTGGTGTTCGCCGGGACCAAACGCGGCCTGCGCGCCGGCCTCGTCTATTTCCTCGCCATCGCAGCGGTCTCCGCGTTCACCGTGACCCTGTTGATGTGGCTGTCGGTCAGCGTGCTGCATTTCGACGTCATCCTGAGCCGCGTCGCGGCGTCGAGCTTCGTGGGCCTCGGCGGCTATCTGTTGAACCTGATGGTCAACTTCCGCGTCGCCCGCACGCCCGGCGCGTCAACACCTT
>JBEKQJ010000235.1:0-5045 GCA_049519835.1 Caulobacteraceae bacterium | reverse complement strand
AGTCAGATCGTCCAGCCTTCGTCGAGATGATGGAACACCTCGATTTGGCCGCGCCATCCCACCTCACCGAGGCCCTGAGGGTCAACATGAGCGGCGGCAAGTCGGTGGCGCAGCTCCTCGCCGAGGCGGCCGCCAAGGCGCCGTTCATGTCGATGGTCGAGCTCGCCAGTCGGCTGGGCGACAATAGCCGTGACCTGGTCGTCCTCGACGTGCGTGAGCGTGACGCCTTCCAGGGCGGCCACATCCCGGGCGCCGTGCACTTGCCGCGCGGCCAGCTCGAGCTGCGCGTCAACAACGAGTTGCCCGATCCGACGACGCCCATTCTCACCTATTGCGAGTTCGGCAAGATCTCGACGCTGGCGGCGGCGACGCTGCGCGAGATGGGTTTCGATCGGGCCGTCGCGCTCGATGGCGGCATGAAGGCGTGGCGCGAGGCCGGTCTGCCGGTGGAAGACTAGGGGCCTGCCCGCCGATCCGCCGCCTCGCAGCGTCGCGATCCCCCCGCGACTGCCGATCCCGGACCCTGCGCCTCGGCGCACGTCCAGTCGCCTATCTGGCCCTCGTACTGACCGATCTTGAAGAGGCAATTCATGAACGGCTGGTTGAACTGGTCTTTGGTGTTGCTGGGCTGGCAGGGACCCGTGAGGCCGGCCCCTGGCGGCGGCGCGGCCAGCCGCCAGTTGGGAATGTAGGTGTAGCGGAACGTGCCTGGCAGGCCGCTCGACTTCCAGTCGGTATAGAGCCGGAAGACGGAGTCGATCTTGGTTTGCTGGACCATGATGTCCTCGACGGTGCGCGGCACGAGGCCCTTGCCCTTCTGGCCGGGGACCATGTTTCCCAGAAGGGTGTTGGCGATCGGCGGACAGGCTGTCGTCGAATTGGCCAGCGTGGCGCGATCGCAGCCGGCGGCCTCCTCGGCGGCCTGGGCGAGGTCAGGCGAACCGCCTGGGTCGTTGGCCGACTGATTGCCGTTGACGACGACGACGAGATTGAGCGCGACGTTGCGCCTCGATTGTTTGAGCTTGAGCAGCACGTCGTCGAAGTAGGCGAGAAAGCGCACGCCGCCGTCGAAGTAGGGATAGCCGTCGATGTAGCGCGGCGGGAACCCGAGCGGGATGGCGGAGGAGGCGAGGATGGCCCCGGAATAGCAATCGAGCGCGTGCGGATCGTCTGAGCGCGCCATGGCCTTGAGGTCGAAACTATAGAGATTGCCGTTGCGAACATTCACCGCCCCGACTTCGACCTGATCGGGCGCGTTGTCTGAACGGAGCACCGGCAGGTAGGTATTGACCCGCTGGCGAACGATCGCCTGCAGACCAATGGGGTCCATGGCCCCGTTGGAGAACACGATCGACAACAGCGGGTTCTTGGCGATGAACAGCTGGGAGTCGCTGACCTGGTAGAGGTTGGCGAGCTGCTGCAGGCCGTAGTTCGGACCGCCGGCGGGATCGCGCCCATAGATGATCGCCAGCCAGGCCTCGGTCGACATGATGGCGCCAGTGCTGATTCCGGAAACGAAGTCGAAGTCACCGAGCGGAATCTCGCCGGGCGGCGAGGGCTTCTGGCCGTAGAGCCCGTTGAGGAAGCCGGCCCCGTAGGCGCCCCACTCGGCTCCGCCGGATAGCACCAGGACATTGATCGCCAGGGGCTTCTCGCCGGCCGGCGGGGCGGCGGCGAGCTTGCGTGTCAGCATCTTCTGAAGGGACGTTGCCGGCGCCGCCGCCTGGGCGGCCAGCTCCGCCGGGCCGGGCTGGGTCTCGAAGGCCGACGGCGTGTAGGGGGTCATGTAGCCGATGCAGCCCTGCACGCCGGGCGGGGCGGTGAGGGGGCTCGCGCACCCCGCCAGCAGGATCGCCGTCCCGATAGGGACCAGGCCGCCAGTCCGGCGGCCCTGTTCGCGTTCAGCCGTCGCCCGCATTGGACGCCCCTTTCTTGGCCAGATAGGCCGCCTGGCCGATGCCGAAGCTGGCCAGCAGCGTGGTGTCGACATCGGGCAGCGTGACGTTTGGCGAGATCTCCAGCGCGCCCAAGTACTGGAAGGTCTGGGCCAGGAAGATCGCCACCGCGACGGCGCTGATCAGGATCATCTGGAAGTCGCCCAGATCGGGCACGTTATGGTCGTTGCTCACCAGATCGCGGACGAGACTCGGCGGGGTGATGGACGGCGTCTTCACCTCGAGACCCCTGGCGGTCGCGGCGGCGACCTTGCCAGCGGTGATCGCTTTGGCGCCGCCGAAACTGAGCGCGCTGAAGCCAGAGAGGGCGGCGACGTTGGCGGTCAGGCCGACGCCGCCGATGAAATCGCCGCCCAGATTGACCACGCGCAGCGCGACGGTCGCGCCGTAGGCCACGGCGACCGCGCTGAACCAGAGCGCCAGTTGGCACTGCGAGTTGCTGTAGCGGTTGTCGACCCCGATCAGGAACCGCTGCGGCCGCCAGCCGCTGGCGAGACTGGCGGCCAGCAGCAACGCCCCAAGCACGCCGGCCAGCGCTAACACGCGCGGCCAAACCGCCACGGGGCGCATCACGCGGACGACGCCGACCAGCCGGGTCGGGTTGCCGGCCGCGTCAACGGAGGCATCGAGGAGATCGCCCGAGCGGGCGCGGGCCAGGAGCGGGATCGCGCTGGGATCGGCCAGCGCCAAGAAGCGTGGATTGGTATCCGTGGTCAGACGGCCGCTGACACTGTGGTGCGCGAGATCGATCTGATCGAGGGTGAGCCGGACAGGCTCAGGCGCAGGGGTGCTGGCCGGTGCGGGCGTGGCGACGGCGGCATTGGCGACCGTGTTGCCGGTCTCCTGCGCGAGCGCGGCGCCGCCGAGCGCCATGGCCAGACCGGTCGCGGCGATCAGCCTGAAGACGTAGTCGCGTCCGGTCATCCAACCACCCCCGCGATATCCTCTGGAGTCAGTCGATGCCTTGCCTGGAATCGGCCGCGACCAGTCCCGGATTGCAGGCTGTCCCTATCGCAACGTCGGAGCAAGCACTGCGGCCTCAAGCATCGGCCCCATCGGCAAAACATCGGTTCTGGACGCCCGCAGGCCGGGTGTAGATTGCCTGCAAGAAGTCGGACCGGCGGCGTCAGAGCGCCGAACAGGCCGTCCAAACTCAAACGGGTGGGGGTGTTTTGAAGGGCGCCGTGGGCGCGTCCGGGTAAGGGAGCGTGACATGGCTGATCGCAAGACATTCGAGGGCAGCGCCGACCGGCTGAACGATGGTGACCTGGTCAAGCGGCGCGGGCTGATGATCAACCTGGCCACGCAGCCGGACCGAACCAAGACCATGAAGGTGTTGTTCTCGCTGGAGACGCCGGCCGATCAGACCGCTCAGCTCGAGGCGGCGGTGGCGCAGGGCAAGGTCTTGCCGCGCGAGACAGTGGCCGGGTTTGGGGCCGATCCCGCCGCCGCCGAGCGGCTTGCGACCTGGTTGAAGAGCGAAGGATTCGAAGTCGAGAAGGTGTCGGCCGACCACACCGGCGTCTACGCCCTGGCTCCGATCAGCACGATCGAGCAATGCCTCCAGGTGCACATGGTGCCGGTGGTCAAGGACGGGGTGACCTACGTCTCGGCCGACGGCCCTCCCAGTCTGCCTGCCGACATCGGCGCTTCGGTGCGCGCAATCTCGGGCCTCCAGCCCTACCGGCGGATCAACAAGCACTTCCGCCAGCTTCTGGCGCCGGAGTTTCTCAGTCCCACGCCAGCGATCAACTTCGCACCGCCCTATCTGCCAAAGGAGATCCTGACCGCCTACGGCGCAGCCGGGCTCAATCTCACCGGCCAGGGCCAGACGATCGCCATCCTGATCGACACCTTCCCAGCCGCCTCCGATCTCCAGGCCTTCTGGCAGGCCGCCGGCGTCAACGTCACCATGGCTCAGATCGCCGAGATCAATGTCTCCGGCGGGACCGTCCCGCCACCCTCGGGCGAAGAGACGCTGGACGCTTCCTGGTCGAGCGGCATTGCGCCGGGGGCCAATATCCGCATCTACGCCGCCGGCGAGCTCACCTTCCAGGCGCTGGACGCGGCCCTGGACGCGATCGTCGCCGACCTGCCCAACTATCCGAGCCTCTGCCAGCTCTCGATCAGCCTGGGTCTCGGCGAGACCTACATGGTCAGCGACGAGGTCCAGACTCAGCACGCAAAGTTCCTGAAGCTGGCGGCGGCGGGGGTGAATGTTTTCGTCTCCACAGGCGACGCGGGCTCCAATCCCGACCAGACCGGCCACAGCTCCAATGGGCCGCTGCAAGCCGAGTACGAGTCCACCGACACGGCGGTGATCGCCGTCGGCGGCACCAGCCTCAACCTGAACGCCGATGGCTCGATCGGCTCGGAGACCGCCTGGGCCAGCGGCGGGGGCGGCCGCAGCGTGCTATTCCCGCGCCAGGCTTGGCAGACCGGGAACGGCGTGCCGACTGGGACCGATCGGCTGGTTCCGGACGTGGCTTCAGTGGCCGATCCGAACACCGGCGCCTTTCTGGTGCTGAACGGCAGCAACATCGCCATCGGCGGCACGAGCTGGAGCGCCCCGACCTGGGCAGGGATCTGCGCCCTGATCAATCAGGCCCGCGTCGCCGCCGGCCAATCGGGGCTGCCTTACCTCAATGCGCTGCTCTATCCGCTGAACGGCGCCGCCAGCTTCCACGACATCACCCAGGGCAGCAATGGGGCGTACAACGCCGGACCGGGCTACGACATGTGCACCGGGCTCGGCACGCCGAACGTCGCGGCGCTGGTCCAGGCGCTGACCCAGGCTGTCGCTGCGGCGCCACCGGCTCCGGTCTCTGTGTCCTGACCGAGGTAGCGCCCGACAGGGTTCCCATTCGGGGTGAGTTGGCCTAACTGCCGGGCCGCCAGCCGACAAAGGGAGTCCAGGAGTGAAGACCCGCGCCGCCGTCGCCTTCGAGGCCAAGAAGCCGCTCGAGATCGTCGAGGTGGACCTGGAAGGCCCGAAGGCGGCCGAGGTGCTGGTGGAGATCAAGGCGACCGGCATCTGCCACACCGACGCCTACACGCTCGACGGTTTCGACAGCGAGGGTATCTTTCCCT
>JBEKQJ010000234.1:0-5049 GCA_049519835.1 Caulobacteraceae bacterium | reverse complement strand
AGCTGGCCTGCTCGCCGAATGGATCGCGCACGCTCGTCAGCGGCTTGCCGAGATCCTCGGCCAGCATCTCGCGGTTCGGGACGTTGTCGGGGACCTTCCGCAGGCCGTCCATGTCGTCGGAAAAGGAGATCAGCCGGGTGGGGATCTGGTCCTCGGTCAGGGCGCGGAAGGCGTTGCGCACCATGGTCGTGCGCGCGACCTCGTTGAAGGTGCCGATGTGCGGCAGGCCCGAGGCGCCATAGCCGGTCTGCAAGATCACCGGCGTGCGCAGGGCCGGCAGGGCGGCCAGGGCCTCGTCGATCTTGCCGGCGGCGAAGAGAGTCGCGGCGAGGTCGCGCTCGGCGGCGTTCAGGCGCACGACGAAGAGGCGCGCCAGGAGGGCCCGCGCCTGCTCGAACGGCCACGTGCGCGCCTCGCGGGCGAGATGGGAGAGGCCTTGCAGCATGGTGGGGGCGTTAGGACGCTGACGGTGCGGGGTCAATCGCTTCCTCCCCCGCCCTTCCTCTACGGTCAGGGCCGGGCGTCAGTCCCGGCCACCCATGAACACCGGCGGCGGCCGGCGTGCATAGGTCCCCAGGACAAGTGTTCAGCCCGGGGATGACGCATTGTCGCTGGAGGGCCGCCGGCGCTCGCCGCCGCGTTGATCAACCCGCTACCGCCGCCGGTCGCCCTACTCCTCCGCCGAACTCAGCATGAAATGGCCGCGCAGGGCTGAGACCGGCGAGGCGCGGGTTTCCTGCCAGGCCTCGACATGGACGTTGGCGACGCGACGACCGAGCTTGATCACCTCGGCGCGGGCGTAGGTGGTGAAGGCGCGGCCGGGACGCAGGTATTCGATGGTCACGTCGATGGTGCGCGGCAGGCGGCGCTGCGGCTCGCGGACGCCGAGCTGGCAGATCGCCGTCGCCTCCAGGAAGGCGCCGATGACGCCGCCATGCAGGGCCGGCAGCATCTGGTTGCCGATGAGGTGCGGCGCGAACGGCAGGATGGCGGTCATCTCGTCGCCGGCCAGCTCGGCGCGCATGCCGAGGAAGCGCATGTAAGGGATGGCTTCCAGCATGGCGGTGAGGCGCGCGGCGCGTTCGTCGCTCACGCCGCGGGCGCCCTTGGCGGCGGGTTGATCGAAAAGGCGGCCTGGGCGGTGGCGACGGGATCGTCCTCGTCGCCGTCGAAGGCGGTGGCGCGCACGAAGGCGATGGTGTGGCCGAGCTTGTAGCAGTGGGCCTTGGCGATGATCTCGCGGCCCGGCTCGGCGGCGCGCATGTAGTCGATGCGAAGATCGAGCGTCGAGATCGGCGCCATCGCGCCATGCTCGAGGAGCTTTGAAGATACCGCCAGGCCGCAGCAATGATCGAGCAAGGTGGTGACGACGCCGCCAGCGAGGACGCCGGTGGCCGCATCGCCCGCCAGCTTCGGATCGTAGGGGACGGCGAGGCTGGCCAGACCCGGCGTGACCGAGACGAAGCGAATGCCGAGCGCCACCGCCTGAGGCGTGGTGTCGGCCATGCGCGAGGCCAGCTGGGCGAGCGAAACGCCGGGATCGAAGGGGTCGGCCATGGAAGCCTTATAGGGACATCGGTCGGCTTCGACCTAGACCCCCGAGCCAACGATCGATGGCGGTGAGGATGAGGCCGATGACGAGCACCGCGGCCGCCAGGACGGCGATGCTGCCGGCGAGCTTCAGCGGCCCGAGCGCATGGGGGTCGAGGAACCAGTAGGCGTACCAGCCGTCTGCGGCGCCGCGGGCGAAGGCGTAGAGGCAGTAGGCGAGCGGCGGCGCCATGGCCCACAGAGCGTCGCGCCACTTGAGCGCGCCATGCCCGGCCAGCAGCCAGGCCATGAGGAAAAGGAGCGGGACCGCGTCGTGCAGGCCGTGATCGGCCACCGCCTGCCAGCCAGTGGGATGCCAGATGTTACGCAACGCCACCGAGTAGACGAGGGCGACGAAGAGGATCGAGGCCGCCGTCGCCAGGCGCACGCGCGGCCCGGCCAGTTCCGGCCTGACGACCATGAGCGTCGCCACCACCGCGACGCCGAGATTGGTCAGGATGGTGAAGAAGCCGAGATAGCGCCACAGGCCGGCGACAAGGCCTTCGGCGGCCATATTGTTCAGCGTCAACGCCAGCTGCAGGCCGAGCATCGACCAGGCGGTCAACGCGACCAGGATCGCGGCGGTTGTCTTCAGGTTCGGCAAGACGGCTAAGCCGCCAGCACCCGGTTCGGAGGCAGACTGACGCGCGCAGACGCGAGTGCGGCGAAGGCCTCGTCGGCCGCCGCTAGGGTCTGCTCGACATGCGCCTCTGTCATGGCCGCGCAGATGAACATGTTGTGCCAGGGGTGCATGTAGACGCCGCGGCGCAGCATCTGCTGGCACCAGAAATAGGCGGCGCGGAAGTCGGCGTCGTCGTCGGCGAACAGGAAGAGCGGCATGGTCTCTGGCCCCGTCTGCAGGAACCCGACTCCGTGCCGGTCCGCCAGGTCCGCCAGGCCCATCCGCAGCGCGCCGCCGATCGCTTTGATGTGATTGAGATAGCTGCCCTCGCGAACGCGCTTCTGGACCACCAGGGCCGCGGCCATGGGCGCGGCTGAGAACCAGAACGAGCCGGTTGTATAGATCCGCTCCGCGCCCTTGCGCGCGGCGGCGCCGCCAACCAGGGCCGACAATGGATGGCCGTTTGCCAGCACCTTGCCCCAGGCCGACATGTCAGGCGGCGCGCCGAGATCGTCCCAGATGCTTCCCGTGCTGGTGCGATAGCCGGTGCGCACCTCGTCGACGATCAGCATGGCGCCGGCACGGCTCGCCAAGCCGCGGGCGGCGAGGGCGTACGCGGGCGTCGGCGCTTCCTGCGCGGCGAAGGCCGGCTGATTGATCGGCTGAGCGACGATCGCCGCCAGATCATCGCCGGCCTCGGCGACGGCGGCCTCGAGGCTAGCAACGTCATTGTAGTCGAAGAAGATCTGGTTGGCGCGATCGCCCGGGGCGACGCCGGGATCGCGCGGCGTGCACCACGGCGCGGCCCCATGATAAGCGCCCCGCGCGCGCAACAGGGTGTGTCTGCGGGTGGCGGCCCGCGCGCTCATCACCGCCGCAGTGGTGGCGTCGGTGCCATTTTTGCAGAACAGCGCCCATTCGGCGTGGGCGATCTGGCCGGTCATGGCCTCGGCGAGTTCGACCATGAGGCCCGTGGGGCCGGTGAGCGTATCGCCCTCGCGCATCTGGGCCACGTAGGCGGAGTCGATCTCCCGATCCGCATAGCCGAACAGATTCGGCCCGTAGGCGCACATGAAGTCGATGTAGCGATTGCCGTCGACATCCCACATCTCCGCGCCAGCGGCACGGGCGAAGAACTGTGGGTAGCCCTCTGGCAAAAGTCGCGCCGACTGATGCCCATACATCCCGTTCGGGATCACTTTCGCGGCCCGGTCCCGGAGCGCCGCATCCGCCGAATTGCCGCCGATCGTCATAGCCATCCTCCGACAGAGCCCGTAGTTGGCTAGCATGGCGCGGCGCGCGCGGGGAGAGGTGGCGGCAAGGTGCTCGAGCTCGCGGTTCTCGCCGACGACCTGACCGGCGGCATGATGATCGCCAGCCTCATCGAGCTGGCGGGGGTCGCCTGCCCTCTGGCGACCACGCCCGACGTTCTCGCTCCGGGCGCTGAGGCGATGGTGCTGGCGCGCAAGATTCGCCTGGTGAATCCGGAGGAGGCGCGGCGCGAGGCCCGCGCAGCGGCGGCGGCCTTCGCACGCCTGGGGGCGCGGCGCATCTACTCGAAGTACAGCGCGCTCTTCGATTCCACCGCGCGCGGCAACATCGGCCCGATCGCCGAAGCTCTGCTGGCGGCGACCGGGGCGGCGCGGACGGTGTTCTGCCCGGCCTACGTCGAGCGTGACGTGACCGTCTATCAGGGTCGGTTGTTCGTCGGCCCCACGCCGCTGGCGGAGTCGTTCAAGCGATTCGATCCGGCCACGCCGGCCGTGACCTCCAATCTGGTCGAGGCGCTGCAGACCCAGACCAGCGTCAAGGTCGGCCTCCTGCCGCGCAAGGTGCTGGCGGCGGGAAAGGCGGCGGCCGAAGCCTGGCTGGCGGATCAGACAGCGCCGTTTCTGGTCGTCGACGCCATCGACGCGGACGACATCGACCGCATCGCGGCGCTCGTCCTCGACTGGCCACTGGTGACCGGCGGCGACAGCCTGGCGCCGGCGCTTGCCAGGGCCTGGCGGCGTGGCGCGGCGCCGGATCCCGCCGCCAGCCGTCGCCTGCTGCCTCCCGCGCCCGGTTTCGAGGCGGTGATCGCCGGCAGCTGCGCGCCGCCCACCCTCATCCAGTTGGCCGAGTTTGAGCGCGCCAACCCGCTTTGGCGCATCGATCTGGCCGCCGACGCCGACGCGCCCGATCTGTCACGGGGCGTCCTCGCCTGGGCGGCCGAGCACGTGGCGCATGGGCCGGTGGGCGTGGCGACCTCGGCCGACAAGGCGGGCGTCGCCGCCGCGCAGGCGCGCTTTGGCCGCGACGGCGCGGCGGCGCGGGCCGATGCGCTGCTGGCCGAAATCGCCGCAGGGCTGGCGGCGCTCGGCGTGCGCAAATTCGTCGTCGCCGGCGGCGAGACGTCCGGCGCGGTGCTGGGCGCGCTTGGCGCATCCAGGCTCGAGGTGGCCGCCTACGACGATCTCTTCGGCGGCTATTGCCATCAACGCGGGCCTGAGCCGATGTCGCTGGTGCTCAAGGCCGGCAGCATCGGCGGGGCGGATTTTCTGATGAAGGCCCTGGCCCGCATGCGCCAGGCGGACGAGCAGGGAGAAGAGGCCGCCCATGACGCCTGACGAAGCGACGCTGCGCCGCGATCTCGCCGACCACTACCGCCGCGCCGGCGAGATGGGCCTGAACGCCCTCGCCTCCGGCAACCTCAGCTGCCGGTTCGAGGACGGCATGCTGATCTCGCCGACCGGCGCGACCGGGGAGACGATCTCGGCCGAAACGATCGTCTTCATCGGTCCCGACGGCGCCTGGCAGGGCGAGCGCAAACCTTCGAGCGAATGGCAGATGCACCA
>JBEKQJ010000233.1:0-5056 GCA_049519835.1 Caulobacteraceae bacterium | reverse complement strand
CGGCGGTCGATCGGCCGGTCCATGCCGAGGGCTTTGTCGCGGGATTTGTCGGTCATCGGCAGGGTCCTTCTCGAAAATCAGAGGCGGTCGCGCAGCGCGTACCAGAGCATGCCGGCGACATGCAGGGGCGCGCGCAGGGTCGAGCCGCCGGGGAATGGCGGCGGGGCCAGGGTGGCGAGGCGGTCGAAGCGGTCGTGCTCGCCGGCGATCTCTTCGGCGATGAGCTTGCCGGCCAGGGTGGAGAGCACCGCGCCCATGCCGGAATAGCCGTGGGCGACGAGCACGTTCCCCTCCCGGGCCAGGTGCGGCAGGCGGGTCAGGGTGATCGAGACCAGGCCGCCCCAGGCGTAGTCGATGTGGGCCCCGGCGACGCGCGGGAAGATCTTCTCCATGAACGGCCGCACGAAGGCGGCCATGTCGGCCGGCGGCTGGCGGCTATAGCGCTCGCCGCCGCCGAACAGCAGCCGGCCATCCGGGGTCAGGCGATAATAGTCGACCACGAAGCGGCTGTCGGAGACGGCGGCGTTGGAGGGGATGAGTTCGGCGGCGTAGGGCAGCGGCTCGGTGACGGCGACGTAGTTGGCCACCGGCATGATCCGCGCCTCGATGCGCGGGGCGAGGCCGGCGAGCAGGGCGTCGCCGGCCAGGACGGCGTATCTGGCCCGCACCGTGTGCGCCCCGGCCGAGACGCGGACGCCCTCCCCGTCCTGGGCGATGGCGGTGGCGGCCGAATCTTCGAACAGCCGCACGCCGGCGGCTTCGGCGAGGCGGGCCAGGCCGAGGGCGTAGTTGAGCGGATGGAAGTGGCCGCCGGCGGCGTCGAAGAGGCCGCCGTGGCCGTCGGCGTCGACCATGTCGCGCGCTTCGGTGCGGGAGAGGAAATTCGCGTGCGGATAACCCCAGCGATCGAGGGCGTCGGCCTCCTCGGCCATGTGGGCGGCGTCGGCCCGCTTGATCGCCAGGGCGAGGTGGCCGGTCAGCCTGAGATCACAGTCGATCGCGTTGTTCTGGATCAGCTCGACAACCAGATCGCGCGCTTCGCAGGCGAGGTCGAAGGCGGCGCGGGCCGCCGGCTCGCCCAGCATTTTGGTGAGCTCGAGCGGCCCTTTGCGGAGGCCCGGGATGATCTGGCCGCCATTGCGCCCCGACGCCCCCCAGCCGATCCGGCCGCCTTCGACGAGGACCACCGAGCGGCCGCGTTGAGCGGCGTGCAACGCCGCCGACAGCCCCGTGCAGCCGCCGCCGATGACGACGACCTCGGCCTCGAGGTCTTCGGCCAAGGCCGGCCGCAAGGCTGCCGGCGTCGCCGTAGCGAGGTAGTAGCAGTCCGCGAAACCCAGGCCGGAGTTGAAGGTCATTCACGCATCTCGCGCGCCCACACTTTGCGTCATCCCGGCCGGAGCGCGTGAGCGCGGAGAGCCGGGACCCAGGGGGTTCGAGCGCCGGCGGCGGCCGCCCCTGGGTCCCGCGTCTCCGGCCGCTTCGCGGCCTGCGCGCGGGATGACGCAATTGATGGAGGAGCTTCGCGCGCCGAGCCTCAGCAGCAACGCAGATGAGATCGGCGGCGCCACCCTCACACCTTCAGCAGGAGGTGGTCGCGTTCCCAGGAGCTGATGACGCCCTGGAAGGCTTCGAGTTCGGCGTCCTTGATGGCGGCGAAGGCGGCGCAGAACGGCTCGCCGAGCACGGCGCGGACCGGCTCGCAGGCCCGGAAGCGCTCCAGGGCCTCGTCGAGGGTGCGCGGCAGGGTGCGGGCGTGCTCGTAGGCGTTGCCGCGCACCAGGGCCATCGGTTCGAGCTTGCCCTCGATGCCGAGCCAGCCGGAGACCAGCGCCGCCGCCATGGCCAGGTAGGGATTGGAGTCGGCCCCCGGCAGGCGGTTCTCGATCCGCCGGTTCTTGGCGTCGGCGATCGGCACCCGCAGGCCGCAGGAGCGGTTGTCGTGACCCCATTGCACATTGATCGGGGCGCTGTGGCTGGGCCGCATGCGGCGGAACGAGTTCACGTTCGGCGCGAAGAGGGGCGAGATCTCCGGCAGGAAGGTCTGCAGGCCGCCGACGAACCAGCGGAAGAGGTCGCTGTCGGTCCCGTCCGGGGCGGCGAAGAGATTGCTCCCGTCCTCCTCGCGCTCGACCGAGATGTGCAGGTGCATGGCGCTGCCGGGCTGGGTCTCCATCGGCTTGGCCATGAAGGTGGCGTAGAGCCCATGCGACAGCGCCACCTGCCGCACGATGCGCTTGAAGACCATCACCTGGTCGCTGAGCTGCACCGGATCGGCGTGCAGGAAGTTGATCTCCAGCTGCGCCGTGCCGCTCTCGTGGATCATGGTGTCGACCGCCAGGCCGGCGATGTCGGAGTGCTCGTAGATGGCGTCGATCAGGTCCTCGTACTCGTTGATCGACTCGAGGCCATAGGGCTGGGGAGAGCTCTCCGCCCGCCCGGAGCGGCCGACCGCCGGGGTCAGCGGAATGTCGGGGTCGGGATTGACCGCCGTCAGATAGAACTCCAGCTCCGGGGCGATCACCGGCCGCCAGCCGGCCCCCTTGTAGAGGTCGACCACCGCCTGCAGCACGTGGCGGGGCGACGAGGCCCAGGGCGAGCCGTCGCGGTGCAGGGCGTCGGCGAAGACATAGGCGGTCGGGGTCTTCAGGCCCGGGGCGACGCGCAGGGTGGCGGGGTCGGGGGCCAGCACCATGTCCGGGTCCGAGTAGGTTTCCGGATCGTCATCGTCGCCGGCGTATTCGCCGGTCACCGTCACCTGGAACACCGAGGAGGGTAGCCGCAGCGAGCGGTCGCGCTCGGCCTCGATCAGCTTTGCGGCCGGCAGCACCTTGCCGCGCAAGACGCCGTTCATGTCCGGGACCAGGCATTCCACCTCGGTGATCCCGCGATCGGTGATCCAGCGCTCGAGTTCGCTCATGTCCTCCCCTGGGATCACAGACTGCTGCGCGCCTAATCATGCGATAGATGGCTAAACGTCAATGCTTGGCGTGCGCCTCGCGCGCCGCTAGGGTCGGCTGAGATCGCACCATGACCACCGCCATCGACCTCGACTCCGACGCCACCGAACCGCTGCTCCACGCCAGCGTCTACGAGGAACTGCGCGCTCGCTTCATCACCGGCAAGATCACGCCCGGCGCGGCGCTCTCCACCCGCGGCCTGGCCCTCGAGCTCGGGGTCAGCCAGATGCCGGTGCGCGACGCCCTCTCGCGGCTGGCGGCGGAAGGGGCGGTGCGCATCCGCTCCAAGCGGCGGGTCGAATCGCCGCCGATGACCGAGGAGCGCTTCGCCGACCTCCTCACCTGCCGCCTGCTGCTGGAGCCGGAGGCCGCCGTGCTGGCCATGCCCCACATCGGCCCGGCTCACCTCCGTCGGCTCGGCGATATCGACGCCGCCATCGACCGGGCCATGGAGCACGGCGACGTGCTGGCCTACATGGAAAACAACTTCGCCTTCCATTTCAGCATCTACCGCGCCAACGAGCGGCCGACCCTCAACCGCCTGATCGAGACGCTGTGGCTGCAGTTCGGGCCGTGGATGCGGGTCGTCTACGGCCGCTACGGTACCGCCAGCCTGGTCGACCAGCACCAGGCCGCGCTGACGGCGATCCAGGCCGGCGACGCCGACGCCCTGCGCGCCGCCATCGCCTCCGACATCTCCGACGGCATGGGCCTGATCGGCGCCAGCCGCTGGAGTGAGGCTTAGGGGAAGAGAAGGGAAGGGATCCGCAGATTTCGCAGATTGCGCAGATGAAGAAAGGACAGCCGCTTCGCGGCGTATCTGGGCGCAGCCGTCGATGCCGGCGAACGCCCCGAAGGGCCAAAAACCTTCTCTTATCTGCGTAATCTGCGAAATCTGCGGATAAAAGTAGGGAGCCGCTCATGGAAGTCGCAGGCAAGGTCGTGGTCGTCACGGGAGCCGCCAACGGCATCGGGCGGGCGATGGCGCTGCGTTTCGCGGCCGAGGGGGCCAAGGCGGTGGTCTGCGCCGACCGTGACGCAGCCGGGGTCAAGGCGGTGGCCGAGGCCTGTGGCGGGCGGGCGTTTGTGGTCGACGTCGCCAAGGAAGCCGACATCCAGCGGCTGGTCGAGGCGACGTGGGCCGAGGTGGGGCCGATCGATCTCTTCTGCTCCAACGCCGGCATCGGGGTCGGCGGCGGGCCGGAAGCCTCAAATGAGGCCTGGCAGCGGATCTGGGACATCAACGTCATGGCCCACGTCTGGGCCGCGCGGCATGTCGTGCCGAGGATGATCGAGAACGGCGGCGGCTATCTGGTCAACACCGCCTCGGCCGCCGGCCTGCTCTCGCAGATCGGCTCGGCCCCCTACGCGGTCACCAAGCACGCCGCCGTCGGCCTGGCCGAATGGCTGGCCCTGACCTACGGCGACGACGGCATCAAGGTCTCGGTGCTGTGCCCGCAGGCGGTGCGCACCAACATGACGGCCGGCAACCCCGACGGCGTCGCCAGCATCGACGGGATGATGGAGCCGGAGACGGTGGCCGAGAGCGTGGTCCAGGCCCTGGCGGCGGAGGATTTCCTCATCCTGCCCCACCCCGAGGTGCTGACCTACATGCGCAACAAGACCGCCGACTACAACCGCTGGATCGGCGGCATGCGCAAGCTCAACCGCCGCTTCCGGGGCTGAGGTGCAGCTCACCATCAACGGCGGCGCGCATGAGGTCGACGCCGATCCGGACACCCCACTCCTCTGGGCGATCCGCGATCTCGTCGGCCTGACCGGGACCAAGTTCGGCTGCGGCAAGGGGATCTGCGGGGCCTGCACGGTATGGCTGGACGGGACGCCGGTGAGGTCGTGCCTCACCCGCCTTGACGCCGTCGCCGGCCGCAAGGTCACCACCATCGAGGCGGTGGGCGCGACGCCGGCCGGGGCGGCGGCGCAGAAGGCCTGGCTCGACCTGCAGGTGGTGCAGTGCGGTTACTGCCAGAGCGGCCAGATCATGAGCGCCGCGGCCCTGCTGACGCGGAACGCCGCCCCGACCGACGCCGACATCGACGCGGCGATGGGCGGCAATGTGTGCCGCTGCGGGACGTATT
>JBEKQJ010000232.1:0-5066 GCA_049519835.1 Caulobacteraceae bacterium | reverse complement strand
GGCGCCGGCGCCCTCGACGCTGCCCAATTCCGAGGTCATCAGGCCGACCACCCCGGTCTTCGGTTTGATCTGCTTGGCGAAGATCTCCGCGAAGCGAACCGGCGCGAGGGAGTTGGTCACATAGAGCTTGGTGAATTCCGCGTCGGAGACCGTGCGCGGATTAGCCTGAGGACCGCCGACGCCGGCGTTGACGATGATGGCGTCGAACTGTTTGCCCTTCAGCGTCTCGCGCAGGGCCTCGACCGACTTCACGTCCGTGGTGTCCGCCGTCTCGGCGCGCACGCCGGCAACCTTGCCCAGCGCCGCCGCGCCCTTGGCGTCACGCACCGTCGCCGTGACTTCCCAGCCGCGCTTGGCGAACTCCTCGGCGAGACCAAGGCCGATGCCGCGCGAAGCGCCGACGATGAGGACGGATTGGGTCACGTGAGCGTCTCCTGCTTGGTTAGCCCAGCAGGTAGGGCGCGCGAGCCAGGGCGCCAAGGCCTGCATTCATACCGCGCGGGGGTTTGGTCTGACCGGCCCTCCGCCGTCACTCTACTGCGCGGATGGCGTGTAGGCGTTCATGAGCGCCATAATCGGGTCCCTGGGCTCGACCTCGAGGCTGAGGGCGCCTTCGTGCGTAAGCGTGGCGGTGATCATGTTGTCACCGCCGATATCCAGCGTCTCGCCGCGCAATGCGCTAAACTCGCGCCATGAACCGGGGGGCATGGAAACAGGTCGCGACTTATGGCGCGGCCTTGGCGGCGGGGGCGCTGGCGCTTCAGTGGCTCGACTACGATCGCTTGGCGTGGTCGCGGCCTGGCGAGATCTACACCGCCCTGATCGCGGCGGCGTTCCTGGCGCTCGGCGTCTTTCTCGGTATGCGGGTGTTCGCGAGGCCCAGGCCGGCGCCGTTCGATGGCAATCCGGGCGCGGTCGCCTCGCTCGGCATCAGCCCGCGCGAGCTCGTGGTGTTGAACGAACTCGCCGCCGGCCACTCCAACAAGCAGATCGCCCGCCGGCTGCAGGTGTCGCCCAACACGGTCAAGTCCCATCTCGCCCACCTCTACGAGAAGCTTGGCGCCGAGCGGCGGACCGACGCTGTCAACCGGGCGCGGGAGCTTGGCATCATCAGCTGAAGGGCCGCCGTGACCGCTGATTTCGGCCAAGTCACCCGTTTGGACGATTGATTTCTTACGCCGCAACAGGCCCGATCAGGGCGCAGCCGACCGGGGGCCTTGGATGCTTCGATACATCGTGACCTACGGCGTCATCGCCGGCGTCGTCGTCGGCGTGCCGCTCTCCGCCATGACGCTCACCATGAGCGGTCACGCGATGATGTCTTACGGCATGCTGATCGGCTACCTGACCATGCTGATCGCCTTGAGCGCCGTGTTCCTCGCCATCAAGCGCCACCGCGACGTCGACCTCGGCGGAGTAATCAAATTCTGGCCGGCGCTGATGCTGGGTCTTGGCGTCAGCGCCGTCGCCGGCGTCATCTATGTGATTGCCTGGGAGGTTTCCTGCGCCGTCGCCCACGCCGATTTCGCCGGCGCCTATGCTCGAGCCATGATAGCCGAACAGGAGGCCAAGGGCGTCTCCGGCGTGGCGCTGGCGCGGTTCAAGGCCGAGATGGATCAATTCAAGGTTCAGTACGCCAACCCGCTCTGGCGCTGGCCGGAGACTTTTGCCGAGATCTTTCCGGTGGGCGTCATCGTCTCGCTGGTTTCGGCGGCCCTGCTTCGCAACAGCCGGTTCATGCCGGCGCGCTGATTGGAGAATTTCATGGCTGTAAACGGCATCGGCGGCGTGTTCTTCCGCGCCAAGGATCCTGACGCGCTGCGTCAATGGTACCTGACCCATCTCGGCGTCGGCGGGGTGGGTTACGACCCCTGGGAACAGGCGGCGGGCCCGACCCTGTTCATGCCGTTCGCCGCCGACACTTCCTATTGGTCGGCGGACAAACAGTGGATGATCAACTATCGCGTCGCCGATCTCGACTCCCTGCTATCGAAGCTGCGGGCGGCCGGCATCGACGTGAAGACCGATCCGGCCTGGGACAGCCCCGAAACGGGACGTTTCGGCCGTCTCGAGGATCCAGAAGGTAATGCGGTGGAGCTGTGGGAGCCGCCGGCCGAATAGGGATGGCGCGGGGACGCCTGCCGCCTAAGCCGCCAGCACCGCCGCGAACTGCTCAAGGGCCCAGTCGGCCTGGTCGGCGGTGATGACCAGCGGCGGGGCGATGCGGATGGTGTTCTCGTGGGTCTCCTTGCAGAGCAGCCCACGCGCCTGCAGCGCCTGGCAGTAGCGCCGCGCGCCGCCGGCCTCCGGCTCCAGCTCGACGGCGATCATCAGGCCGCGACCGCGCGCTTCCTTGATCGCCGGACTGTTGAGGCCGGTGAGGCCGCGCAACAGCCGCTCACCCTGCACCGCGGCGTTCTCGATCATACCTTCCTCGACCAGCACCTTGAGCGCCTCGCGGGCCACGGCGCAGGCCAGCGGATTGCCGCCAAAGGTCGAGCCGTGCTCGCCCGGCTTCAGCACGCCGAGCACCTCGCGGTTCGAGAGCACGGCCGAGACCGGATAGAAGCCGCCCGAGAGCGCCTTGCCGATCAGGGTCAGGTCGGCCTCGATCTCCTCGTGCTCCTCGGCCAGCAGCTTGCCGGTGCGGCCAAGCCCCGTCTGCACTTCGTCGAGGATGAGAATCACGTCGCGCCGCGTGCAGAGCTCGCGCGCCGCGGATAGATAGCCCTTGGGTGGAATGATCACCCCGGCCTCGCCCTGGATCGGTTCGACCAGGAAGGCGACCGTGTTGGGCGTGATCGCCGCCTCCAGCGCCAGGGCGTCGCCGAACGGCACGACGCGGAAGCCCGGCGCGAAGGGCCCGAAGCCGGTGCTGGACACCGGGTCGGTCGAGAAGCCGACCACCGACAGCGTGCGGCCGTGGAAATTGCCTTCGCAGGCGATGATCTCGGCCTTGCCTTCCGGCACGCCCTTGACCTCGTAGCCCCACTTTCGGGCCACCTTGAGGGCGCTCTCCACCGCCTCGACGCCGGTGTTCATCGGCAGCACCGAGTGCGAGCGGGTGAGCTGGCACAGCTCCTCGTAGAAGAGGCCGAGCTGGTCATTGCGGAAGGCGCGCGAGGTAAGCGTCAGGCGCTGGGCCTGGTCGGTCATCGCCTTCAGGATCCGCGGGTGGCAGTGGCCCTGGTTGACCGCCGAATAGGCTGACAGGCAGTCGAGATAGCGTCGGCCGTCGACATCCCAGACATGGACGCCTTCGCCGCGGGTGAGGACCACATCCAGCGGCTTGTAGTTGCGCGCGCCGTATTCGGACTCGAGAGCCAGGAAATCGGTGCGGGGGGCGGTCAAGGTCGTGTCCATCAGGCGGCTTCCAGATCCTGGGCCGCGCGGCTCTTGAGATCGAGTCGCAGGGTCATGCAGAAGGCGCCGCCGCCGGAGAGCATGAACGGCTCGAGGTCGATGCCGATGACGTCGTAGCCGCGGGCGGTCAGGCGGTCGTGCAGCTCCGGGGCGGGCCGCGCCATGATCAGCTTGCGGCCGAGGCTGACGGCGTTGACGCAAAAGGCGGCCGCGTCGCGATCGGTGGCTTCGATGCGCTGATCGGCCGTGGTGCGGGCGTAGAGTTCGCGTAACGCCGCGTCACTGAGCGCGGGCGGATAGTAGAGGATCTCGCCGCCGCTGAGCGGACAAAAGCAGGTGTCGAGGTGATAGAAGGCCTCGGTCGCCAGCGGCATGTGGACGACCGGCTGGCCGAAATGGCGCTCGATCACGGCCAGGGAGTCCGGCGTCGAGCGCGGACCGCTGGCCGTCCAGAACAGCTGACGGTTGGCGTCCCAGATGCAGTCGCCAGCGCCCTCCTGGAAGACGCCCTCGATGTCGACCACTTCGTCGAAGCAGCCGGCCGCCGCCAGCGCGGCGTGAAAGTGCGGCGTCTCGCCGTCGCGCTCGGGAAAGCGGAAGCGCGCCGCCAGGGCCTTGCCGTCCAGCGCCACGGCGGCGTTGGCCGGGAAGACGAGGTCAGGCAGGCCTTCGACGCCCGGCATGACGATGACTTCGGCGCCGGCGCGCTCCAGGGCGAGCTTGAGCGCCTCCCAGCCCCGCCGCGCTGCCTTGACCATGGCGGCCGGATCGGCGCTCCACGCCCCAGGTTTCATCCACGGATTGATTTCGTAGGCGACCTGGAAGTGGTCGGGATCGGTCATCAGGAAGGTGGGGCGCATGGTCTCTCCGGCGGCCGACTCAGAATGGGCAGGTCGAGAAATGGCTCAGTTTGGTGCTAGCGAACAGCAGGCTGATAGCTTACAAAACAACCAAATATTGGCATATAGTCAGAAGTGAGTGGCGATCTGATGGATGAGACCGATCGCAAGCTCATAACCCTGCTGCGCGCCAACGCCCGCACGCCCGTCGCTGCTCTCGCGGCCGTGCTCAAGGTCTCGCGCGGCACCGTGCAGAACCGCATCGACCGCATGCTCGCCCGCGGCGACATCGGCGGCTTCACCGTCCGTGTGCCCGACGACGCGGAGCGCGTGCGCGCGGTGATGGCCATCGCCGTCGAGGGTGAACGTTCAGGCGCCGTGCTCCGCGCCCTGCGCGGCTTTCCCGAGGTGCGGGCCGTACACATGACCAACGGCCGCTGGGACATGATCGCCGAGCTGGAGACCGATAGCCTCGAAGGCTTCTCCAATGCTCTCGACGGCGTCCGCCTCATCGAGGGTATCGCCGCGACTGAGACCAGCCTGCTGCTGAAGACGCATCGGATGTAGGGGGCGACGACAGCTGGCGCCCAGTCCGCCAGGCTCGATGCGGAACGCCCCCCGTCAAGTCTGATTTAGCGCGCCAATATGGTCCGAAAGCTGTATTGTCGCGCTAACCAATATCCGGTTGCGGGAGGCGACTGAGATGGGTGGCGCGGCCCTTGGTCTTGCGGGCTTATTGCTCGTATTCGCTACGGTGGTGGGCGCGCGCGCTCAAGACGCGGCCCCTCCAACCCCGCCGACGCCAGCTGAGGCGCCGGAAACTCTCAAGCTGTCGCAGGATCCGTCGCTTCGCCTGACCCTGGC
>JBEKQJ010000231.1:0-5099 GCA_049519835.1 Caulobacteraceae bacterium | reverse complement strand
TTCACCCCGTATTACGACGTCGCCCTGAAGCGCGCCCGGCACGCGATCCTCAAGACCCACGCCGGTTTCTCCGAGCGCGAGT
This sequence comes from Caulobacteraceae bacterium, assembly GCA_049519835.1. Taxonomy (GTDB): domain Bacteria; phylum Pseudomonadota; class Alphaproteobacteria; order Caulobacterales; family Caulobacteraceae; genus Acaudatibacter. The sequence continues at coordinate 5,017 of JBEKQJ010000231.1, read as the reverse complement.
TCATGCTGGAGGATATGGCCGCCCTTGAGGCGGCCGTCGGCGATGCGGCGCCCGCGGTGATCGTCCACCTCGCCGCCCAGGCCGGGGTCCGCTACAGCGTCGAGAATCCTCGCGCTTACATCGAGAGCAACCTCGTGGGGACGTTCAACGTCCTCGAGATCGCCCGCGCACACATGGTGCGGCATCTGCTGCTCGCCTCAACGAGCTCCGTGTACGGAGACAATGAGACGACGCCATTCCGTGAGACCGACCGGGTCGCCCATCCACTGTCGCTCTATGCGGCGACCAAGGCCGGCGGCGAGCTGATCTCGCACAGCTACAGTCACCTCTGGCGGATACCGACGACCGCCTTCCGCTTCTTCACCGTCTACGGACCGTGGGGGCGGCCGGACATGGCGCTCTTCCGCTTCGTGCGGGCCATCCTCGCTGGCGAACCCATCGACGTCTACAACGAGGGCGCAATGGAGCGCGACTTCACCTATGTCGCCGATCTCGTCGAGGCTATCCGCAGGCTGATCGATCGTCCTCCAGAGGCAGGATCGCCGGTAGTCGGCGATTCGCTCAGCCCTGCGGCCCCCTGGCGGGTGGTCAACATCGGTCGCGGCGCGCCGGTCGGGTTGATGGACTTCATCGGCGAGACCGAGCGGGCGCTCGGCCGCAAGGCGCAGCTCAATTTTCTGCCGATGCAGCAAGGCGACGTGAAGCGAACCTTCGCCGACGCCTCGCTTCTGGAGACGCTGACCGGCTACCGGCCCACGACCGGTCTCAGCGAAGGGGTGGCGGCGTTCTGCGCCTGGTACCGTGAATACTATGGCGCGACGTGAGCCTCAGGCCGCCAGCAGATGACGCGCGCGGTCGAAAACGGCCTGGAACATCGCCGGCGTCAGGCGACCGGTGTTGGTGTTGAGCCTGGAGCAATGATAGCTGCCGATCAGCGTCAATCCGCCGACAGACCATTCGGCGCCGTGCCCGCCCGCTGGTCCGGGGCGCTCGCCCAGCGCCCGCATGGTGTTGCGCCGGGCCACCTCGCCCAAGGCCACGACCACCTTCAGGCGGGGCAGGTCCGCGAGCCTCGCGGCAAGGAACGGTCGGCAGGCGGCCTCCTCGGCGGGGGTAGGTTTGTTTCCGGGCGGGGCGCAACGCACGGCGTTGGCGATCATGCAGTCGACGAGCGTCAGTCCATCGTCTGGCCGCGCCTGGTAGCGGCCGCGGGCAAAGCCGGCGCCGATCAGGGTCTCGTAGAGGAGAACGCCGGCGAAGTCGCCGGTGAACGGCCGCCCGGTGCGGTTTGCCCCCATGCGGCCGGGGGCGAGGCCGACAACCAGCAGTCGCGCGTCCGGGTCGCCGAACGAAGGCGCCGGGCCGTTGAACCAGTCCGGATGCTCTGCCGCATTGGCGGCGCGGTAGGCCACGAGCCTCGGGCAGAGCGGACAATCGTGCGGCGGTTCGGGGCGAGTCGTCATTGGGCCATCCTGCCCGCAGGACCGGCCTGAGACCATGAGCGAACATCTCGATCAGGCGGTGGTGATTGCGCTCGGCTCGAACCTGGCTGGCCTCTATCCGTCCAGCGAAGTGCTCCTGGATGCGGCGCTCGTCCGGCTGGGTGAGCACGGCCTCCCGGTTCGGGCGCGTTCGAGCTGGTGGCGCTCGAGCGCCTGGCCTCATCCCGCCGATCCAGCCTTCATCAACGGCGTGGCGCTCGTCGATACGGATCTAGCGTCGCGGGAGGTGATGGCGGTCCTTGCCCGCCTCGAGCGAGACTTTGGCCGCCTGCGGGAGGCGGCCAACGCGCCCCGTACGCTCGACCTCGATCTGATTGCCCACGGGCGCGCCGTGATCGAACACCCGGGCCTGATCCTGCCCCATCCCCGGGCCCACGAGCGCCGCTTTGTCATGGGGCCGCTGGCCGAGATCGCACCAGCCTGGCGCCACCCCGTCAGCGGCGCGAGCGCGGCCGAACTCGCCTTCCGAGCCGAAATCGGCGCCGACGCTGCGCCGCTCGGCTATGCGGCGTTGCGAAAAGGGGAACAAAACGCTATCTAGGGAGACTGACCTCCCCACATTTCGTGAGACCAAATGGCCCGCGTCACCGTCGAAGACTGCGTTACCCGCGTCCCCAACCGTTTCAACCTCATTCTGCTCGCCGCCAACCGCGCGCGCGCCATCGCCGCCGGCGGCCCGCTGCTCGTCGACCGCGACAACGATAAGAACCCGGTCGTCGCCCTGCGCGAGATCGCCGACGACATGGTCAATCCCGAAGATGTCCGCGAGAGCCTTATCGTCAGCCTGCAGCGCGTCGATGAGCACTCGGAGGCCGAGGAAGAGGCGGAAACCCTGGCCCTGCTGGCCGATCCGTCACACTCGCGAATGAGCGAGCAGGAACTGGTCCGCGCCCTGCAGAGCGACCGCGATGGCGGGCAGGAGGAACGCTACTGAGTCTCGAACACGCAGAGACTCTAGCTCCCAAGCCGGCGCCGCCAGCCGCCGCGCCTTCCCTCTCGCCCTCACCCAAGGCGCCGCCCAAGCCTGAGCCGCGTCGTTTCCTGAGGCAATTCGAGCTTGTCGATCGCGTGAGGGCCTACGATCCCTCCGCAGACGAAGCCCTGCTCAACCGCGCCTACGTCTACGCCATGCGGATGCACGGCTCGCAGACGCGCGCCTCGGGCGACCCCTATTTCGCGCATCCGATCGAAGTGGCGGGCATCCTCACCGACTACAAGCTGGATACGGCGACCATCGTCACCGCCCTGCTGCATGACGTCATCGAGGACACCGAAGCCAAACGGGAAGATATCGACCGCCTGTTCAGTCCCGAAATCGGCGAGCTGGTGGAGGGGGTCACCAAACTCTCGCGCCTGGAAACGACGGCTGACCACAAGCGTCAGGCCGAGAACCTGCGCAAGTTCATCCTGGCCGTCTCCAAGGACGTCCGCGTGCTGCTGGTCAAGCTGGCCGACCGGCTGCACAACATGCGTACGCTGCACTTCATCACGAGCGCGGCCAAGCGCGAACGGATCGCTCGCGAAACCCTGGACATCTACGCGCCGCTGGCTCGCTCGATAGGCTGTCACCGCATCTGTTCGGAGCTGGAGGAACTCGCCTTCGCGCACCTCAATCCGGTGGCGCGCGACGCGATCATCCGCCGGCTCGACTCGCTCCGGACCCGGCAGGGCAAGTCGATCGCACTGGTCAGTGAAGAGATCGTTCAGCGCCTGAACGAGGCCGCGGTCCCGGCCCGCGTGCTGGGCCGCGAGAAGACGCCGTTCTCCATCTGGCGCAAGCTGCAGCGCAAGTCGGTTGGTTTTGCCCAGCTTTCCGACATCTACGCCTTTCGCGTGATCGTTGACTCCGAGGGCGACTGTTACCGCGCCCTCGGCGTCATTCACCGCGCCTGGTCGATGGTGCCGGACCGCTTCAAGGATTTCATCTCCACGCCCAAGCGTAACAACTATCGCTCGATCCACACCACCGTGGTCGGCCCGCGCGCCGCCCGCATCGAACTGCAGATCCGCACCGAACTGATGGACCGGGTGGCCGAACAGGGGGTGGCGGCGCATTGGCGCTACAAGAACGAGACCTATGGCTTCGACGCCGAGGAAGCCGAGCGCGAGGGCGGCTCCGATCCATTGGAGAACCTGCGCCAACTGGTCCAGGTCCTCGACCAGGGCGGCGACGCCGAAGACCTCCTGGAACACGCCAAGATGGAGATGTTCCTCGACCAGGTCTTCGTCTTCACCCCCAAGGGCAAGCTGATCACCCTGCCGGCCGGCGCCATGCCGCTCGATTTCGCCTACGCCGTGCACAGTGACGTCGGCGACACCTGCATTGGGGTGAAGGTGAACGGCGAGCTTAGGCCTCTGCGCACCTCGTTGCAGAATGGCGACGTCGTCGAGGTGATCCGCGGCTCAAAGCCAGCGCCGCCGCCCGATTGGCGCAGCCTGACCGTCAGCGGCCGGGCTCGCTCAGCCATTCGCCGACTAATTCGTCTGACCGAAAAAGAGGAATTCAAACGGCTCGGACAATCCACCCTGGAACAGACTTTCGCCCGCGCCGGCAAGAAACTGGCCGAAGTCTCCCTTCGCCCGGCGCTCGACCGTTTCGCCGCCCAGACCGACGCCGAGTTGATGGATGCGGTCGGCCGCGGCCGCGTCTCGCCGACCCAGGTGCTGGAGACGGTGTTTCCGGGCCTCAAGGATACGGAGCGGGCGGCCGCCTCGGCGCGCCGCCGCATCGAGGACGGCGAGGCGGCCCACTTCTACGTCCGTGGCGGCGGCCTGACGCCTGGGGTCGCCCTGCATTTCATGCCGTGCTGCGATCCCATGCCGGGCGACCGCATCGTCGGCATCGTCGAGAAGGACAAGGGCCTGGCGGTGCACACCATCGACTGTCCGGTGTTGGCCGCTTTCGAGGAGCACGAGGACCTGTGGCGCGACCTGCAGTGGACGCCGGAAGCCGAGCGCAACACCCTCTCCGACGCCAGCCTCAAGGCCACCATCCGCGATGCGCCTGGCGCGCTCGGCCAAATCTGCACGATCATCGGCGAGGCCGGCGGCAACATCATCGGCATCAACCTGCGCCACCGCCACTCGGACTTCTTTGACGCCGACTTCCGTGTCGAGGTGAAAGACGCCAAGCACCTAACCCACATCGCCGCGGCGCTGCGCGCCTGCCCGGCGGTGGAGACCGTGGATCGGGCGCAGGGCTAGTCGACCCCGAAGCCGCTGAGATCGAACCGCTTAGTCGAGGGTCGCGTCGGGCGGCCGCGCGCAGGCGCCAAGTTCACGCCTGAACGTCAGCAGCTGTTCCGCCAGAAATGAGTTGTCCGGCCGGATCTGCGACCTCACGTCCGAGCGCTTGATGTTCTCGATCAGGGACTGGCTGGCGAGCATTCCCAGTCGGCTCCAGTTGTCGAGCTCTGCAAGATCCTTTTCGAAAGCCAGTCGCTGTGAACGGTCCAGATCCTGATCGTAGGCAAGCGGCTGCAGCTGGCTGCGCACATCGAGTTCGCGATTTTGCA
>JBEKQJ010000230.1:0-5110 GCA_049519835.1 Caulobacteraceae bacterium | reverse complement strand
TCCCCCAGAGGGGGAGGAGAGCCTTAGCGCAGACCCTCTCTCCCCCCTTTGGGGGGAGTACGGCCGACCGCGAAGCGGAGGCGCGAAGCAGCCAACGCCGGGAGGGGGGCTGTTCCTCGACTCCCCTACCCGCCCACCGGCGAGGCGCCGCCGCTGCCGGGGCCGGAGAAGGCGCTGTCGGGGCGGGAGATCTCGAGGCTGGAGAGGCCGGCGCCGGAGGTCGGGCCGCCGGCTTTCTGGAGCTCGACCGGGCCGGCCTTGAGCGAGGTGATGTAGGGCAGGAAGAATCCGGCGACGACGACCATGATCGCGCCGAAGCTGAGCGAGATGTAGCTGACGAAATCGATCAGGCGGGCGGGCGGCGGCCCGTGCGGCGGCTTCACGGCCCAGAGATTGGCGACGAGGAGATACTGGGCCAGGACAAAGACGAAGAAACCCAGCAAGACCACCATGACCGAGCTCAGAAAGCCGATGGCGTCGCCGCCCTGGGCGTCCTTCAGATAGTCATTCAGGCTGTTGCAGGCGTCGATGGCCTTGAAGTTCTGCGGATCCCTGGCGATGGCGGCCCGGAAATCATCGCGGGCGCGGCGATAGTTGTTGGCGCGGCCGAGGCGCAGCGCCACCCCGCCGCCGTCCGGCGATTTCGAGCGGGCGTAGCCGCGCAGATAGTAGACGCCGGCGAGCTCGCGGTCGCGCAGGCGCCGCGAGAGGCCGCCGTCTGGAGGGCCCTGCAGGATCTGGTCGAGGTAGCGTTCGGCCTCGCGATAGCGCTGGGTCGCGCCATCGTCGCCGAGATCGAGGCAGATGTGGGCGAGGCCCATCAGCGCATCGACGTTGCCGGGCGCGAGGGCCAGGAGCTTGCGATACTCGCGCTCGGCGTCCGGCTTGTTCTTGCCGGCGTAGAGCGCGGCGCCGAGGTCGGCGATGAGCCCGAGGTTGGCCGGGGTGTTGGCGATGGCGGCGCGCAGCTTGATCGCCGCTTCGCCGTACTGCTCGCGTCTGACGGCGATCTTGGCCAGCCGGGCGTCGATCTCGGCCCGCCGGGTGATGGCGAGGCCGAGCTGGCCGCTCTGATTGTTCAAGTATTGGCCGGCCTTGGTCAGGTGATCCTCGGCCCCGCCATCGTCGTCGCAGAGGAGGGCCATGTCGGCGGCGGCGAGGCGCAGGCTGTATTCCGGCAGGCCGGGCGCATTCGGCGGGCCGGCGGGCGGGTCGATCCCCGCCGCGTCGATGGCGGCGCGGGCGTCGCGCCTGGCCTGGGCGAGCCGGCCCTGGAAATCCATGCGCGTCGGCCCTGGCTTGTCGGCGCGGGCGGTGGGGAGGTCGCCGACGAGGGCGGCCTGGCGCCTGTAGAGCTTGGCGAGGCCGAGGTGGACGCGCAGGTTGCCGCGTCCCTTCCGGATGGCGAGGCGATAGAGTTCCTGCGCCCGTTTCAGATCCTGGAAGACCTCGAAACGAATGCCGGCGTAGAAGAAGTAGACGTCGGATGAAACGTCCGGATCGTAGGTCGAAATATAATTCTCGTAGTCGGCGGCGACCTGGTCGAATTCGCGCTGGGCGGCGGCGTACTGGCCGCTGTTGCGGAAGGCGTAGGCGAGGTTGTGGCGCATGAAGACGACCCCGCGCACATCCGCCTCGTAGTCGCCCTTGCCGCCCTGCGGGGCGGCGCGCAGACGGGTCAGCCGCCGTTCGGCCTTGCGCAGGCCTTCCTGCAGGGTGGCGATGGCGTCGCCGAAAGCACCGCGGGCGGTCAGGACATTGGCGAGGCCGAAGTAGGTCCAGGCGCCGTCCCAGGCCCGGGAGAGATCATCAGCGTCGCCGGGCGGCTCGTTCGGATCACGCTTCAGCGCCAGGCGGTAGGTCTGTTCGGCGGCCTCCAAGTCGTCGCGGGCCAGCTGCTGGTCGCCGAGGGTGCGCAGGGCGTAGGGCTGGGCGTTGTCCAGCTTGGCCTCGGGATAGGCGTCGATGGCGTCGGCGAAACGCTCCTGGCCGGCCAGGGCCCAGACGAGGCCGATCTTGGCGCTGTCGAGGGAAAGGGCCGCCGCGGGGTCATCCGGCGCCCCTTCCTGCGGGGCCAGGTCGAGGGCGCGGCGATAGAGGCCTTCGGCGGCGACGTAGTCCTCGGCGTTGCGCACGGCGTCGGCCCAGCGGGCGAGGTTGTCGATGCGGGCCTGCAGGTTCGGGGCGCGGGCGCCGGCCTTGTCCTCGGCCCGCTGGCCGGCGGCGGCGGCGACTTCGCTTTCCTGGTTGACCAGGATGTCGGCGACGAGCGCCAGATCGGCGAAGCGGGGCGGCTCAACTGCCTTGATGGCGTCATCGCAGCGGGCCTTGGCGTCGCCCAGCCGCCACAGGCGCTTGAGCGCCAGGGCGCCGTTGTTGAGGGCGATGGCTTGGCTCTCTGGCTGCGGCGGGTCCTTGGCCCAGCGGTCGGCGGCGGCGTCGAAATGGCGCAGCGCCTTGTCAGGCTCGTTCAGGAGCAGCCAGCAGCGCCCGACGCTGTTGATCGGGTCGATGAAGTCGGGCTTCGACTTGGCGGCGGCTTCGTACTTCTCCATCGCGCCGCGGCTATCGCCCTGATTGAAAAGAATATCCGCCCAATTGTTGAGGGGATAGGCGCGGCCCGTGTTGTCCGCCGGGTAATAGGCGACCGCCTTGTCGTAGGCGTCGACGGCGTCGGCGGTGCGCCCCTGGGCGCCCTGCGCGACCCCGAGGGCATTGTAGAGGCGGCCCACAAAGGCGTCCGGGGGTGGCGGGGGCCGCGTCTCGATCGCGTCCGCGGCTTGCCTGAAGGCCGCCTCCCGCTCGGCGACCGGCGCGTTCAGCGCCCCCAGGCAGTCGCCGAGCCGGGTATAGGCGATCGCCTTTTCCCGTCCGGTGGCGAGATCGGCGGCCTGCTGGAAGTGCGTCGCGGCGTCCTTGTAGGCGCCGTCCGCGTACAGAGCCTCGGCGCTGGTCATCTCGCCGACGTAGCTCGCCGCATCCGCCATGCCGACCCCCGTCTGCGCATGCGGACCTGTAGGGGCCCGCGGCGCAACCCTAGTGGATTGGGGAGGGGCGGCAAGCGGGGGCGAAGGGAGCGTCGCGCCGGCGTCATGCCGGCGGCAGGCCTTTCAACCACCAAGGACACCAAGAGCACGAAGGCGACTGTTCCTTCTTGGTGAGCTTGGTGGTCTTGCTTGGTGAGCTTGGTGGTCCTGGTGGTGAACAACACCGGGCTATGGGCAGGAGCGCAGACCCTGCACGCGCTTCGCCTCTTTCAGCCGATGCCCAGAAAGGCGGAGAGGGCCAGGGTGACTTTCGCCAAGGCTTCAGAGTCGAGACTGCCGATCCGCGCGCCGACCTTAGCCCGTGGGACGGTCATCGCCTTGTCGATCATGACCTGTGACTTGCGCGCCAGGCCATTAACCGTCGCCGCCTCAATGGTCACGCGCAGCAGGGGCGCATCGCGCAGGTCGCTGGTCAGCGGCAGAACGGTGACCGAGGGAAGTTCGGCGAATTCATCGGCTTGAATGATCAGGGCGGGCCGGGGCTTGCCATAGTCGCCGGAGGAGACGACCGTGACCAACTCGCCGCGCCTCACGCGGTCCAGCCCTCGGTGTCGGCGACGTCTTCCGCCAGCCTCACGACCAAGGCGTCGTCGCTTTCCGGCCATGCCGCCGCTTCGGCGATGAGCCGTGACTGGCGATGCGCCTCGGCGGCGAAGTCCCGCTGGCGGCGGCGCTCCACATAGTGGCGCATGAAGTCGCGCAACACCTGGGCCGCGGGCCTGTCGGCCGCCTCTGTCGCGGCCTGGAACGCCGCCTTGAGTTGCGGATCGACCCGGAGATTGAAGGTCTCGCCCTTGGCGTGATGCGTGGCGCGCGGCATGAATGGCTCGGTCGGTTGCAATTACATAATATGTGCAATGACGTTGCAGGCGCAAGGCGGGCCACCCTGGCGCGAGGCAGCTCGGGTGGCAAATGGCGAGCACGTAGCGCCGGCGTCTCGCCGGCCTCTTTTGCGCAAGCCAAAGATATCGGCTTCGCCGATTGCCGGCGGGACGCCGGCGCTACGCGCCAAGATTCCCTGGGGACCGAACGGGCCGGGGAGACGAGCGGAACGTAGCGCCGGCGTCTTTGGCGGGACGACGTCCTTACTTCTCGCCCAACGTTCGATCGAAGAACGCCACCACCTGGCGGTCGAAATCGGCGTGGAAGGCGGCGCGGTCGAAGCCGGGTTCGCTGACGCAGATCTGGGGGACCTGTTTGGCGAGGGCCGCCGAGCAGGGGGCGAGGAAGTCGAAGTGGCCGGCGTGATCGACGACATGGGTCTCGGGGGCCTGCGGCAGGTTCTGGCGCACCGCTTCGGCGTAGTAGGGCTGCGGCAGGATCTGGTCGTCGGCGGCCCGCCAGAGCTGCAGCGGCTCGTTCACCTTCTCGAGGCCCTCCTGGCTGAAGGCGAAGCCGAGCGCCGGGGCGGCCGAGACGACGGCGCGGATGCGTGGGTCGTGCACCCAGGGATAGGGCAGGTGGAAGCTGGTGACGTGGCGGTCCGCGACCAGCTTGCAGGTGTAGAACTGCGGGTGGTCGGCGCAGTGCGGTCCGACCGCAGCGAGGTCCGGCTCGCCGCCGGCCGCCACCAGGACGGTGAAGCCGCCGGCCGAGAAGCCGAAGGCGCCGATGCGGGCGGCGTCGATGCGGGCGTGGCCGGACCAAGCGCCCAGCATGTAGTCGTCGAGCACCTTGAGCTGGCGCGGCCGCTCCCACATGGCGGTGGCCTGGCTGTCGTCGCGCCAGTTGTCGCCGGTGTGGGTGAGGGCGGCGACGACGTAGCCGGCATTGGCGAGGGCGAGGGCGGTGTCGACGTGGCCGGCATAGGAGCCGCCGTGGCCATGAGAGATGAGGACGAGCGGCAGGTGGTCGCCCCTGACCGGGGCGTCGGTGGCGACCGGCTGGAGGCCGAGCTCGATCGGCTGATCCGAGGTCTTGGCGTCGGTGGGATACCAGACGCCGACCTCGATGGGGGCGTGGCCGGGATCGGGGATGGAGAGGTGCTGGAAGCCGACGCCGGCCAGGGCCGGGGTGACGAAAGCCGCGCAGGCCAGGAGGGCGGCGGCGAGGAGGGAGGGACG
>JBEKQJ010000229.1:0-5113 GCA_049519835.1 Caulobacteraceae bacterium | reverse complement strand
AAGGTGTCGATGAACCGCTCACCGTCATGGCGCTCGGCGAGATAGGCCTCGACGATCTGGTCGACCGCGCCGCTCACCCGCTCGGACGGCAGGGCCGGGCCGAGGACCTGGCCGAGGGCGGCGTCGTCGCCGTCGGCCCCGCCGAGGGTAAGCTGGTAAAACTCCTCGCCCTTCTTATCGACGCCTAGGATGCCGATGTGGCCAACGTGGTGGTGGCCGCAGGCGTTGATGCAGCCGCTGATCTTGATCTTCAGCTCGCCGACCCGCTCGGCCGTCGCCGGGTCTTCGAACCGACGGGCGATGGCCTGGGCGATGTTGATCGAGCGGGTATTGGCGAGGGCGCAGTAGTCCAGGCCCGGACAGGCGATGATGTCGCTGACGAGACCGATGTTGGGGGTGGCGAGCCCAGCGCCGTCGAGCGCGGCGAAGACGGCCGGAATGTCGTCGAGCTTCACGTGCGGCAGCAGCAGGTTCTGCTCGTAGGTGACGCGCGCTTCGTTCAGCGAATAGCGCTCGGCGAGATCGGCGACGAGTTCCATCTGCTCGGAAGTGGCGTCGCCGGGCGTCTCGCCGGGCCCTTTGAGCGAGACGGCCACCAGGGCGTAGCCGGGGATCTTGTGGGCCGTGAGGTTGCGGCGGGCGAAGCGGGCCAGGCGTGGGTCGGCCGCCCGCGCCGCCTCGAACGCCGCCGAGCGGGCCGGCCGGGTCTCGAAGCCCCCCGGCTGGAACATGCCGCGGATGCGGGCAAGCTCCGTATCCGGAAGATCGACGGCGGCCTTGTCGGTCTTGTTCCACTCTTCCTCGACCTGGCGGGCGAACTCTTCCGCGCCGAGGCTGGCGACCAGGACCTTGATCCGCGCCTTGTGGATATTGTCGCGGCGGCCATGGCGGTTGTAGACGCGCAGGATCGCCTGCAGGTAGCTGAGCAGATGCCGCGCCGGCAGGTCCGGGTTCACCACCGGTCCCAGATGCGGCAGGCGGCCGAGGCCGCCGCCAACCCGGACCTCGAAAGCCAGGGCGCCGTCGGCGTCGCGCTTCAGGCGCAGGCCGACATCATAGATGCGGATCGCCGCCCGGTCGGTCGGCGCGCCGGTGACGGCGATCTTGAACTTCCGCGGCAGGAAGGAAAATTCCGGGTGGAAGGTCGACCACTGACGGATCACCTCAGCCCAGATGCGCGGATCGTCGACCTCGTCGGCCGCCGCGCCGGCGTGCGGGTCGGCGGTGAGGTTGCGGATGCAGTTGCCGCTGGTCTGGATGGCGTGCAGGCCGACCTCGGCCAATTCCTCGAGAATGGTCGGGGCGTCGCGCAGCTTGATCCAGTGGAGCTGCAGGTTGGTGCGGGTGGTGAAGTGGCCGTAGCCGCGGTCGTAGGTCCTGGCCACGTGGGCCAGCTTGCGCAGCTGGGCCGGATCGAGGGTCCCGTATGGAATGGCGATCCGCAGCATGTAGGCGTGCAGCTGCAGATAGAGGCCGTTCATCAGGCGCAGCGGCTTGAACTGCTCCTCGGTGATCTCGCCGGCCAGGCGCCGCTGGCTCTGGGCGCGGAACTCCGCCGCCCGGTCCTCGAGCATGGCGCGATCGATGTCGTCGTAGAGGTACATGGTTACTTGCGTCGGATGAGGTTGACCCGGCCGGTGGAGCGGGCCGAGCCGTGGGCGTGGGCCAGACGGGCGACGTCGGCGCCGCCCGCAGCCTGCTTGCCGTGGCCGGGCTTGTTGGTGGGCCCCAGGGCGCGCAGGCGCTCGCGGTAGGAGAGCGGGGCCGGGCCGCCGTCGGCCTCGATCACGTCGATGAGGTAGGGGTCGACGACGCGGGTGATCTCGGCGGCGGCGCTGGACTGCGCTGCCTCCGCCGTCTCTTCGGCGCCGAACAGCTCGGCGTCTGCGAAGCGCTCGACCCAGGCCCCGGACTTCCAGAATACGGCTTCGCCGTCATAGAGGCGGTTGGCGGTCAGGGCTTTCATGATGCGAAGCCTTGGCGACGTTGAATGGAGGGAGTGGAGGCGGCGTCGCCCACTTCGGCGAGCGCCATGGCTTCGCCGACGATCAGCAGCGCCGGACCGGTTAGACCTGCGGACGCTGCGCCTAGGCCGGCGAGATCGGTGACGATGCGCCGCTCGCCCGGCAGGCTGGCGTTTTCGACCACCAGGGCCGGCGTCGAGGGCGCGCGGCCGGCGGCGATCAGACGCCTGGCGATCTCACCGGCCTTTGAGAGACCCATGTAGACGACCACGGTCTGGCCGGGGTGAGCCAAGGCGGCGAAGTCGAGGTCCGGGGTCTCGCCGCCGGCGGCGTGGGCGGTGACGAAGGTTACGGCCTGGGCGGCGCCGCGATGGGTCAGCGGCGCGCCGGCGCCAGCCGCCGCCGCCAGGGCGGCGGTGATGCCGGGAATGACGTCGCAGGCGACGCCGGCCGCACGGCAGGCTTCCAGCTCCTCGCCGCCACGGCCGAAGACGAAGGGATCACCGCCCTTCAGGCGAACGACCTCCAGTCCCTGCCTGGCGAGGGCGACCAGCAGGCGGTCGATGTCGGCTTGGGCGTAGGAATGACGCGACTTGCGCTTGGCGACGTTGATCCGGCGCGCGGCGGCCGGAGCCAGGGCCAGCACGGCAGGCGAGACCAGGCCGTCGTGGACCACCACCTCGGCCCGCGCCAGGACCTTGACGGCTTTGACGGTCATCAAGTCCGGATCGCCCGGACCGGCGCCGACCAGAGTCACGCGACCGGCGCCATTTGGCTTGCCGTCGAGCGCCACGAGACCGATGTGGGGGGAGCGAGTGCGCACGCTGTCGCCTTGAAGCTTTCCTAAAGGCCCACCTCCCGAGGAGGTCGCCAGCCGGCGAAGGGCCGGACGCCGACTGGCCATTGCAAACTGGTGAGAGAAAGGCCATCTCGCAACCCGAGGAGTTCTGCCGGGGGTTTCAGGAAATCTCGTGGACGTCAGACGTCGTCTTCCGCCGCTCAACGCCCTGCGCGCCTTCGAGGCCGCCGCGCGGCATCTGAATTTCAGCCGCGCCGCCGACGAGCTGTCGGTGACGCCGGGCGCTGTCTCGCAACAAATTCAGAACCTCGAGGACTATATCGGCGCGGCCCTCTTCAAGCGCACGCCGCGCGGCCTGCTGCTCACCGACGCGGCGCAGACCGCCCTTCCCGCCCTGCGCGAGGCCTTCGACCGCCTGGCCGAGGCCGCGTCCCTGCTCACCGCCGCCGTGGATGGTCGTCGCCTGACACTGACCGCACCCCCCTCCTTCGCCGCCAAGTGGCTGGTGCCCAGGCTCGGCCGTTTCGAGGCCGCGCATCCGCAGGTCGACGTCTGGCTCTCGGCCGACATGGACCTGGTGGATTTCGCTGTCGGCGACGTCGACCTGGCGGTGCGCTACGGGGCCGGCCTCTATCCTGGCCTGGAGACCCAGAAGCTGATGCAGGAGACGGTGATCCCGGTGATGAGCCCGGAACTCGCCGCCGCCAATCCCGTCGCCGAGCCCAGCGATCTGGCCCGCCACGTCCTGTTGCACGACGGCTCGCCCAGCGCCGACGAGAGCTGCCCGGATTGGACCATGTGGCTGGCGGCGCGGGGGGTCAAAGGCGTCGACGGCACCCGCGGCCCGCGCTTCAACCAGTCGAGCCTGGTGATCGAGGCGGCGGTGGGCGGGCGCGGCGTGGCGCTGGCCAAGCGGCGGCTGGCGCAGGACGACCTCGACGCCGGCCGCCTGGTGGCGCCCTGGCCGATCAGCACCGATGTCGCCTTCGCCTATTACGTCGTGCATCCCAAGGCCAAGGCGCGCCTGCCCCAGGTCAAGGCTTTCGTGTCGTGGATCACGGCCGAGGCCGCCGCCCACGACCAGGCCATGGCGACACTGGACAACGGGGCCTGGATCTAGAGGCGAACGACGCGGCGAAGAATGTAAAAAAGGTTCAGCGGCAAAGGGTCGCAACCTTGCAATCGCGCATTGCGGGAACTGCCCTGGTCTGGCAAATGTTTAGTGTCGCATCGCCTGAGTTCCCCAAAATGGAAGCCGTGTATCGGGCTTCCGTGGAACCATCGGCGGCTTGGCGCAATTAGGGTTCTGCGTAAGTACGCCGCGTTTCTGCACTGCCAGTTCGCCCCCAAGGCGTGACAACTGAAGCTGTGCTGTGCGGCGAGTAAAGCTTCCAAACCAAAGCTTATCGGGCGCGCCTCGCGGCGCGCGAGCCATTTGGCTGCGCGCCCGATTCATCCAGGGGAGATCGTATGCCCGACACCTTTCAAGAATATTCGCTGGTCATTACGTCAGGAACGACCACTCTGGATCTGACCGTAACGGTTGATCTTTCCCAATCGGATCTGGTCGATACACAATACAGCGACGCCACTGGCAGTCCGATCACCCTCGTTTCCGGCACCTTGACTGAAGGCAGCACTGTCAGCACTATCTCGGGTCTGGTCGCGACCAACGCCTACCTCGGAAACAATAACCTCTACAGTCCCGTCGACACCCCGGCCGGGCCAGGCCTGGCCCTCGATTATTCGGGCGTCTCGTTCACGATCGGCACCACCGACTACAACCTCTTCTACCACGTGGGCGGCAACGACAACGGTTGGACCCTGGACACTGGCTCCAAGAACAACCCCACCCACGTCTTCACCGGCGGCGCGGCCACCGTCACGACCGTCTGCTTCTGCACAGGGACGCTGATCGCGACGACACGGGGCGAGGTCGCGGTCGAGGATCTGGCGGTCGGCGACCTGGCGGTGACGGCCACGGGCGTGGCCCGGCCGATCACCTGGATCGGCCACAAGCGCCGGGTACGCCCGATGCGGGAAGAGCAGCCCGTCCGCGTCATGGCCGGCGCCTTCGGCGAAAGCCTCCCGCGCCGCGATCTCTTCCTCTCGCCCGGGCATGCGGTATGCGTGGACGTGATGGATGCGGTGTTCGTGCCGGTCGGTGAGCTGATCAATGGTGCGACCATCGCTCAGGTCGAGGCCTCCGAAGTCACCTACTGGCACGTGGAGCTGGAGAGCCATGACGTGCTGCTGGCCGAGGGCTTCCCCTGCGAGAGCTACATGGACGCAGGCAACCGCGCCTTCTTCGGGCGCGAATATGGCCGCCTGCAGGCCGCCGATCCGGAGC
>JBEKQJ010000228.1:0-5122 GCA_049519835.1 Caulobacteraceae bacterium | reverse complement strand
CGTAGAGCGTGCCATGCCGCCGGTTGGTGATCATGTAGACGCTGATGAACGGTCGGTGCGCCATGGCGGAACCCTCACCGTCCAGCGCGCGGTCGGCAAGGCGCTTGTCTCGAAGGTCATGTCGTGACCGCGGAGCGCGGTCACACCCACGCCGGCGTTCATGGATCGCCGGGACTTATGCCCGGCGATGACGGTAGGAAAAAGGGAAGGCGGGGGGAGATCGCTCGGCCATATGCGATAGCCCTGCGCTTGCGGCGGAGAAGGAAGCGCGTCCATGTAGCAGCCATGCCGCCCTCGCCCGCCTACCGGCCCGATCCGCGCTTCCAGGACCTGGGCTTAGAGTTCGCCGACCCCGTCCGGCCGGCTCAGTTTCCCGAGCAGATCCTGCGCTTCCGCAACCAGCGCGCCGCCGCCAGCGTCGGCCTCGAGATGCTGTCGGACCAGGAATGGCTGGCCCATTTCGCCCGCTTCGAGCCGCTGCCGGGCAACCAGGCCCAGCCGCTGGCCATGCGCTACCACGGCCATCAGTTCCGGGTTTACAACCCCGACCTTGGCGACGGACGCGGCTTCCTGTTCGCCCAGCTACGCGAGGTCGGCCCGCAGGGGCGTCTGCTGGATCTGGGGACCAAGGGTTCGGGCCAGACGCCGTGGTCGCGCGACGGCGACGGGCGGCTGACGCTCAAGGGCGGGCTGCGCGAGGTGCTGGCCACCGCCATGCTCGAGGCGCTGGGCGTGCCCACGTCCCGCTCCTTCTCCCTGGTCGAGACCGGCGAGGATCTGGTGCGTGGCGACGAGCCGAGCCCGACCCGCTCCGCCGTACTGACCCGGCTCTCCTGGAGCCACATTCGGTTCGGGACCTTCCAGCGCCACGCCGCCCTGGAGCGCGCCGACCTGCTCGGCCTGCTCCTCGGCCATGTCATCGGAACCTACTATCCGCACTTGGAGGGGGTGGAAAATCCGGCCGCGGCCCTGCTGGCCGCTGTGGTCGCCCGCGCCGCCCGGCTGACCGCCGCCTGGATGGCGGCCGGCTTCGTCCACGGCGTGCTCAACACGGACAACATGAACATCACCGGCGAGAGCTTCGACTATGGACCCTACCGCTTCCTGCCGCGCAACGATCCCAACTTCGTGGCCGCTTATTTCGACCACGCCGGGCTCTACAGCTTCGGCCGCCAGCCTGAGGCGGTGTTCTGGAACCTGACCCAGCTGGCCGGCGCCCTGACGCCGCTCACCGACGAAGAGCCGCTGGTGGCGGCGCTCAACGGCTTTTCGGCCGCCTACCGGGCCGAACTCTCGGCCGCCATGGTCCGCCGGCTGGGTCTGCAGTCGGCCGGCGCCGACGAAGACATCGATCTCGCCAATGCGGCCTTCCGGGCCTTGGCCGAGGGCGGCGCACCGCTGCGCTGGGAGCCGTTCTTCTTCGACTGGTTCGCCGGCGACGAGGCCCGCGCGCTCTCCGGCCCCAGGGCCGCGCTCTACGGCGGCGAGGCCTTTCTGCGCTTCCGAGAGCTGCTCAAGGGCCGCGCACCTCATCGCCCCGACCGTCTGGGAGATGAATATTTTCAGAAGACTGAGCCGGAGGAGTTGCTATGGGAAGAAATCGAGGCTTTGTGGGGCGCCATCGCAGAACGCGATGACTGGGCCCCGGTCGAAGCGAAGCTCGCAGCGATCGAGGCCGCCCGTCAGGGATGGGATTTCGGAGGTGGGTGAGCAGGGGGCATGATTCTTACGCGTTATTCTCGTCGTAAGTACACGCCGGGGCCGACCCCGCTGGAGTTCGCGCCGAACCTCACCCGCGCCCTCGGCGGGCCCGAGGTATGGCTCAAGCGCGACGACCTCACTGGCCTCGCGGCCGGCGGCAACAAGACCCGCAAGCTCGAGTTCCTGGTCGCCGAGGCGTTGGCGCAGGGCTGCGACACCCTGATCACCACCGGCGCGCCGCAATCCAACCACTGCCGGCTCACCGCCGCCGCCGCGGCCCGCGAGGGGCTGAAGTGCCGCCTGGTGATCGAGGAGCGCACGCCCAAGAGCTATGACCCCAAGGCCGGCGGCAACAACTTCCTCTTCGACCTGCTCGGCGTCGAGCAGGTCAAGTCGATCGCGCCCGGCGCCGACGTGGCCGCCGCGCTGCAGGCCGAGGCCGACGCCCTCAAGGCCGCCAAGCGCAAGGGTTACATCATCCCGGGCGGCGGCTCGAACGGTCTCGGGGCCCTCGGCTACGCTGCCTGCGTCCAGGAACTGATGGGCCAGCTTTTCGACGCTCAGATCGACGTCCAGGACATCATCTGCGCTAGCGGCAGCGGCGGCACCCAGGCCGGCATCCTCGCCGGCCTCGCGGCGGTCAACACGCCGATCCCGGTCACCGGCATCTGCGTCGGCCGCCCGCGGCTGGAGCAGGAAGGCGTCGTGCGGCTTCTGGCCCGCGACTGCTCGGATTTCCTGGATATCCTGCCGCCCAAGAACCGCGACGTGGTCTGCCTCGACGACTGGGTGGGCCCCGGCTACGCCGAGCCGACGCCGGAGATGGTTGAAGCCGTCCGCATGCTGGCGAGCCTGGAGGGCGTGCTGCTCGATCCGGTCTACACCGGCAAGGCCATGGCCGGGCTCATCGCCCTCGCCCGCAAGGGTCGCTGGAAGAAGGACGAGCGCGTGCTGTTCGTGCACACAGGTGGCGCGCCGGCGCTCGGCGTGTTCCAGAGCGCGTTCCAGACTCCGGCCGCGAAGAAGTAGTCCGGGCCTAGGCTAGGCCGGCTTGGCCGGCCACACCCGTTTCACCTCGTCTTCATTGAGCTGGAGATCGTAGTAGGTCGCGTCCTTGTCGACGATGAACAGCGAATCCGCCGGCAAATCCAGGAGGCCGGTGGCGAAGGCGACGGGCTGCAGACGGACCAGAGGCGAAGATTTGTCTCGACGGCCCCAACTGTTCAGGTCGCCGGAGGCCAGGCGCTCGACAAGCTGTTCGCTGACAAGGTCACTGTTGGGAGCGAGACCCCGACCGTCGCCCCAATGTGAGTTCTCGGCGAGCCACTTGGCTGCGGCGCGAACGGGCGTCGTCGGCGTGGCCCGGATCGGCGTATCGGCCTCGAAGTGCTTGCGATTGATCGGACCGACCGGCTTGTCAGGCCGGGCGCTGAACGATGCCGAGATCGCCCAGAGAACGGCTGCAAGGGTGATGGCGCCAATGAATAGCAGTGCCGACATCGTGCAAGTCCGCCCGGGTGGTTCACCGACGGGCAGCGTTCACCAGGTGGGCGACATAAGCAAGGCGAGCCCCGTCGCGCCTTGCATTGCAGCGGCCGCGGTCGCGTCAACGCTTCGGAAGGTTACCGGTATTATGGCGCAACGTCAGGAAGCGCCGCGCCGGATCGGGGCCACCTATGAGGGAGGTGGAACCTGAGTAGGGAGACGCGCTGTGCGCGTCGTGGCGGCCGTAGCCGCTCTAATCGCTGAACTCGTAGTTGGGGTCGTCTACGGGCTCGAACCGACCGTCGCCGCCCATGATGTCAGGCGGCCAATATTGCCGGCAGAATCCCATGTAACTCTCGTCCATAGTATCGTCTCGGATGTCGTAGACGCCGCCGTCATATCGAATAAGCCCCATCAAATAGATTCTCTCGATGCCTTGCGGGATGCTTTGAACGCGCAAGCCCTGCGATCCCCAGCGGATCGGGACAAACTGAGAGCCGTGTCCTTTGAGAGTGAATGGGAGCTCAGGAAGCAAGTTCGCCATGACCCCATCTTCAAAGGGCGGCGTGATGGGAAGGCCGTGCTGGCTCATGTAAAAACGATATTTAGCTTCCAATATTCTAGCATCGCACGCGCCAGCGTTCCAGATAACCAAACCACCCTCAATTGGGACCGATGGTTCAAACAGGAAGCCGTGCTTAGGTCGATTGATACCTATATTTCTGATCGCGATCCTTGGCCTGTTTTCAGCAAGAAACTTCCTGCGCTGAAGCGCATGCTCGCTCTCAGTGAGGTCGGTTTGTTTGCCTGTAAGCAGGAATTGCTTATTAGCGAGATCAAGTTGTTTTCCAGAAAGTTCAACTTGCTCGAGGGAAACTCCCAGCTGCTTTGCGGCAAGGCTGCCTGCAACTTTCAGTTCGCCGACTTGGTCAAGCCCAGCTCTTGCGAGGTCTTCTGTGGATTCGGCGAGCGCCCTAGTGGCAGCGTGAAGCCTAGTCGTTACAATTACGAGCCAGATGGCGGCAGCTACAGCACCGAGTCCGGTGATGATGGTTACAATGCCTATACCAATCGTCCACCGCTGATCCGTGTCGTGGGTCTTTACCTCCTCAGCATGCTCGGCGGCGCGTTCTTGGGGTGTCTCGGCGCCCTGAACATTGACGGCAAAAGGAAGCGCCTCGGAACCGCGCTGGTAGTTACTGGCCTCAGCATTGCTACTGTTGGTTCCGTCGCTTTTGTTATCGGCCTCGGCTTGCCCTAGGACGCCCAGCGAGAGGCAACAAGCCGTCGCTACTCCAAGTGCAACGTATGCGCGCCAACCGCGCGCATTACGGCCATTAGCCACCATGCCGGGAATGCTCCCCTATTGATCTTCACCGTAACCGATCCCTCGGTTTCGGCGAGTCCCATGTCAGTGAGCAACTCGGCCAGCTTGGCGTAACCCACGTCATGCCTCTTGAGCGTCGCCTTGATGTGGCGCTTGGCCAAGTCGGCCCATTCATCGCTTGCAGCGGCCATCTAGGTCTCCCGTCAGAAACCTAACATATACGTTCGTTTTCTTGTTGCAAGTGTTAGGGCAAAAGCATACACATTCGTTAGACACCTAACGGATGCGTGCGCCATGCCTCAGCACTTCCTCCTCTCCCGCCGGGCCAAAACCCTCTCCCTGGCCAGCGTGTTCCGCATGACGGACGCCGAGGCCGAAACAACCTTCCGCCAAGTCCGTTGGTCTGAGACCGACGGCGAGCCGGTATGCCCGAAGTGCGGCGGTCTGGACGCCTACGAGTTTCGCCGTCCGACAAGCGCGCTGCAATTCGAGTGCAAGGGCTGCAAGAAGCAATACAGCATCACCTCGGGGACGCTGTTCGCCTCTCACAAGCTCCCGCTGAGGATCTACCTCGCGGCCATCGCCGTGTTCATGAACGAAGTGAAGGGC
>JBEKQJ010000227.1:0-5164 GCA_049519835.1 Caulobacteraceae bacterium | reverse complement strand
CGGCCGCGGCGGCGAGGCCGGCCAGCGCCGCGGGATCGTCGAACAGGGCGGCGGGCCCCTCGCCCAGAGGCTCGATGCGCGCCGAGCCCAACTGGTCGGCGAC
Organism: Caulobacteraceae bacterium; assembly: GCA_049519835.1. Lineage (GTDB taxonomy): Bacteria > Pseudomonadota > Alphaproteobacteria > Caulobacterales > Caulobacteraceae > Acaudatibacter. The sequence goes on along the minus strand of JBEKQJ010000227.1, from coordinate 5,061 downwards.
GCGGGCATGGTAGGTGAAAATCACCTTCGCGCCCGGCTGCAGCGCCGGCTTGATACGCCGGGAGGCCCCGCCGGCCACGTGCGCCGCCCATTTGCCGCGCCCGGCGGTGAGAACTTCGACGATCGCGCCGGCCTCACCGTGCGCCCTAGCGGCGAGGACGAAGGCGGGCTCCTCGAATTCCATCAGACGTCGAAGTCGAGACCCACGTCGCCGTAGAGTCCGCGATCCTCGGCCCAGTTGGACTTGACCTTGACGTGCAGGAAGAGGTGCACGGGTCGGCCGAGCAACTCCGTCAGTTCCTCACGCGCGGCTTTGCCGATCCACTTCAAGGTCGCGCCACCCTTGCCGAGCAAAATCGGCCGCTGCCCCTCGCGCTCGACATAGATGGTCTGCTCGATGCGCGCCGAGCCGTCCGGCCGCTCCTCGAACTTGGTGGTCTCCACGGCGGCGCTGTACGGCAACTCTTCATGCACCCGCAGATAGACCTTCTCGCGGGTGATCTCGGCGGCAAGCAGGCGCACCGGAATGTCGGCGCTCTGGTCCTCGGGATAGAACCACGGACCCTCCGGCATCCGCCCGGCCAGCACTCGCTTGAGGTCGCCCACTCCGCCGCCCCCTTGGGCGGAAATCAGGAAAACATCCGTATAGAGTTCCGCCTCGAACAGGCGCTCGGTGAGCGCCAGCAGCCGCTCCTTCTTGACCATGTCGATCTTGTTGAGCGCCAGGATCGCCCGCTTGCCGGCCGACTTGAGACCCTCGGCGATGCGCTGGGCATCCTCCACGCCGAGGCGATCGGCCCCGCGGGCGACGCCCTCGTCGACATGATCGAAGGCCTCTGCGTCGACCAGATGCACGATGATATCGGCGTCTTCAGCGCCACCCCAGGCCGCGCGCACCATGGCCCGGTCGAGGCGGCGCCGTGGTGTGAAGATGCCCGGCGTGTCCACCAGCACCATCTGGGCATCGCCCTCCATCGCCACGCCGCGCACCGGGAAGCGGGTGGTCTGCACCTTGCGGGTGACGATCGACACCTTCGAGCCGACCAGGCGGTTGACCAGGGTCGACTTTCCGGCGTTGGGCGCGCCGATCACAGCCACGAAGCCGGCGCGGGTCATGCGCGCGCCCTTAGCCGCTTGAGCAGGGCGAACGCAGCCGCCTTCTCCGCGGTGCGTACCTGGCCGGCCAGCGCGACCTCATGCGTCTCGCCTTCGATGACCACCTCCACCGTGAATTGCGGCGCATGGGCCGGACCGGCGCGCTCCACCACTCGGTAAGCTGGCGCCGGGCGGCCATGGGCTGCGGCCCATTCCTGAAGCTGGGTCTTGGGGTCGATTTCGTCGGGATCGTGCGGCGCGGCCATCAGAGGCGTCCAGAGATCGAGGACGATTTCGGCCGCTTTTTCCAGGCCGAGTTCCAAATAGAGCGCCGCGATGAGGGCCTCGCAAGCGTCACCAAGAATGGAGGTCAGCTCGCGGGCGCCGCGCCGGGTCTCGCCGGGCGGTAATAGCAGCGCTTCGCCAAGACCGATGGCTTGGGCGACGCGGGCGCAGGCTTCGCCGTTGGCCAGCCCGTGCAATCGCCGGGTCAGATCGCCGACCTCCGCCTCGGCGTCGGCCCCGACCAGGGCTGCCGCGATGACGAGACCGAGGACCCGGTCGCCGAGGAACTCCAGCCGTTCGTTGTCCTTGCGCCGTGGCCCACGGGCGCTCGCGTGAGTGAGCGCCCGCTCGAGCAGCTCCCGATCGGCGAAGACATGGCCGAGGCGGGCCTCGAGTCTGGCGACCGCCTCAGTTCTGGGGCTCATCGCCGCCTCAATGCACCCAACGCAGGAAGCGGTCCCAGCGCAGGTCGAGCCACGTCCAGGGCTTGAAGAATGCGGCGCCCTCTTTCCACGACAGCATGACGATGCGCGCCCGTCCGACGAGGTTGTCTTCCGGCACGAAGCCCACCCCGGAGTCCCCGCCAACCGCGGAGTCGACCTCACTGTTCCATCCGCAGCCGCCCAGCAGCGGATCGCTTGGCGAGAGGCCCGAATCGAAGCGGCTGTCAGCCGAGTTGTCGCGATTGTCGCCCATCATGAAATAGCAGTGTGCCGGCACGTGATAGACGGCGGTGTCTTCGGCGTTCGGCTGCGAATGCTGCTGGATGGTGTAGGAGCGGCCTTCGGGCGTGATTTCGCGCTTCAAACTCACCTGTTCTGGGAAGCCGTGGTCATGAGTGGTGATGGCGCCAGCCGACACCTGGGGCATCGGCTTGCCATTGATGAAGACGACGCCGTGGCGGACCTGAATGGTGTCGCCCGGCAGGCCGACCAGGCGCTTGATGTAGTCGGTGTTGCCGTCTCTCGGCAGCTTGAAGACGATCACGTCGCCCCGCTTGGGGGGCGTGAAGAACAGGCGGCCCTTGAACACCGGCGGGCTGAACAGAATCGAGTGGCGCGAGTAGCCGTACGACCATTTCGACACCACGATGTAGTCGCCCTCGTAGAGGTTCGGCTCTTCGGAGGCCGAGGGGATGGTGTAGGGCTGGAACAGCACGGTGCGGATCACGAAGGCGATCAGCAGGGCCCAGAAGATCGTCTTGACGATCTCGACCGCCTCTTCGGCGGCGCCGGTCTTCTTGGCGGCGGTTTTGGTCATGACGCTCATATGTCGATCGGATCCGTGGGCGGGGTGCTAGACGCTGGCTAGCGCAACGGCAAGCCGCGCGCTCGTTAAACCGGCGTCATGCGGGGTAACGCCTCGATGACCACGAAGGCCTGGGCGTAGGGATGTTCGTCGCTCAAGGTCAGGTGGATTGAACTGGTGTGACCGGCTGGTGTGAGCTCGGCTAACCGCGCCGCGGCGCCGCCGGTGAGCGCCAGGGTCGGCTGGCCGGAGCGGGCATTGACGACGCCCATGTCCTTCCAGAACACGCCGCGACGCATGCCGGTGCCGAGCGCTTTGGCGCAGGCCTCCTTGGCCGCGAAGCGCTTGGCGTAGGTGCCGGCTTTGTCTGCGCGGCGCTCGGCTTTGGCGCGCTCGATCTCGGTGAAGACTCGCAGGGTGAACCGCTCGCCGAAGCGGTCGAGACTGTTCTGAATGCGGCGGATGTCGGTGATGTCGGATCCGACGCCGATGATCACGCGGCCGCCTCGCGACGGGCCTGGTCCATCAGCGAGCGCATGCGGCGAATGGCGGGATCCAGGCCGGCGAAGATGGCCTCGCCGATCAGAAAGTGGCCGATATTGAGTTCGGCGAGCTCAGGAATGGCGGCGATCGGGCCCACCGTCTCATAGTCGATGCCGTGGCCGGCGTGGACCTCGAGGCCAAGGCTGGCGGCGACCCGGGCGCCGGCCTGGAGCCGCTCGAGGAGCTCGCCGGCGCGGGGCGAGCGTTCACGCACCGCCAGGCACCAGGCGCCGGTGTGCAACTCCACCACCTGGGCCCCGACGCTGCCGGCGGCCTCGATCTGGCGCAAGTCCGGCTCGATAAACAGCGAGACGCGAATACCCGCGCCCTTCAATTCGGCGACGACAGGAACGATGCGGTTGTGCTGCCCGGCCACATCCAGGCCGCCCTCGGTGGTCACCTCCTCGCGCCGCTCAGGCACCAGACAGGCGGCATGGGGCCGGTGGGCGAGCGCGACGGCGCGCATCTCATCGGTGACGGCCATTTCAAGGTTGAGCGGCCGACCGCGGCGGCGGGTGAGCGCGGCCAGGGCGTCGATGTCGGCGTCGGAGATGTGCCGGCGGTCCTCACGCAAGTGGGCGGTGATGCCGTCGGCGCCGGCGTGGAGGGCCACTTCGGCGGCGCGCACCGGATCGGGATAGGCTTCGCCGCGGGCGTTGCGGATCGTGGCTACGTGGTCGATGTTGACGCCAAGGCGCAGGTTCATGCCGAAAGCCTCCGACTGCCAGGGTCCTCGGTCGGCATGGCGGCCAGCTCCGGCGGCAAGGCGTCAGCCGGATAGGCCGGCACGTCGAGCGTGGCGAGCGCCACCCGCAGGGCCCCAACGTCCGCGCGGCCGCCTGAACGGTCGACGATGCAGGCCGCGCACACCACCACGCCGCCGGCGGCGCGGATCGCCTCAACGCACTCGCGAGATGAGAGCCCGGTGGTGACGATGTCCTCGACCATGGCGACGCGCGCGCCGGGCTCGAGGTGGAATCCGCGCCGGAACTTGAGGACGCCGCCTTCCCGCTCGACGTAGAGTGAGGGAACCCCGAGCTGCCGGGCGGTCTCGTAGCCGGGGATGATGCCGCCCACCGCGGGCGAGACGCAGACGTCGACGGCGCCGGCTTCGGCGCGGATCAGCGCCGCGAGGGCCCTACACAGGCGCTCCGTGCGGTCGGGGCGCATGAACACCAGATTCTTCTGCAGGAACACCGGCGAATGCAGGCCGGAGGAGAGCACGAAGTGGCCCTCCCGCAGAGCGCCGGCCTGGCGGAATTCCTCGAGGACGTCATCGTTGGTCATGCCCGGTGCATAACTCAGGCCGGGCGGCATAGGAACCGGCGCCACGTCGGCCTCGCCTGCGGCGATTGACTAAGCCGCCGGAGATACTAACCACGGCTGGGTGCTCGAGGGCGGTATGGCGGACGAAAGCGACGCACATCGCGACGTCGAAGACGTCCCGAGCCAGGGCGGGAGCGGCATGCACATTCACAAGCCCAAGCCCGCGAGCAGCGTTCGGGAATTCCTTTCCGAGATCGCGGTCATCGCCGTCGGAATTGCGATCGCCCTGTCGGGCGAACAGGTGCTCGAAGCGCTGCATTGGCGGCATCAAACTGAAGCGGCGGAGGTGGCCCTTCACCACGAGATCAGCGACGACCTCACCAATGCAGAGGAGCGCCTGATGCTGGCGCAATGCGCCGAGGAGCGAATCAAGACGCTGTCGGACGCGCTGAGAGGTCCCGCCGGCCCGTGGCGCGGTGACGCGATCGAGCCTGGCGAGGTCAATCACGCCGTGCTCCCACAGGTCTATGCGATGCGTTACCGGCCCTGGCTGCGCGGGGCCTGGGACACCGCGGCCGTAAGCAACACGGTGGACCATTTCCCACGCGACCGGCTGGCGTTCTAC
>JBEKQJ010000226.1:0-5205 GCA_049519835.1 Caulobacteraceae bacterium | reverse complement strand
CCCGTCCCGTACAGGCCTCCAATGATCGGAGTGCTGAGCACGGTCTCGGCGACGTCGAGGGTTCCGTTCACGGTCACGGAAGAGTTGGGAATCGAGCCGGAACTGTCTAGCATCAGTGTCGCGCCCGAACTGATCGTCGTCGCGCCGGTGTAGGTGTTGCCCGCCACCAGGGTGAGCACGCCGGGGCCGGTTACGGTCAGGGAGCCCGTGCCACTGAACTCGGTGCTGACGGTGTTGGTGTCGCCGGTGGGCGTGGCGAAGGTGACGTTGGCGTCATCGACGATCTCGCCGCCGGAGACCTGCCCGATTTGTCCGACGCCGGAGCCGTTGACCTCGCCGAACTGGAGGGCGCCCGTCGTCAGTGTCGGCATGGTCACGCCGGTCAGGTTGACGGCCGAAGTGGTAAGGACGATGGGCGATCCGCCCGTGTTGGCGTCGGTGATCGCGGTGGCGATGTTCGCGGGCGTCGAGGCGTTTATCGTCTGAGCGCGGGCTCCGGAGGCCAGAGCCAACACGCTGGCCGCACCAGCCGTCGTTAAGAGCCGGCGCCGTACCGACAGAACCTTCGAAGACGCCATCCTACCCCCCAAATATTCTTCGGCCGCGCGACCGACTTGTGCGGCGGCGCGGCCAGAAAATGCCGTTAGGAGCATCTACTCTGCCAAACGATCACCCGCAAACGCTCTCGAGCGAATTGTTCTTCGAATATCAATGATCTGGCGAGGCTCTTGCCCGAATTACCGCGCTTACACGGGTGAAACGGATCCGTTCCGGCGGAATGCCGAGGTCATGACGTTGGGCGGGCGGCCGACAAGTCTTGACCTCACTAACCCCGGTCCGTCAGCAGCTAGTCATCCGTGCGTAGATGTGACGCTGGTGCGGCGGTATGCGGTCGCCGAGCGGAACGCCGAACTGCACGTGGGATTGATAAGAGTCCGGTTCGCTGTGGTCCGACGTCTCGGCGGCCGGCCGCGGTGGGAGCAGCGACGGCTCCGACTCACGGCGGCGCAGCGCGGTTTTGAGCAGGGACCAGGTCTTGGCGAGCAACAGTCTCGCCGTCTTCAGCGCAACGACAGCCGCCGCCCGGCCCGGACCGCGCACGAACGCCGACACGCGCACCCAGAGTTGCGCCAGGATGACCAGCACCGCGGGCGTCTGCCGAGCTTGCGGATGAGGCGCCGGTGGCGGCGCTGAGGATACGACCGCGCGAGGCGTCTCGACCTCTATGGCAGCCTGTGGAATTGGCGCGATCCGTTGGGTGGCCCCGGCCGCACGGGGCCTTGGCTTGCGCGGCGCGGCGGTCGGGGCCGCCGTGGCTGCGCGGGCCCTGGACTTTCGCGGCGCGGCGTTCGGCGGCGCGTTGGCGACGGCGCCCTCGGCCTTCCGTGCCCGGCGCGTTGGGGCGCCCTTCGCTTCACTAACGGCTTCGGATCCCGAGCGCGGCATGCCGACACCCTCCATACTCTAACACTTAACTAACACTTGGATCCGATTGACAGAGTGACCCTAGCGAGGGCGCCCGTCCAGACGGTCAGGCTGAGGCGCGTTGACGCACGCGGTCGCTGGTCGGAACGTGAGCGGCGAGCTTGACCTTAATTTTTCTCGAAAAATGTCGGCGTCGCAATTCAATTGCCCAAAGGCTATGACATCCGGCCCGACCGCCCCAACCCGTGGAAGGTGAATGAGCGATAGTCCTCCCTATTCGCCCGGCGCTCGACGTGCGCCAAGGCGAGGCCCGATGCGCACCCTCGTCGCCATCGCCGTCGTCATCGTCGCCGCGATCCTCATCGCCGCCCTGCTGACCTTCTGCGCCAAGCAGACCGGAACCCCCGGCGCGGGCGGCGGCCACGGCGGACGCGGCGGGGCTGGCGGAGGTCCGGGCGGCCGGCCGGCGATCACCGTCGGCGTCGCCAAGGCGGCGGCCGGCGACATTCCGATCACGGTGAGCGCGCTCGGCACCGTCACGCCATTGGCGACGATCAGCGTCAACGCCCGGGTCAATGGCCAGCTCAACAGCGTCCGGTTCCGCGAGGGGCAGATGGTGAGCAAGGGCCAACTCATCGCCCAGATCGACCCCAGGCCGTTCCAGGCGGTGCTGGACCAGGACAAGGCGACGCTGCTGCACGACGAAGCCAGTCTCGCCGGCGCCCAGCGCGACCTCGACCGCTACAAGACCCTGAACGCCCAGGACTCGATCGCCCGCCAGACCTACGAAGACCAGATCGCCACGGTGAAGCAGGACCAGGCCCAGGTGGCGTCAGACAAGGCGCTGGTGGAATCGGCGAGCCTCAATCTCCAGTTCACCCACGTGACCGCGCCGGTCTCCGGCCGGATCGGCCTGCGCCAGATCGACCCCGGCAACCAGATCACGGCCAACGAGACCACGCCGTTCGCGGTGGTCACCCAGATGGATCCGATCACCGTGATCTTCTCGGTTCCCGAGGACGAGATCGGCCCCATCGCCCAGCATGGGGCCGCGGGCCTGACGACGACGGCCTATGACCGCGCCGGCGGCGAGGTCCTGGCGACCGGCCAGCTCTCGACCCTCGACAACCTGATCGACACCACCACCGGCACGGTGAAGGCCCGGGCCACGTTCCGCAACGGCGGCGGCAAGCTGTTCCCCAACCAGTTCGTCAACGTCACGCTGCTGGTCGACACGCTGAAGAACCAGGTGACGGTGCCGACCACGGCGGTGCGCCACGGGCCGAACGGCGATTTCGTCTGGCTGCTGCAGCCGGATCAGACCGTGACCGAGCGCGCGGTGAAAGTCGGGCCTGGAACCCCCGAGACCGTCTCGATCGCCTCTGGCCTCAACCTCGGCGAATCGGTGATCACCGACGGTGGCGACCGGCTCAAGGAAGGGTCGAAGGTCGTCCTGCCCGGCCAGAACCCGGTCCAGGGGGGCGCGAGCGGTCACGGCCAGTGGGGCGGCGGCCAGGGCGGCCATCACCACCATCAAAAAGGACAGGGCGGCGGCCAGGGTGGCGGTCAGGGCGGGAGCGGCGGCCAGGGCGACGGGGGCTAGAACCCGGATGAGCCCCTACCACCCAACGCGCACGCCCGGTGGGGCGCGGCTGTGAATCCATCCCGTCCGTTCATCGAACGACCGGTGGCGACCTCGCTGCTGATGGTGGCGATCCTGCTGGCCGGCCTGGTGGCGTTCAAGTTCCTGCCGCTGTCGGCCCTGCCGGAGGTGGACTACCCGACCATCCAGGTGACGACGTCCTATCCGGGCGCCAGCCCCGAAGTGATGGCCACCACCGTGACCGCGCCGCTCGAGGTGCAGTTCGGCGAGATGTCGGAACTGAACCGGATGAGCTCGATCAGCTCGAGCGGCTCTTCGGTCATCACCCTGCAGTTCGACCTGAGCCTCAGCCTCGACGTCGCCGAACAGGAGGTGCAGGCGGCGATCAACGCGGCCCAGAGCCTGCTGCCCACCACCCTGCCGGCCCCGCCGCTCTATTCCAAGGTCAACCCGGCCGACGCGCCGGTCCTGACCCTGGCCCTGACCTCCGACACCGTGCCCCTCACCCAGGTCGAGGCCTACGGCGAGCAGCAGCTCGGCCAGAAGATCTCACAGCTGCCGGGTGTCGGCCTCGTCTCGGTCAGCGGCGGCCAGAAGCCGGCGGTTCGCGTTCAGGCCAACAACACCCAGCTGGCGGCCTACAGCCTGTCGCTGGCCCAGCTCCAGAGCGCCATCGCCTCGGCCAACTCCAACAGCGCCAAGGGCAGCTTCGACGGGCCGACCCGCTCCTACACCATCAACGGCAACGACCAGCTACTGACCGCCGACGACTACGCCAACCAGATCATCGCCTACACGGCCAACGCGCCGGTCCGCGTGCGCGACGTCGCCACCGTCATCGCCGGCTCGGAAAACACCGAGCTCGGCGCCTGGTACGACAAGACGCCCGCCGTGCTGCTCAACGTCCAGCGCCAACCGGGCGCCAACGTCATCAGCACCGTCGACCACATCAAGGAGGCCTTGCCGGACCTCACCGCCTCTCTGCCGGCCGGCGTCAACGTCAAGGTGGTCACCGACCGGACGACCGGGATTCGCGCCTCGGTCCACGACGTCGAGTTCGAGCTCCTGCTGTCGATCTTCCTTGTCGTGGCGGTGATCTTCCTCTTCCTGCGCAGCATTCCGGCCACCTTCATCGCCGCCGTCGCCGTGCCGCTCTCGCTCGTCGGCACCTTCGCGGTGATGTACGGCCTCGGCTTCTCGCTCAACAACCTGACGCTGATGGCGCTGACCATCGCCACCGGCTTCGTCGTCGACGACGCCATCGTGATGATCGAGAACATCTCGCGCTACATCGAGGCCGGCGACAACGCCATGGAGGCCGCGCTCAAGGGCGCCGAGCAGATCGGCTTCACCATCGTATCGCTGACCGTCTCGCTGATCGCGGTGCTGATCCCGCTGCTGTTCATGGGCGACGTCGTCGGCCGCCTGTTCCGCGAATTCGCCATCACCCTGGCGGTGACCATCGTCATCTCGGCCGTCGTCTCCCTGACCCTGACGCCGACCCTTTCGGCCCGCTGGCTGCGCACCGACGACAAGGTTGAAGAGAGCGAATTCGGCCGCCGGTCCAAGGCGGTCGTCGACGGGGTCATTCACCATTATGACCGGGCGCTGACCTGGGTGCTCGACCGGCAGGCCGCGACCCTGCTGGTGGCCGTGGGCACGCTGGTGCTCACCGTCGTCCTGTTCATGATCATTCCCAAGGGCCTGTTCCCGACCCAGGACACCGGCATCGTCCAGGCGGTGACCGAGGGCACGCAGTCGATCTCCTACCAGGGCATGGCGACGCTGCAGCAGAAGATCGGCGCGCGCCTCCTGCAGGATCCCGACGTCGACAGCCTGACCAGCTTCATCGGCGTCGATGGCGTCAACACCACCCTCAACAACGGGCGGATGCTCATCAACCTCGCGCCGTTCGGCCATCGGACGACGTCGCCGGACAAGATCCTCGACCGCCTGCGGAAGGAGGCGGCGGAGGTGCCCGGCGCCGGCCTCTATGTTCAGCCGGTGCAGGACCTGACGATCGACTCATCGTCCGGCAAGACGCAGTACCAGTTCGCGCTGCAGGGCGCCGACACCCAGACGGTGTCCGACTGGTCGAACAAGCTCGTCGAGCGCCTGAAGAACGAGCCGAAGATCCGCAACGTCTCCTCGGACCTGCAGAACCAGGGGCTATCGGC
>JBEKQJ010000225.1:0-12502 GCA_049519835.1 Caulobacteraceae bacterium | reverse complement strand
CCGCAAACACCACCCGCTCGCCCTGCCCTGCCCATTCGTCGGCGATCAGACGCGCCAGGGGTTCGGTCGGAAGGACCAACGGTCGAGCGGCGGGCGATCGAGGGACCCGGCCGTCGAGAGTCACGCCATAGCCGCCCGGCGCCGCGGACACGGCGACGTCCTTGTAGTGGCGCTTCGGATGCGTTGAGGTGAACGCCATCGACTGAAATCGGCCTGAGAGAAAAGGCGGCGACAAGACCGTTCGTTCATCCCACGGTCAAGTGAGACACGTTACGAGATAAGCATGACCACGGATATCGAAGCTTCGATCGCAGTCACCCGTTTTGGTCTCGGCGGCCTGCCGGGCGAAATCGCGGCCGCCAGGAGCGATCCTCGCGGCTACCTGGTCAGCCAGATCACCCCGACCGGCCTCTCGCCGGCCAGGCCCGACGCGCCGGGATCGGCGGTGCGGCTGGCCGACCTCCAAGCCTTCAATCAGCTGCGCAAGACCGCGCGCATGGAAGGCGACCCCAAGTCGGATCCGGTGAAAATGGCGCAGATGGGCCTCAGGGAAGACGCCGAGGGCGATTTCCTGGCCCGCGTCCGCCTGGGAGCCAGCACCAACTCTGGCTTTGCCGAGCGCTGGGCTCTTTTCTGGGCCAATCACTTTACCGTTTCAGCGGTCAAGACGGCCACCGCCCCGCTCGTCGGACCGTTCGAGGACGAGGCCATCCGGCCTCACGCCTTCGGCCGCTTCGAAGACATGCTGGTCGCCTCTTCGCGACATCCGGCCATGCTGCTCTATCTCGATCAGGCTCAGTCGATCGGACCAGACAGTCCGCTTGCCCAGCGCGCCGGTCGCAATGGCGGCCGTCCGCCGGGTCTCAACGAGAATCTGGCTCGCGAGATCATGGAGCTGCACACCGTTGGCGTCGACGCCGGCTACAGTCAGGCGGACGTCACCGAATTCGCCAGAGCCATGACCGGCTGGAGCGTCGGACGCGCCGACCATCCTGAGGAACCGGCGGGATTCATGTTCCGGCCCTTCGCCCACGAACCCGGCGCGCGGACGATCATGGGCCGCCGCTACGCCGAGGACGGCGAGGGACAGGCGCACTCGGTCATGAAAGACTTGGCCGCCAGCCCGCACACGGCGCAACACTTGGCCACTAAGATCGGCCGCCACTTCGTGGCCGACGAGCCGCCGGCGCGCCTCACCGAGCGCCTGACCAAGGCTTACCTCGAGAGCGGCGGCCGGCTCGACGAGGTCGCCCGGGCGCTGATCACCTCACAGGACGCATGGTCGCCGGACGCGGCGAAATTCAAGACGCCCTACGAATTCCTGGTCTCCAGCTGGCGCGCGGCGAGCCTGGTGCCGGACAACCAGGACGCCGTCGCCCGCATACTGACCGTGATGGGCCAGAAGCCCTTCAGCGCACCCTCGCCCAAAGGCTGGCCGGAAGAGGCGGAGACCTGGTGCGCTCCAGACGCTGTGGTCAAGCGCATGGCCTGGAGCGAGGACTTCGCCGCCAAGGCCGCGAACCAACAGGACCCGATGCAGCTGGCCGACAATGCCCTGGGCGCGCGGCTCTCGCCGACCGCGGCCAAGGCCATCGGCCGGGCCGAGACCCGGGCCGAGGGCTTTTCCATCCTGCTGATGTCGCCGGAGTTCCAACGCCGATGAGCATGCTCAACCGCCGCCAGGCGCTCGGCGGCATCGCCGTCACCGTCAACTTCCTCGCCTCGGGAGCCTTCGCCGATGCGACCCTGGCCAACCGCAAGCTGGTCGTCGTCGTCTGGCGCGGCGGCCTCGATGGCCTGTCGGTCTCGCCGCCGGTCGGCGATCCCGATTACGCCGGCCTGCGCGGACCGATCGCCATCGCCCCCGTCGGCGCGCCCGCCGGGGCCCTGAAGCTCGACGAGACCTTCGGCCTCAATCCCTCGCTCGCCACTGTCCATAGCCTGGCGATGAAGGGCCAGGCGCGCATCGCCCCGGCCATCGCTACGCCAGACCGCGAGCGCTCCCACTTCGAGGCCCAGGACGTGCTGGAGGGCGGCGCAGGCCGCGTCTATGCGACCTCCTCAGGCTGGCTCAACCGCGCGCTGGAGGCGGCCGGACCGAAGGTCAAGGGCCTTTCCGTGGGGCCGACGGCGCCACTCATTCTGCGCGGCAAGGTGGAGGCGGCATCCTGGTCGCCGGGCGGCCTCGCCCAGCGCGACAACCGCCTGCCGGGCATCCTGCAGGATCTCTACGCGCACGATCGGCTGCTGGGACCGGCCCTGGCCGAAGGCCTCGCCACCGAGCAGATGGCGCGCACCGCCATCGCCGACGCCGCGCAGACGAGCGCCGCGCCGATGGCGGCCGTACAGGCTCCGGTGCTGCAAACGAACGCGATGCAGGGCGCGGCCATGCAACCCATGACTCCAGCGCCGGCGCCGGCGGGCCGACCTTACGGAGACGCACGCAAGATCGGCGCGACACTGGCCGGGTTCATGGTCCAACCCGGCGGCGTGCAGGTGGCCGCCGTGTCGATGGATGGCTTCGACACCCACGCCAATCAGGGCGCCGGAGAGGGTCAGCTCGCCGCCCGTCTCGCCTATGTTGACGCGTTCGTTGACGGCTTGCACGCCGGCCTTGGACCGGCCTGGAGCGACACGGTGGTGGTCATGGCTACCGAATTCGGCCGCACGGCCCGGATCAACGGAACGAAAGGCACGGACCACGGCACCGCCTCCACGGCGCTGGTGCTGGGCGGATCGCTGAAGAATGGCGGCATCATCGGCGACTGGCCGACACTGAAGCAGGCCAGCCTGTTCGAGAACCGCGACACCGCGCCCACACTCGATATGCGCGGACTCTTCAAGGGCGTCCTGCGCGATCATCTCGGCGTCGACCGCGCGGCGCTCGACACCAAGGTGTTTCCGGACAGCCAGGGCGTGGCGCCCGTCGCCGGGTTGGTCTGAACAGACGCCGGCGCTACGCCGCGTAGACCGCGCGCTCGAATGTGGCGAACAGCGCCAGCGCTTCGGGATCGGCGAAGGGCATGATCTGACTCATCAAGACGCCGGCCACCCTGTTCGTCGGATCGAGCCAATAGTAGCAGTTGGCGATGCCGGCCCAGGCGCCGCTTCCGGACGGACGCCCGTCAGGCCCCGACTCAACGTTGGTGAGCAGGCCAAGGCTCCAGCGCTTGGCGACGCCCGGCATCGGCTCGTAGTCATTGGCCATCATCGGATCGACCGACGGCATGTAGCCGCACTCGAGATCGCCGACCGCGTTGTCGAACAGCCATGACCGTGACGCGGGCGGCAGGAGGCCGCCGTCCAGGATGCCGGTCAGCAATTTTATGTAGTCGGGCGCGGTTGAGTAAAGTCCGGCCCCGCCCATCATGAAATGTGGCGGCGGCGGCAGGCCGAATTCAATCGGGGCCAGGCCACCGTCCGGCAGGCGCGCATGCAGCTGCGCGCGCCGCGCCGCGAGCGCGGGAGTCACTGCGANCGGACATTCCGAGGGGCTCAAGGATTTTCCGGGCGATCAGGGTGTCGAGCCCCTCCGCGGCCACAGCGGCGACGAGCCGGCCGAGCCAATCGGTGTTTGTGCCGTATTGCCAACGCTCCCCAGCCTCGAAGCGGCGGGGGAGACGGTCGGAGGTCTCGACCCCAATGCCCTGTTGTTCTGCGTAGCGCTGCAGGTCGGCGTCAAGGAAGGTGTAGCCGAGACCGCTGGTGTGGGTGAGCAGGTGGCGAACCGTCGGCGTGTCTGTCGCATTGCGCAGGCGCGCCACCCCGGTGGCGTCAAAGCCCTCGAGGATTGGCAGCTCGGCGAAGTCGGGCAGCACGTCGGCCACCGGCGTGTCGAGGCTGAGTTTGCCGTCGGCGGCGAGCTGCAAGGCGGCCAGCGAAGTGACCAGCTTGGTCATCGAGGCGATCCAGAACACCGTGTCGGTGGTCATCGGATCTGAACCGGCGACGGAGCGGCGACCGAAGGCCGCACTGTAGCTCGGCCCATCCCCCCAACGCGCCATGGCGACGAAGCCTGGGACAGCGGCCTTTTCGGCCGCGCGTGGCAGAGCGGTTTCGACAGCAGCCAGCGACACGCGCGCCCTCCCCTAGTCTTCCAGCAAGCCTTCCACGCGTTCGACCGCCGCCAGGAAGTCTTCTTTGAAATCCTGAACCACCTGTCCGGCCGAGCGAACGTCCTCGATAAGGCCGACGCCCTGGCCGACGAAATAGGTGACCATTTCGCGCGCCTTGGGGTTGCCGGCGGCGGCGGCGCGATCGGCCGCGTGCAGCGCCACTTCGCTGACCAGGGTCATCATCGGCATGGGCAGAGGCCCGGGGCTTTCCGGATCTCGGTCCCAGGCCTCTGTCCAGGCCGAGCGAAGCTGACGGGCCGGTTTGCCAGTGCGGCAGCGGGTGCGAACGGCGTCTCGCGAGCTCGCCTCGATCATCTTCTCGCGGAAGATCTCGCTGGTTTCAGACTCCATCGTCGCCAGCCAAACCGAGCCGGTCCAGGCGCCTGCCGCGCCCATGGCCATGCAGGCGGCCATCTGGGCGCCCGTCATGATGCCGCCGGCGGCCAGCACCGGCACGTCGCGGATCGGCTTGATGGCCCGGAGCACTTCGGGGATGAGCACCAGGGTTGAGACCTCTCCGCAGTGGCCGCCGGCCTCCGTGCCCTGCGCGACCAGGATGTCGACGCCGGCGTTCACCTGGCGGATGGCGTGCTCTTTGGCGCCCACGAGGGCCGCGACGGGCACCCCATGTTTGTGGCCCATCTCGATCATCGCTGGCGGCGGCACCCCAAGGGCGTTGGCGATCAGGCCGATGGGGAACTCAAATGCCGCTTCCAGAATCTCGAGGGCCTGCTCGGGATCGAACGGCTGCGGGCGATCGTCGCTCATGGCGACTTCCGCGTAGGTGACGCCAGCCTTCTCCAGCAGGCTGTGGGCGTAAGCGGTGTGACGCGCGGGCACCCGGGCCTTGAGGCTGTTGTAGGTGACGTGGGCTTCGCCGGCCGTGGCCATGTTTTCGGGGATAAGGACGTCGATGCCAAACGGCTTGCCGTCGGCGTGGTCGACGATCCACTTCAGCTCCTGGCGCACCAGGTCTGGGGAACGGGAGGTGGCGCCCAGGACGCCAAAGCCGCCGGCGCGGCTGACGGCCGCCACGACGTCCCGGCAATGGCTGAATGCCAACAAGGGGAACTCGATCCCCAGCATTTCGCAGATCGGCGACTTCATGCCGCGCTCCTCGGGCTGAATTCCTGAATGATCGAGCGGTCTTCGGCGTTTCGGGACACGCGTATACGGCCGCCGAGCGGCTCGTCGACGGCCATCTGACGGGCGATCGACGGGTCTTCGGGGTCGGTGCGGGCGACGAACCGCGCGCCTCCGTCGGCCAGGCGGCCAACGACGATCCCGGTCGGTGCAGGACCGTTGTAGTCGATCGTATAGGTTTCGACCGTCCCGGGCCCGTCGCCTGGGGCGAGCGCTGGCGCGGGCCAAGCGTCCACCTCTGCCTGCAAGGGCGCGCTGTCGAATCCGCGCCAAGGCGCGGGCTTGGCGCTGTAGATCCCCACCGAATACTTCGACAGGAATCCGCCGTTGGCGGCGACGAGTCCGGTCGCCTGCGGCTTCGCGCGCAGGGCGCGGACCATCGCGGCGATCGCGTGCATGGAATAGTTGTTCCCCGCCCCGCCAAAGAACGGCAGCCCGCCCGTGACCGTAAGCGGCCGGGGGTCGTCTGCTGTGATACCGAGGCCGTCGCGCACGTTGAAGACCGCGATCGGGAAGCAGCTATAGAAGTCGAACAGGTCTATGTCCGCGAGGTCGAGTTCGGCAGCCTCGAGCGCCCGGCGAACGGCCATTGCCGAGGCCGGCCCGCTGGAGAGGTCGGCCCGCTCCATGGGAACCCGCTCGCGCACATCCGCCCCGCCGCGCAGATAGACGAGCTTTTCCGCCGGCACGCCGAGCTCACGCGCCAGGCCAGCCGAGGTCAGCAGGACCGCCGCGCCCTGGTTGGTCTGGTCGCGGGACACGACCCGGCGTGGGAACGGATCGGCGACCATGCGATTCGAGCCCGTCACCGTGGCGATGTCGGACGCCGAAAGGATCTCGCGCGACATGGCGTGAGGATTGCCGGCCGCGACTTCGGTGAACGGCGCGAAGAGCCGGCCCATCTCCTGGGCGTAGTCGGTACGGGAGAGGCCAAGCCGCCCGCGGCGGGCGTTCTCGAACAGAGCGTAGAACGCCATCGGCGTGCGCACGCCGTGCCGCGGCAGCTCCGATCCAGCGAGTGAGTCGCCGAAGCCGCGGTCCTCCAGTTCGCCGCCGACCTCCTCGCTCCAATCTCGCGTCTCACCCTCGGCCATCAGGTGGCGTTGGGTGGAGATCGCCTCGGCGCCAGCCAGAAGGACCATCTTGGCCTCGCCGGCCCCAATGGCGTTGGCGAACTCGTTCACGAGATGCTGCGGTCCCTGCCCGCCCACCGGCTCGAGCACCGCTCTGGCGGGGTCGGCGCTGATGCGCCGGGCCACCGCCCTCGGGAAATTGTCCGCACGGCCGAAGGCGGCCACGACCTTGGGCCCGGAGGTCTCGAACTGTCGCACGGTGGCGATGACGTCGATATGCGGAGCCAGCGCCTCGACGCTCAGGGCGTCTGTGAGCGCGGCCCTGGCCGCCCGCCCCGCCAGCTCGGCGGGAGAAAGACCTTCCCAGGTCTTGGCGTCGATGCGCTCCGACGCCTCGCCGACGCCGATCACGACGGGGGTCAGATCCATGGGCCGTCTCCTTCAGTCCCGAATAGAAGGTTTCCCCAGGCCCGTTGTCGAGACTGACGTGGCGGCGCCTCTAGAACGAACTCCCGCCATGGGCGTCGGCGATGCTCTCCAGCACATCGAGCTGCAGCTTCTTGAAGGACGCGCGCACGACCGGGCCGCCGACTCCGAACTCCATGACGGGGTCCTCGCTCGCCGTGACGGCCGGCCACTCGACTCCGCCGGCGCCACCGGGCTTTCCGGTCTTAGCGAACGCCACCCAATAGGCGTGCATGGCCTTGGCGATGGCCTCATCCTCGGGCGTGGCGGCAGGAATCAACTCGACGCCTTGCCACCTCTGTCCTGGCGGCACGTGGATGTCGGTCTTGGTCAGGCGGTCGAAGACATAGGCGATCTCATAGCCATGTCCGGCGCCTGGCGCAGAGGCCCTGATCGCCGCCGGCAGGTAGGAAAAGTAGTAGAGCCAGGCCGGGGCTCCCGCCTTCACGGTTTCGCGGGCCTGGAAGCGGTTGGGTTCGATGACCTGTGAGAGCGTCGTCAGGTTGGCGGCCGCCTTACCCTCGTCGCCGTCGCCGTAGAGTTTGACCGCTTGGTCGCGCTTGTCGCCAAGACGGGCGAGAATGAAGTCGGGCTTCTGGAGGATGTCGCCGAATAGGCTCGCCTCAAAGCTGTTGCCGCCGACGATGAGCGGCACCTTGGCCTGGCGGCCGGCAACGAAGGCGTCAGGCACGTTTTCCTTGGCGATCACGCCATCGAGAATAGGTCCGATACGGTCGTCGGCCGCCAGGTCGGGGGCCGAAGTTGTGAAAGTCTCGGCCGGCAGGGCCCGCAGGGCGGCGATGGCTGCGGCGTCGTCGCCGGAGACACCCGCCGTCTTGGCGAGGGCCATGCCATCCTGTTCGGCCGCCGGCAACGCGCGGGCCGGTGCGCGGGCGAAGCCGGATTCCGAGATGGCCCTTTCGAAAAGGCCGCGGGCGGCCGGTGACGCCAGCAGAAAGTTGACGCTCATGGCGCCGGCCGATTCGCCAAAGACGGTGACATTGGCCGGATCACCGCCGAATGCCTTGATGTTGGCGCGCACCCACTTCAGGGCCGCGATCTGATCGGCCAGGCCGAAATTGGCGAGATCGCCGTCCGGGCTGGTCTTGGCGAGCGCAGGATGGGCGAAGAAGCCGAGGCGGCCCAGGCGGTAGTTGATCGTCACCAGGACGACCCCGCTCCTGGCGAACTCGACCCCGTTGTAGCGCGCGCCCGTACCGATGACGAAGCCGCCGCCGTGGATCCAGACCATCACAGGCGCCTTGGCGTCCGGACGCGCCGCCGGCGTCCAAACATTGAGAGTCAGGCAGTCCTCACTCTGTGGGGCCCGTGAAGCTTCCGCGCCGGTCTGCAAGCAGGCCGGCCCGAACTCGGTCGCTTCGCGGACGCCTTGCCAGGCGGGCCCCGGCTGTGGCGCGCGCCAGCGCAGCGGCCCAACCGGCGCCGCCGCGTAGGGGATGTCCTTAAAGATGGCGATGTCGCCTTCGACCGAGCCCTGGAGATCGCCCTGGGCGATCTTGACGTCTGAGGTCGGCGCGGCGGCGGCGCACCCGGTCGCCAAGGCCATCAGCGCCGCCGTCAGAAAGCCCGCGATCTTGAATTGCACGCCTGTCCCCTTCCCAGATTGTCGCACCGCCATTACAGCCATGAGACCTCGGGGGTGAAGGGGGGACGTCAATGTCCACCGCAAGACTCGCAAGGCGTTCGGTGCTGGCCGGCCTCCTGGCGACCCCGGCCTTCGCGGCGCCGGATGCCGAGACTCCGGTCACGGTTTTCGCCGCCGCTTCGCTTCAGGGCACGCTCGACAGGGTCGGCTGGGTCTATGCAGGTCGAACAGGGCGCGCCGGCGGACGTGTTCATCTCGGCCGATCCCGACTGGATGGACTATCTCTCGAAGAAAAAGCTGATCGTCGAAGCCAGCCGCCGCAACCTGCTCAGCAATCACCTGGCGCTGATCGCCCCAGCCAAAGCCAATGTCTCGTTGACCGTCGATTGGAAGATGCCGATCGGCAAGGCGCTCGCCGGCGGCCGGCTCTCCGTCGCCGGACCCGACGTGCCAGCGGGTCGTTACGCCCAAGCTTCGCTCACCAAGCTGGGCGTGTGGGATCAGGTGAAGGATCATTTGGCGCCGGCCCAGAACGTGCGCGCCGCCCTGGCGTTCGTCGCCCGTGGCGAGGCGCCGCTGGGGATTGTTTACGACACCGACGCGATGACCGAGCCGGACGTCAAGATCGTCGGGCTGTTTCCGGACTCCAGTCACCCGCCGATCATCTATCCAGGCGCGGTTTTGACCGGCGCTACGAGCCCGAACGCCAAGCCGTTTCTCGACAGCCTCACGAGCCGCTTGGAGGCGGACGTGTTCCGCAAGGCAGGGTTTCGGGTGCTGAGAGGTTGAGGCTCGTCGCGTTCGCGACTTTGGCCGGACTCGCGGCATGGCCGGTTGCGGCCCAGAGCCTCTCCGTGGCCGGGCTCGACGGTCAAACCCGTGTCTTTGACAACGCCCAACTCACGGCGATGCCGCAGGTCCAGACGAGCCTGAGGTCAAAGGATGGGACTACGCATATCTACCGGGGGCCGGCGCTCTCTGGCCTGCTGCAAGCTGTCGGCGCGCCGGCTGGCGAAGCCCTGCGGGGCCGGGACATGGCCGACGTTGTGATGGTTTCGGGCAAGGACGGCTATCGCGTCGCTTTCGGCCTCGCGGAAACTGACCCCTCGATCCGCAACGGGACGATCATCGTGGCCGTGACCGAGGATGGCCAATCGCTCGACGACAAGGATGGTCCATTGCGGCTGGTGGTCGAAGGCGACGCCCGCGCTGCCCGGTCCGTGCGGATGGTTGTGGCCGTCACGCTCCTCCGGCCGGAGGCGAAATAGCGGACGCCTAGTCTTCCTTCGGGGTCAGGACCTGCCGGCCCTTATACATCCCGGTCTTCAGATCGACGTGGTGTGGCCGCCGGAGTTCACCGGTGTCCTTGTCTTCGATGTAGCTGTTGGGGGCCAGCGCGTGGTGCGCGCGCCGCATGTTGCGCCGCGAGGGCGAGACTTTGCGCTTGGGAACGGCCATGGCGAAACGATCTTCTTAAAGAGCGGGGAATCCGGAAAGCCGGGCTCTATGCCGCAAATCCAACTTCGCTTCAAGTCGGCGCCCTGAGGCGTTTGGGCGCCACGCCGGTCCAGGCCAGGCGCAGCAGCATTCGGGCCGTGGCCTCGTCGATCGCCTCATAGTCCACGAAGGTCGAACCCTTGCGACCCCAGTAGCCGGGGACGGGGGCGATTGCGCGCGGGTGGGCCGCACAGAGATTCGCCTGGTCCTCACCGTCGAGCTTGACCATAAGGCGTGGCGGCTCGGCCCGGAGGGTGGCGAAGATCTTTCCCGCCACCCTAAACGATGGAAAGCCGTGGTGATCCATCTCCACCGCCTCAGGGAGACCCAGGGCGAGATTTCGGATTATCTGGTGGGTCGCCATGGGGTGAAGTCTGCCAATTGAACCGAAAGGGCGCAATCGACGAGCGCCAAGCCGCCACCCAGGCGGCTCAGCAGCGTCATCTGTTCAACGCCGGTGTGGGTAGCGGCCGTCGAGGTCATCCATGAAACGCTCGAGAATCTTCAGCGAGCGGTAGGTCGGGCGCGCCAGGGTGAGACCCACGTCTCGGCCCAACTCCGCAAAGCCGCTCAGCGGATCGGCGGCGCCAACTGGAAGGGTCAGGATCGTTTTCGCCCTGCGTTCCCGCCGGCCCAGGCCATGTCCGTTCAACCGCGCTGGTGGCGGTCGGAATTCTTGCGAGCCCCTCGCGGGGGGTCAAGGCGTTCATGCCGCTCGTCAAAAAAGGTTCGCAGCTCCGGCACGAAACGCCGCCCGGCAGTCCTGCACCGTTAGAAGAGGCGGCTTTGTTCCACGGCCGCCGCGATGAAGCTGGCGAACAAGGGGTGCGGCGCGAACGGCCGGCTCTTCAGTTCGGGGTGGAACTGGACGCCGATGAACCAGGGGTGGTCGCGCCGCTCGACGATCTCCGGCAGCACGCCGTCCGGCGAGACCCCCGTCATAAGGAGACCGGCCCCTTCAAAGGCGTCCCGATAGCCGATGTTGACCTCGTAGCGATGCCGGTGCCGCTCGCTGATCTCGCCTGCGCCGTATATATCGGCGATCCGGGAACCAGGCGTGAGCACCGCATCGTAGGCGCCAAGTCGCATGGTGCCGCCGAGATCGTCGGCCTCGCCGCGAACTTCCCTCTGGTTGCCGCGGGTCCATTCGGTCATCAGGCCGACAACCGGATTCTCGGTGGGGCCGAATTCGGTGGAAGAGGCGCAGGCGACCCCGGCCACGTTCCGCACCGCTTCGATCACCGCCATCTGCATGCCGAAGCAGACGCCGAAATAGGGCACATTGCGCTCGCGTGCGAATTGAGCGGCGCGGATCTTGCCTTCCGCGCCCCGTTCGCCAAAGCCGCCGGGCACAAGGATGCCATGCACGCCCTCGAGCCGGGTCGCCGCGGCCCCGTCCTCGACCTCAAACGCTTCGCTCTCCACCCAGTCGAGATTGACCTTGACCCGATTGGCGACCCCGCCATGCATCAGTGCTTCAATCAATGACTTATAAGCATCTTTTAAGACCGTATACTTGCCGACCACGGCAATGGTCACCTCGCCGTCAGGATGAGTTACGCGCTCGGAGATCTCCTTCCAGCGCGAGAGATTGGGGGTCGGCGCATCGCGGACCCCGAAGACGTCCAGAACCTCGGCATCGAGGCCCTCGCGGTGGTAGGCCAGCGGTACGGCGTAGATATTTGCTGCATCCATCGCCTCGATCACGGCCGAGGCGCGCACGTTACAGAACAAAGCGATCTTGCGCTTCTCCTCAGGCGGAATCGACTGCTCGCAGCGGCACATGATGATGTCCGGCTGGATGCCGATGGAGCGCAGTTCCTTCACCGAGTGCTGGGTCGGCTTGGTCTTCATCTCGCCCGCCGTCTTGATGTACGGCAGCAAGGTGAGGTGGACGAAACAGGTGTCGCCGCGGGGAAGTTCCTGGCCGAGCTGGCGGATGGCTTCGAAGAACGGCAGGCCCTCGATGTCGCCCACCGTGCCGCCGATCTCCACCAGCACGAAGTCGACCCCCTCGCCCGGATCGGCCAGCACGAAGCGTTTGATCTCGTCGGTGACGTGCGGGATCACCTGCACCGTGGCGCCGAGGTAGTCCCCGCGCCGCTCCTTCTCCAGGATGGTCTTGTAGATCTGGCCGGTGGTGATGTTGTCGCCCCGGGTCGCCGAGACGCCGGTGAAGCGCTCGTAGTGGCCGAGGTCGAGGTCGGTCTCGGCGCCGTCGTCGGTGACGAACACCTCGCCGTGCTGATAGGGGCTCATCGTCCCCGGATCGACGTTGAGGTAGGGGTCCAGCTTGCGCAGGCGCACCTTGTAGCCGCGCGCCTGCAGCAGCGCGCCGAGCGCGGCCGACGCCAAGCCCTTTCCCAACGAGGAGACCACGCCGCCGGTGATGAAGATAAACCGGGCCATGGAAGGTCAGCTTACAGGAGATTCGTCGGGTGAGTCGCGAGGCGAATCAGGGCGCGGCGCGTTTCGCCGCGTAACCCTTCCCCCTCTGGGGGAAAGCGGCGAGCCGCCCCTGGCGAAGGCCGGGGGCGCTTCGCCGATCGGGGCTGCAGCATGCGGAGAGAGCCCCCATCGGCGACGCGTCCCTCACGGGACGA
>JBEKQJ010000224.1:0-6437 GCA_049519835.1 Caulobacteraceae bacterium | reverse complement strand
GACGATGATGTTCGAGGCGATGATGTTCAACGTCATGACCCTGGTCATGGGGTCTTTCGGCGTCACGCCGCTGGCCGCGCACCAGATCGCCCTCAACTTCGCCTCGGTGACCTTCATGGTTCCGCTGGGTCTCGGCATGGCTTCGACCGTGCGCGTCGGCCTGGCGGCGGGGGCCGGGGACGTGGTCGGCGCGCGGCGGGCGGGGATCACGGCCATGGTCATCGGCGTCGCCTTCATCAGTCTGTGCGGCGTGGCGATGGCGCTGGCCGGCCCGCAGATCGCCTCGCTCTACGTCGGCGGACGCGCGGCCCAGGATCTGGCGGTGATCGCCACGGCGGCGGTGTTCCTCAAGGTGGCGGCGGCGTTCCAGGTCTTCGACGCGCTGCAGGTGGTGGCCGCCCAGTCACTTCGGGGCCTCAAGGACGCGCGGGCGCCGATGTTCATCGCCGGCGCCGCCTACTGGCTGGTCGGCGCGCCCTCCTGCTTCGCGCTGGCGTTCGGTTTGGGCCTGAGAGGGCTCGGTATCTGGATCGGCCTCGCCATCGGCCTCGCCGCTGCTGCGGTGCTGCTGACGGCGCGGTTCCTGATCCTCACCCGGCGGCGGCGGAGGGCGTAAGCTACTCCGCCGCGATCGCCCGGGCCGAGCGGCTGGCGTAGACAAACTCCGGCCCGTCGAGGTCGATGGTCGGCAAGGCGTTTCGCTCGGCCCAGTAGTCCTGGGTGTGCTGCCACTCGGGCTTGTCGCCGCGCTGGGGCATCAGGTGCATGGAGCGCATCAGGTAGCCTGGATTGAAGTTTTCCGCATCGATCCAGGGGCTTAGCGCCATGCCCTCATCTTGCGGCCGCAGCGCCACACCGACCTTGGCCGCGCCCTTGCGGTCCATGTGGGCCAGCAGGCGGCAGACGAAGTCGGCCATGATGTCGACGCGCAGGGTCCAGCTGGCGCGGAAGTAGCCGAACACCCAGACGAGGTTCGGCACGCCGGTGAACATCATGCCGCGGTAGGTGACGGTCTTGGCGTAGTCGACCGGCTCGCCGTCCACCTCGAAGCGGATGTCGCCGAGCACAGAGAGGTTGAAGCCGGTGGCCGTGACGATAATGTCCGCGTCCAGCGTCTCGCCAGACTTCAGCAGAATCCCGTTCTCAATGAAGCGGTCGATCTCGCCGGTGGCGATGCTCGCCTTTCCCTCCTTGACCTTCTGGAAGATGTCGCCCTCGGGAACGAAGGCTCCTCGAACGAGCGGCGGGTGAACTCCTCGCCCATCTTCAGGCGCTGGCGGCGGACGATCTCGTGGATCCAGGTCTCGTCGATCTCCAGCGCCCGCAAGGTGTCGGCGAGGTCGTCGACGTTGCGGCCAGGCACGAAGTAGGTCGGCGAGCGCTGCAGCATGGTGACCTGCGCCGCCTCGTCGGCGATCGAGGGGATCAGGGTCGCGGCGGTGGCCCCGGAGCCGATCACCACCACCTTCTTGCCCTGGTAGTCGAGATCCTCCGGCCAGGTCTGCGGATGGACGATACGGCCCTTGAAGCTTTCCATGCCGAGCCACTCAGGCGTGTAGCCCTGCTGATGGCCGTAGTAGCCCTGGCACATCCACAGGAAGCCGGCGGTGAAGGAGAGCCGCGCGCCAGTGTCGGTGCGCTCAGCCTCCACCGTCCAGAGGGCGGTCTCACTCGACCAGGCGGCGGTGAGGATCCGGTGGCGGTAGCGCATGTGACGGGCGAGATCGTTGTCGTCGATCACCTCGCCCATGTAGGCGAGGATCTTGTCAGCGGTGGCGATCGGGGCGCCGGTCCATGGCTTGAAGCGATAGCCGAACGTGTAGAGGTCGCTGTCGGAACGGATGCCCGGATATTTGTGGGTGCGCCAGGTGCCGCCGAAATCCTCGAGCGCGTCGAGGATGACAAAGCTCCTCTCCGGCAGGTTCTGCTGCAGGTGATAGGCCGAGCCGACACCAGAGATGCCGGCGCCGACGATCAACACATCGAAATGTTCGCTTGCCATGGCGCGGCTCCGCTCTCCCGCACGCTCCGCCCGTCGCAGGCCCGCGTCCTTGATCGAGATCAACGGTAACTTATCAGCGGTCACTGACAAGAGGCGCCAGCCGGCAAATTAGAAGAACAGCCGCCCCCCAACCAGCGCGAGGGTCGAGGCGAGGATCGGGCGCAGCACCGAATCCGGCGCCCGGGCCGATAGCAGGCTGCCGACGATGATGCCCGGGATCGAGCCGACCAGCAGCGAGGCCAGCAGGGTGAAGTTCACATCCCCCATCAGCCAATGGCCGAAGCCGGCGATGAGGGTCAGCGGTACGGCGTGGGCGATGTCCGAACCGACTAACTTGGAGGCGGGCAGGGCCGGATAGAGGATCAGCAGGACGGTGACGCCGATCGCCCCAGCGCCGACCGACGACACCGAGACAAGCACGCCTAGCACCGCGCCGAGCACCATGGTGTAGATCGTGCGCCTCCTGGTCGTGATCGCCGCCGTGCGCCTGGCGAAGAAGTCGAGGATCATCTTGCGGAAGAGGATCGCCGCAGCGGTGAGGATCAGGGCGACGCCAAGTACGGAGGTGATCACGCCGTGCGAGCTCTCCGCCTTGGCGTGAAATTGGACCATGGCTAGCAGCGTGAGGATCGCGGCCGGGGCGCTACCGGCCGCGAGGCGGGCGACGATTCCCCAGTCCACCGTTCGGCTGGCGCCGTGCACGGCGGTGCCGACCGTCTTGGTCGCGCCGGCGTAGAGGAGGTCGGTGCCGACCGCCGTGGCCGGGTGGATGTGGAAGACGAGCACCAGCAGCGGCGTCATCAGCGAACCGCCGCCGACGCCGGTGAACCCGACCAGCATGCCGACCGCAAGGCCCGACAGGGAATAGAGCGGGTTTATGGTGTGCAGAAAATCCATTGTGACCCGATAGGTTTATGCGCCTAATGCTTAGCT
This sequence comes from Caulobacteraceae bacterium, assembly GCA_049519835.1. Taxonomy (GTDB): domain Bacteria; phylum Pseudomonadota; class Alphaproteobacteria; order Caulobacterales; family Caulobacteraceae; genus Acaudatibacter. Next base: position 3,502 of record JBEKQJ010000224.1, on the reverse strand, counting down.
AGGACCCTTCTCTCACCTCGTCAATCTAGGGGCTGGGCGGGCGGTTCGCAAAACAGCGTGCTAGATCACCTCCATGCCCGGCAGTCAGGATTTCGAAACCGATCCGCGCAATGAGACGGCGCTCGTCTGGCTGAACGGCGCTCTCGTGCCGCGATCCGAGGCCAGGGTGTCGCTGTTCGATGCCGGGTTCGGCATGGGCGATGGCGTGTGGGAAGGTCTGCGCCTTCACAGGAGGCGGCTGCTGTTCCTGGAGGCCCACCTCGATCGTCTTTTGGCGGGAGCCGCCGCCATTCGCCTCGACATCGGCCTCAGCCGCGTCGAACTCACATCCGCGCTCGAGGCCGTGGTGGCGGCCAACGCCATGACCGACGGCGCGCATCTGCGCCTGATGGTGACGCGCGGGGTCAAGGCCACGATCAACCAGGACCCGCGCAATGCACTGGGTCAGCCGACAATCGCCATCACCGCCGAACATAAGCGGCCGACCAACACCCAGCGGGGGTTGGCGCTGGCCACAGTCGCGGTGCGCTGCACCCCGGCGGACATGTTCGACATGCGGCTCAATTCGCACAGCCGCCTCAACCTGATCACCGCGCTGCTGGAAGCCATCGATCTCGGCGCCGACGAAGCCCTGATGCTCGACCCCCAAGGCTTCGTCTCCAGCTGCAACGCCACCAACTTTTTCTTCGTCAGCGGCGGAGAGGTGAAGACCTCGGCCGGCGCCTGCTGCTTCAACGGCATCACCCGCGGGCATGTGATCGAACTCTGCCGCCGTTACGGCGTGCCACTGGCGGTCGGCGACTTCTCGCCGGAAGCGGCGCGGGCAGCTGACGAAGCTTTCGTGACCGGCACGCTCGGCGGGATCACCCCGGTGCGCCGCCTGGACGGGGTGGAGTTTGCCGCCTGCCCCGGATCGATCACCTCGCGCCTCGCGGCGCTCTACGAGGACCTCAAGGACGCGGACGCCGCCCGGTGAGCGTCAACATCGCCATGTGGTCAGGCCCGCGCAACATCTCCACGGCGATGATGCGGGCCTTCGAGAACCGGCCAGACACCTCGGTCGTCGACGAGCCGTTCTACGCCGCCTTCCTCGTTCGCACGGGATTGGATCATCCGATGCGTGAGGAGATTCTGGCCGCGCACGAGGCTGATCTGGCCGCGGTGGCGCGCGCGCTAGCCAGCGAGGCGCCGGACGGCGCCGCTGTCTACTACCAGAAGCACATGACCCACCATATGCTGCCGGGGTTCGACGGGGCCTGGATGGATCGCTGCCGCCACGCCTTCCTGATCCGCGCGCCCGAGCGCGTGCTGGCCTCTTACGTCCGCAAGCGCAGCGAGGTCGGCGCCGAGGACATCGGCTTTCGCCGCCAGGGGGAGCTGTTCGACGTGATCGCAAGGCGAACCGGCGCGCCGCCGCCGGTGATCGACGCCGACGACGTGCTCGCCGACCCCAAGGGCGCGCTGAGCGCTCTCTGCGCGGCGCTGGCAATCCCGTTCGACGCCGCCATGCTGGCCTGGCCGGCAGGCCGCCGCGCCAGCGACGGCGCTTGGGCGCCAGCCTGGTACGATGCTGTGGAGCGTTCGACCGGCTTCGCGCCGCCTCCGCCACCTGCCGCCCCGCTTCCGAAGGCGCTAGCGGCGATCGCCGATGAGGTCCGACCGATCTACGAGCGCTTGCGGCGCCAGCGGATCTTCAGCTCGCCATAGCCACGTGGGCGATCGCGTCGGCGTGAACCAGGGCGCTATCGACGATCGGAAAACCGAGATCGGCGCTTCCAAATGCGACCGACAGGTCCGTCCCGCCGAGAACGACGACCTCGGCGCCTTGCATCCTATGCAGCTCGGTGGCCGCCTTGTGAAAGAAGGCGCACTGCTCGGGCGTGGCGAAGCCGACTGCGGCCAGCGAGACATACGAGGAATGGACGGCGGCAATCTCCTCGGGCGGCGGCGCAACTACCTCGACCGAACTCAAGCCATAGAGCTTCGACTCCATGACCATGCGGGTCCCCAGAACGCCGACGCGAGCGACGCCGAGCCCGGCAAGGTGGGCATCCAGCGCCGGGACGGCCTTGATCAGCGGAAGCGTCGAGATCGCTTCCAGTTCGGCAATGCAGAAATGGCCACCCATCGAGGTCACGGCGGCGGCTTCGCAGCCGCCAGCCCGCAGTTGGTCGACATAGCCGGCGAAGATCGCCGCCTGCTCGGCTTTCCGCCCCGCTTCCAGATTGGTCGCCATCTCACCCACGTCGGCATGCACGATCGTGAGGGAGAGGCGCCGGCCGGCCGCCGAATGGGCGCGGACGATCGCGCGATAGTAGACCTCCGTCGCCGCCGGTCCGATGCCGCCGATCAAGCCAATGTGCATGTTATCCGCGCCTCGCCCGCTATTTGATCTTAGGGGTCACCCCGGCGATCGGCGGAGGCGTAACCTTTGGAGCATCCTCCCAGCCGCCGCCGAGGGCCTGGAACACGCCGACCTGATCAGTGGCGATCGCCTGATCGGAAGCGGCCAGGGCCTGCTCGGCGGCGATCGCCGTAGCTTCGGCCTGCAGCAGGTCGAGAGAGCTGAACGAGCCGTCTTTGAACTGCTTGCTGGCGAGGTCGAACGCCAGTTCGGCCTGATCCCGGGCGCGGGCCAGCGCGGCGCGGTGATCGATCTCGGTGGCGTAGGTCGAGAGGGCGGTCTCCGACTCCTTGAGCGCGTTAAGCACCGCCCCGTCGAACGCCGCCAGCTGGGCTGACGCCTGAGCTCGCGCCTCATGGATGTGGGCCTGGGCGATCAGGGTGTTGGGAAAATTCCAGGAGATCAGCGGTGCGACCGCCGACGACGTCGGCCCGACGCCGTAGGCCTCGTTCTTGGGGCTGAACAGGCCTGAGATCGAGTCCGCCGAACTGCCCCATGAACCGCCGAGCGTGATGGTCGGATAGAGATCGGCGGTAGCGACGCCGATGCGGTAGGTGGCGGCCGCCAGGTTGCGTTCGGCTTCGCGCACGTCGGGACGCCGGCGGAGCAGCGCCGCCCCGTCGCCGACCGGAAGCGGCTGTTTCAGGGTCGGGGGCGCCTGGCAGGCGCCGATCGCGGGCGGGATCTCGGCCGGCGTCATCCCCGTCAGCGCAGCGAGCGCGAAGAGGGCTGCCCGGCGCTGGCCTTCCAGCGGCGGCACGGCCGCCCGCGCCTGCTCAACCAGCACCGCCTGGCGGGCGACATCGAAATCGTTGAGCGCGCCGGCGTTTCGCTGGGCGACGGTGAGGTCGTAGGTCTGCTGGGCGACATCCAGGTTGCGGCGCGCGGTGGCGACCTGCAAGCCGAAGCCGCAGATCTGGGCGTAGGCGCCGGCCGTTTCGGCGGCGACCGAGACGCGCGTGGAGTCTTCGAGCGCGGCCTCGGCCTCGGCGCTGGCCCTGGCCGCCTGGATCGTGCGCTTGATACGGCCGAAGAGGTCGACCTGGTAGGAGGCGACGAAGCCGCCGTTCCAGGCGAAGGCGGCGGGAAAGTTCAACG
>JBEKQJ010000223.1:0-5213 GCA_049519835.1 Caulobacteraceae bacterium | reverse complement strand
GACCGCGTGCACTACCTGGACCATGGCAAGCTACACGAAGTGCTCCCACGTATCTGTGGCGCAGTCTGCGTCAACTCAACCGCAGGCCTTTCGGCGGTCGAGTTCGGCAAGCCAACCTTAACCCTGGGCAGAGCGATCTACGATATGCCGGGGCTCACCCACCAGGGGGGATTGGAGGGGTTCTGGACCAACCCGCAGACGCCGAACGCGGCCCTCTACACGGCATTTCGGCGCGTCATGATGGCCACTTCCCAGGTCAATGGAGCCTACGCGACGCCCTTCGGCCGTCGCCTCGCGGCCCCGGAGGTGGCGCGCAGGCTGACGCGGCACGCTCGCTGAAGGCCATTCAGCTCGCGATCCGGATCCGCAGGACGCTCAAGGAGGCCGTTCTTGGGCGAAGCGTGCGGTAATCGTCCCGGCGCCCAACGTCCCTTGAACGCGTGAAAATTCGATCCTAAGCCTTCATACAGTCACTTCGCACGGCTGGGTCGTTGCGCGCTTGCGGACCCTTAGGTCGGCAATCTGACCGACAGGGGACTTTTGACTTGATCAATTTGAAGAGAGTCGAGCTCTTCATCGACTTGTCGGATTTCGTTTTCTTCATTGGCCACCATCAAAATCTCACCGGGATACAGCGGGTACAGGCGAATTTCGTCCGAGGACTCCAGTCGATTGAAGACCTGACGCCGCATTACATATGTTGGAACCGTCGTTTAGGCGCGTTCGATGTCCTCGATAGCGAGTATCTCCTAGCGATCTTGGCGGACTTCGATTTTCAGGAACTCGCTCGGTCGACAACATTCGACAAGCGGGCGGCGCAGGACCGCGTCCTGCCGCGCTCAAGACCACTAGACATACCCGCGGTCTCGATCGTCTTTCTCGATCCCAAAGACGCCACCGGCTGCCAGGCTCTGGTCGAGAGTCCCTACCGGTTCACGGGTTCATGAGGACAGATGGAGTCGATTGGGCGAGTTCGCGCGGCCCTACACGCCTTCACCTCACCGGGCGTTCGCGACTGATCAATATGTCATTTAGAGGTAAGGCCATCAGATCCGCATCGGACAGTTCGGGAAAGGTCCCGTCCGTGGCGATCAGCCAGAAGCGGAAGCCCTGCGCGCGAAACTGGCCGACCAAATCTGGCACACTACAGCGGCGCGCCATCATGTTCGTCGACCATTCCATACAGATGCGGATGTTGGGCGAACGTCTGACCAAATCGCGGGCCCCCTCCAATACAAGCGGTTCGGAGCCCTCGGCGTCCATCCGAAGCAAATCGATCGGTCCTTCGATGACGTCGTCGAGGCGGACGGCAGGCGCCGTGATCGTCTCGCGGCCGGGCCGTTCTGGCCAGTCCGGATCGGCGACAAAGCCGCTGCCCCCGAAGCGCCGCGAAACCGAGAACGCCACCTCGCCGGAGCGGTCGCTGGCCGCGACGGCGTGGACTGCCGATCGCGAACCGAAATCATTCAGTTGCAGCGAACGTTCAACCAGCGCGGCGAGGTAGGGACTCGCCTCGAAGGCGTCCACCCACCCCCGGGGGCCGACTGCGCGAGCCATCTTTGCCGAGTAGTAGCCAAAGTTGGCGCCCACCTCGACGACTCGGTCACCGGGCCTCAGGATGCGGCCGATGGCGATGTCGATCCACGCTTCCCAATAGCCGCGACAGATGATGTGGGGAGCGATCTGCTCGTCCTGCGGATCGACGTACAGAAACAGGCCATCCGTCGTCTCGGCGAGGGCGAGATCTGGCCCAAGGTAGGCGTAGAGCCGCGGCCTTGACCGCCTCTGAATGCGAAGTCGGCGGCCGCGGGCCGCCAGCCGCTGCGCCAGTCGGGACACCGGACTCTGAGTCACGCCTCCGCGCCCTTGAGCACCGCGATTCCGAACGACGTGCAGGTCGTGGCGCCGAACAGCAGCTTCAGGTGCTGTGGGGTAAACGGCGCGGCATCAACGTAGGCGTCGAGCTCTCGATCGCCTGGATGAAAGTTGAGCGGCAGCACCCGATGGCCGGCTGCCGTGAGCCGCAAGGCCAAATCCTCGAAGTCGCGCTTTCGGAAAATCGACAAGGTGGGGACTTCCACCGTATCGGTGTTCGAATCGAGGTTGAACTCCGTCGTGTGAACCGCGAGCCCGCCGGGTTTGAGGGTCGCCAGGCTGTTTTCGACGAAGTCGAGCCCGTGCTTCAGCGATCCGAGATGCTCGAAGCAGCATGAGGACCAACAGACATCGAAGCCCGACAGTTGTTCCGAGATAGCGTTCATATCCACCGGTCGGAACGAGACGCGCTGTCGAAACATCTCCTCGTCAACGATGGCGGGATAGTGCAGGTCGGACAGCGTCGCTGAATGCTGGTGGGTGGTGTCCCAGCCTGCGCCGATGATGATGTCTGGAGGCGCATCGGAGGCGACCACATCCAGCCCGATCCGCGCCAGCAGCGATGGCATCGGCTCGCGACCGACGCCAAACCCGAGCGCCCGCTTGCCCGGGGCGAGCATCCCCTCCTGCTCCATGACTGACAGGATGTAGGCATATTCCCAGAACTTGCGGTGCTGATTGGGCTCGAAAGTCAATTCCGTCATCCAGCGCAGGAACTCCGGGGATTCCATCTGCGCCGCCGTGCAAAGCTGTGAGACTGGCGCGGCCAGCGAAGGCGGTTCGAACCGCCATGGCGTGGCCGGGTCGGCGGGCGGCGCCAGCAGGAACAGGGGCGCGCGATAGGGCTGACCTCGCATCGCCAGCCGCTCGAAATCGGCGGTTCCAGCCAGCACGCGGCGAAGAGCGGCGATGTTTGGCAGCCGCATGTGTTCGCCGATCTCTTCCGCCTTGGGCGGTTTGCCGAAGAACAGTCGTAGCGCCCATGCCGCGGCTTCCTCGGTCACCGGGGCCGCCTCGGTGAGGCTCCAAGGCGATGGTCGTCGCCCGGAGCTCGCCGGCACAGGTCGCACAGCCAACAACCGGTCGGCCTCGATGGCGGCTTGCGGTAGGTCGGCGTTCAGCGCAAGGGCCCGCTGGTAGGCTTCGATCGCCTCGTCGAACTCGCCGAGGCGCGAATGCATGCGTCCGATTTGATGAAGCGTATCGGCCTGTCCAGGGTGGAGTTCGTCGGCTTTGAAATAGGCGTCGAGCGCCTCTCGGGGCCGTACCTGTGCGGCGAGAGAATGACCGAGTTGAACCCATACGGGCGCAATGTCGGACTCACGGTCGACTGCCGCGCGATAGGCCTGTTCAGCTGCGGCCCAGTCGGCTCGATCTCGCGCTCGGTCTCCGTCGCGAACCAGTCGGCGGGTGCGAAGTCTCATGCGGTCATACTAGGATTTCGCTTTCGCGTGAGATAGGGCGCGCCGTGCAAGAGGGGTGGGAGACAGTTCGGATGTCTTCCCGCGATCTCGCTAGTCTTCTGGGCGACCTCAAGTGTCGGGCGTCGCCTCGTTCGGCGCTTCGGGGGTTTCCGCTACGTCGCCGATTCGTTCGACCACGGCGCCAAAAAAGCGCAGCGTCCCGTGAAAAGCCCCCCACTTCATCCAGAGACGGATCTGGGCTGGTCCCGCCGTCCGGACGGGATGCACCGCCTCGACGACGACCGGGCCCTCGACGCGGCGCGGGAAATCCGCGGTCGTGTACTCGGGTTCGACCCCGAACTGGATGGCCATGAATCGCCTTCCAGCTTCATCGCTCAATTCGAAGTTCGCACGCGCGCGCCACAACCCCGGTGTGAGCTCGATATAGGGGCCGTGAAACAAGAATCTCGGAGGACCGGTAATATCGAAGACTTCAGGGCACCGTCCGTCCGGCGAATCGAGGCTGAGAAAGACATCGGGGCCCCAGGTGAGGGCGGCAACCTGCTCGTTATGAGGAGGGGTGTCAGTCGTCGGGTGCGGTTGTCTGGCTGCCACGCTGAATTCTGTCCGCTGTCATTTGGCGGTGGGCGCCGGATGGCCCCTCGCCGCGATGGACCGCTTTATAACCCAATGCCGCGAGGTTTGCTCCCCAAGGCGTGAATGGCGGTGGACGCCAGGGAAAACCGGCGCCAGCGGATGCGTTAGCTGTCGTGCGACGACGACAGCGCCACCGGCGCAACATCGATCGCGGGTTCGGCGAAATCGTTTGCGTTTTCTCGGACATCGATGATTAGCGTGCGCGACCCGGCCTGGAGGTCCCGACTTGCCTTTCGAGCGTCCCGGACCCGGCGACGGATTCCTCGACCAGATGCGGGCGAACCTACTCAGGCGGGCGAGGCCGCCGACACCTCAAACTCGTCTGACCGAAATGGAGACCGAAAACATGAGGGGTCGGACATCACCCCCCCACCGCGCAACGCGGCACATTTTCGATATCGGGCGACTCAAGGGCGCGGATCGCGCCGTGAACGAGGCCGAAATTCGGGCTCTGTGCAGCTCGGCCTATCTCGGCGATCACTGGGCCCTATGCCGGGTGCTTGGCCGCTACAAGATGTACGTTGACACGCGCGACATCGGGCTCTCCAGCCACCTGATGCTCGATGGCTATTGGGAGATGTGGCTTTCCGAAGAGCTGGTCGGATGCATTCAGCCTGGGATGACGGTCGTCGATGCGGGCGCCAACCTCGGCTACTTCACGCTGATCATGGCGGATCGCGTCGGGCCTAAGGGGCTAGTGCACGCATTCGAGCCGAATCCTCCGATCGCGCACCGAATGATCAAGAGTCTGGAGGTAAACGGGTTCCGAAGCCGCGTCACCGTTCATCCTGAGCCGCTCGGCGATAAGAATGATCGGGAGGTGATCTTGGTAGCTCCGTCGGACGAACCGAAGAACGCCTACGTGACTCATGAGGGGGTCGGACTCGTCCTCAAGACCCGGCGGCTCGACAGTTTCCCCGAGATTCTCGACGCCGATGTGATCAAGATTGACGCGGAGGGAGCCGAACTCGACATCTGGCACGGCATGAGTGGGCTGCTCGAGCGGCGGAGCCGGCCGCAGACCATCTTCCTCGAATATGCCGCGGCGCGGTACGCCGATCCTGGCGATTTCCTCCGCGAGATAGTCGCGGCGGGTTTCAGCCTCGCCGAGGTGTCTTTCGGCGAGGGAATTCAGCCCAGGACCGAGGCGCAAATTCTGGCCGCTCCGCCCAACATCGACCAGATGCTCGTGCTCAGGCGTTGAGGCGCTGCGAGACCCAAGCGGTTCCAGACCTCGCCGCCAAACTGGCGAACGTCCCTCCGCAGTCAGAAGAAATA
>JBEKQJ010000222.1:0-5228 GCA_049519835.1 Caulobacteraceae bacterium | reverse complement strand
CGCCCAGTTCCTGGCCGCCTTCCCGGTGAACCTGCTCTATCCGTTCGCCGTCATGGGGATCGTCGGCTTCCGGCTGGATCCGAACATCTGGCTCTCGCCGCTGATCATCCTCGGCACCCAGTGGTACATCGTCTTCAACGTCATCGCCGGCGCCTCGGCCCTGCCCAACGACCTCAAGGAGGTGGCGGGGATCTTCCACCTGCGCTCATGGCAGAGGTGGCGCGATTTCATCCTGCCCGGCATCTTCCCCTATTACGTCACTGGCGCCCTCACGGCGTCGGGCGGGTCATGGAACGCCAGCGTCGTCGTCGAGGTCATCAACTGGGGCCAGACCAAGCTGCAGGCGGCGGGACTGGGAGCCTATATTCAGAACGCCACCACTGCCGGCGATTTCGCCCGCGTGGCGCTGGGCATGACGGTCATGAGCATCTTCGTGATCGTGCTGAACCGCACGCTTTGGCGGCCGCTCTATGGCTACGCCGCCGACAATCTGCGCCTCAACTGATGGGAGCCGCGTGATGAGCCTTGCAATGGAACTGCCGGCCGCCCTGGTCGAGGTCGAGGGCCTCAAGCACATCTACGGCAAGAGCGCCGGGCCTGGCCTGGTGGTGCTGGATGACGTCAATCTCACGCTGCGCTCGGGCGAGATCGTCGGCCTGCTCGGCCGTTCAGGTTCTGGCAAGTCGACCCTGCTGCGTTCGATCGCCGGCCTGATCACGCCAACATCCGGGCGCGTTGAGGTCAACGATCTGCCGGACGACACGACCGCCCACGGCGTCGCCATGGTCTTCCAGACCTTCGCCCTCTTCCCGTGGCTGACGGTGCAAAAAAACGTTGAGCTGGGCCTGGAGGCCAAGGGGGTGAACGCCGCGGAGCGGCGCAAGCGCTCGCTGGCGGCCATCGACCTCATCGGCCTCGACGGCTTCGAGAACGCCTACCCGAAGGAGCTGAGCGGCGGTATGCGTCAGCGCGTGGGGCTGGCGCGCGCGCTCGTCGTCCAGCCCTCGATCCTGTTGATGGACGAGCCGTTCTCGGCCCTCGACGTGCTCACAGCCGAAACCCTGCGCACCGACCTGCTGGATCTCTGGGCCGAAGGCCGGATGCCGATCCGCGCCATTCTGCTCGTCACCCACAACATCGAGGAAGCGGTGCTGATGTGCGACCGCATCCTGGTGTTCTCGTCCAATCCTGGCCGCGTGATCGCCGAGATCAAGGTTGATCTGCCGCAGCCGCGCAAGCGCCTCGACCCGGCCTTCCGCGCCCTGGTCGACGACATCTACGCTCGGATGACCGCCCGGCCGAAGGGGCAGGCGGCGCCCACCGGCGGCGGCCTGCCGGGCACGGGGCTCGGCATGGCCCTGCCGCACATCTCCACCAACGAACTGGCCGGCATGATCGAGAATCTGGCGGCCGCGCCCAACAACGGCTCGGCAGATCTCGCCGACCTGGCGCGCGAGGCCCAGTTGGAGGCCGACGAACTGCTGCCGATCGCCGAAACCCTGCAGCTCATGCGATTCGCCGAGATCGACGGCCGCACCATCCGCCTCACCGCGGTGGCCCGGCGCTACGCCGACGCCGACGTCGACGAACGCAAGCAGATCTTTGCCCGCCAGCTCCTCGCCTATGTGCCCCTGGCCGCTCACATCCGCCGGGTGCTCGACGACCGCGCCTCGCACCAGGCGCCGGCCAGCCGCTTCCGCGATGAGCTGGAGGATTTCATGTCCGAGCCGAGGGCCGACGACACCATGAGCGCCGTCGTCTCTTGGGGCCGCTACGCGGAGGTGTTCGCCTATCATGACGACGACGACCGCTTCAGCCTCGACAACCCGGCTTGAGCGGGCCCGTGGCTGAGACGCCGGCCAACGGTGGCCGCGCCGGTCTGGCGGGGGCGGGACTCACCGCGCTGGGCATCGTCTATGGCGACCTCGGCACCAGTCCGCTCTACACCCTTCAGACGGTGGTAGAGGCGATGGGCGGTCACTTCACGACGGTGAGCGCGCTTGGCGTCCTCTCGCTGATCGTCTGGACGCTGATCATCACCGTTTCGATCAAGTACGGCCAGTTCGTGATGCGGGCCGACAACCACGGCGAGGGCGGCATCCTGGCCCTGATGTCGCTCATCGGGTCCAACAGCCTGCGGGGCAAGGGGCGTTGGCTCACCGCCGCCGGTCTGCTCGGCGCGGCGCTGATCTACGGCGACGGGGTGATCACACCCTCGATCTCCGTGTTGAGCGCGCTGGAAGGCGTCAACGTCGTCACCTCGTCGCTAAAGCCCTACATCATGCCCCTGGCCTGCCTGATCCTCTTCGGCCTCTTCGTGGTGCAGAGGTTCGGCACGGCCAGCATCGGCAAGGCCTTCGGACCCGTGATGCTGCTGTGGTTCATCGTCATCGCCGTCCTCGGCCTCAGCGGGATCATCGGCCACCCCGTTGTGCTGCTGGCGCTCAGCCCAACCTACGCCATAACCTTCCTGGCCCACTCAGGCGCCGCGGCCCCGTTCATCCTCGGCGGGGCGTTCCTGGCCATCACCGGTGGCGAGGCGATGTACGCCGACATGGGGCACATCGGCCGCGAGCCGATCCGGCTCTCGTGGTACGGCTTGGTGCTGCCGGCCCTGCTGCTGAGCTACGCTGGCCAGACCGGTCTGCTGATCGCCAAGGGCCACATCACCGGCAATCCGTTCTTCCAGCTCGCCCCGGCCTGGGCGGTCTATCCCCTGGTGGCCCTGGCGACGCTGGCGACCATCATCGCCAGCCAGGCGATCATCACGGGCGCTTTCTCAATGACCCGCCAGGCCATGCAGCTCGGCTGGCTGCCGGGGGTGAGCATCCGCCAGACCTCCGACGAGGTCTACGGCCAGATCTATGTGCCGGCGGTCAACTGGCTGATGATGGTCGGCACCATCGGCGTCACCGTGGCGTTCCGCAGTTCCGACCATTTGGCCGGGGCCTACGGCACGGCGGTGTCGACGACCATGATGCTAACCACCTGCCTGCTGTTCAACGCCATGCGCGATGTCTGGCGCTGGCCACTGTTGCGCTCGGCCCTCGTCTGCGGGGTGTTCCTTGTCGTCGATGTCAGTTTCTTCGCCGCCAACCTGTTCAAGATCGCCGACGGTGGCTGGCTGCCACTGGCGGTCGGATTCGGCCTGTTCTTCATCATGTCCACCTGGCGCGAAGGCGTCGACGCCATGCACGAGAGCTTGGCCGCTTCCAGCCGCCCGGCCGGACCCTTCCTCGAGCGCCTGCGGGAGGGCAAGACGCCCCGAGTGCCCGGCGTAGCCATATTCCTCACCCGGGCCCGAGACGCCATCCCGAGCCTGCTCGTCGATCACATCCGCCACATGGGCGCCCTGCAGCAGAACGTGATCACCCTGACGATCAAGTTCCTGACCACGCCTCGCGTTGCGGCGGCTGAGCGCTGCAAGTTCGAGCCGGTAGGCGACGGCATCCTGCATGCCGAAATCAGCTTCGGCTTTGTGGAGATCCCCAATCTGGAGCGCGTTCTGGCTGACGCGAAGGATCTGCCGCCTGATGTCGACCTCAATCACGCGGTGTTCTTCGCCGCCCGCGACCAGGTCGTTCACCACCACGGCGTCTCGCGTATGCCCAGGTGGCGTCTGCCGGTGTTCGGATTCCTGTTCCGCAATGCGCTGAAAGTCGTCGACCGCTTCAGCCTGCCACCGGACAACGTGGTGGAGATCGGCCGGCAGGTGCAGATCTGAGCCGCCTGACGCCGACTGCGAATGCCGCTAACTCAGGGCGAATCGAGCGGAGGGATTCGACATGACCGGCCTGCAGGCCATCGTCCTGGCTATCGTCCAGGGGATCACCGAGCTCTTCCCGATCTCCAGCCTCGGGCACGCGGTCATCCTGCCGGCCATCCTCGGCTGGAATGTCGATGAGAACGCTGAAGGCTTCCTGCCCTTTCTGGCGGTCATGCACCTTGGCACCGCCATCGCTCTCCTGGGCTACTTCTGGCGCGACTGGTATGCGTTCGCCGGCTCGGTGGTCCGCTTCCGCGATCCGGCCGGCGCCGCTGATCGCCGACTCTTCTGGCGGGTGGTGGTCGCCACGATTCCGGCGGTGGTGATCGGGTTCCTGTTCGAGAAGAAGCTCAAGGCCGGATTTGCCGCCCCAACCCTGGCCGCCGCCTTTCTGGTGGTCAACGGCGTCATGCTGTTCTTCGCCGAGCGCCTGAAGCGGGCCGGTGGCAGGCCACTCAGCGAGCTCAGTTTCATCCAGGCGCTGATCATCGGCTTCTGGCAGTGTCTGGCCCTCATTCCAGGCATGTCGCGGTCGGGGGCAACGATGTCCGGCGGCTATCTCCTCGGCCTTAGCCACGAAGATTCGGCCAGGTTCTCGTTCCTCACCGCGACGCCGATCATCCTTGGCGCCGTGGCGCTGGAGGCGCCCAAGCTTATCAAGCACCACACCGGCTTCGGCGTCCTTTCCCTGGTGGCCGGCGCGGTGGCGGGCGTCACCGCGCTCGTCAGCGTTTGGGCCCTGATGCGCTGGTTCAAGACTCACGAGGTCAAGGGCTTCGACCCCTTCGCACTCTATTGCGGCCTGGCCGGGGCAGGGGCCTTCGCCTGGCTGGTGCTGGGGAAGTAACGGCGGGAGGCGGACCTCAGAACTGCGCGTGCAACCGCACGGCGAAGACCGAGACCGGCCCGCGTTCGGGGGTGTAGGCCGGGTGGTCGCCGAACTGAGAGTCGATCGTGAGGTGCAGGAAGCTCTTCAGGCCGATGTCGTAGTAGGTCTCGAGGATATTCTCCGTGGTGTAGCGCGGCAGTTGGCCGTCGCCGACCAGAATCCCCAGGCCGCCGGCGGCCAGGTAAGCCTGATGGTCCTTGGAGATGGCGTTGACGACGCCGGCCAGGCCGACGGTGTCGTTGTTGCGGCCCCAGCGCTTGCCGTTGACCGACAGGCCACCCGAGACCGACTCGTCGACATCGGTGAATTCATACGGTTCGACATGGCCATCGGCCCAGCCGGCGCGGGCGAAGGCCCCGAATCCCCCGCCGAGGTCCTGCTGCACATCGAGGCTGACGCCCGGCCGCGAGCGGTAGTGACGCACCTTGGCGGTGTCGGGCGTCTCATCCTCGGCCTCGCCGAGCGCCACGGCGTCGCTGAACAGCCCCATGCGGCCGCGGGAGAGAAATCCGGTGACGGCCACCGAGCCATCCCTGCCGGCCAGCGAATAGCGCCGCGCCGCCTCGGCTACGA
>JBEKQJ010000221.1:0-5229 GCA_049519835.1 Caulobacteraceae bacterium | reverse complement strand
GTCGTCCGGCGGGATGCGTCCGTTCTTGATGTCGTCGCCGGTGACCATCGTGTCGACCAGCTGAAACGTGAGTTTGGCGGTCTTGCCGATCACCGCCTTTAGCCTTTCCGGGTCGCTTTCTCCCGGCGCCTCGATGACGATGCGGTTAGCGCCCTGGCGGGTGATCGAGGGGTTGGTGGCGCCGAGCGCATCGATACGCTTGCGGATGATCTCGATCGACCGGGTGACGGCGTCTTCCGCCGCCTCCTTGGCCGCCTGGGGCACGTACGAGACCTCGATGATCTGGCCTGGCTTCTGGGCGATGCTGACGTCGCGGCCGCCGGTGGCGAGCTGGCCGCCGATCTGGTTGGAGAGCAGCTTGAACGCCTGCTGGTACTGAGCGGCATCCGGCACGTGGAGGCTGACCACGTCGCCCTGAAGGCCGAGGTTGTCGAAATTGATCTGGGCCACGCGCAGCTTGGTGCGCACGTCCTCGGTAAGGTTGGTCAGCCGCTCCTGGTTGAGGGCGTTGGTGTCCACCTCCATCAGGAGGTAGGAGCCGCCGCGCAGGTCGAGGCCGAGGCTCAGGCGGTCATGCGGCAGCCAGGCCGGGACCGTCTCGAGGACGTTGTCCGGCAGCAGATTCGGCAGGGTGAAGATCAGCCCGAAGAGAGCCGAAGCCAGGACGAGAAGTATCTTCCAGCGGGAGAGCGCGAGCACGTCGGGGCGTGCTCAGGACTTGGAATCGTTGGCGGCCGCCGGCTCGCCGCGGGCGACCACGTCGGCGATCATCGACTTGACCACCTTGACGGTGACGTTCTGGGCGATCTCGAGGCCCACCTCGGACTCTTCGACGCGGACCACCTTGCCCTTCACGCCACTGGACAGCACCGCGGTGTCACCGCGCTTGACGGCAGCGATCTTGGCCTGGTGCAGCTTCCGCTGCTGCTGCTGTGGCCTGAAAATCATGAAATAGAACAGCACCAAGATGGGCACGAAGATCAGCATCTGCCCGGGGCCGACGAGAAAACCGGTCAAGGCGTCGGGCGCCGCGGTCGCGACGGCCAGAAAGAGCGAGATTTGGGCGATCATCAATGGTTCCGAAACTCAAGGGTAAGGTCGCGGCCAGCGGCGCGCCCCAAAACCACCCCCGTGGGCGAGGCGGCCGGAAACTAGGCATTCAGCCCGTCTTTTGCAATCGGAGCGGGCCGTCTAAGGGAGCGGCATGGACGACCGCCTGCTCGCCGCCGTGGAACGTGTGGCCGTAGCCCTCGAACGCCTTGCGCCGCCGCTCCCCGAGCCGCCGGACTTCTCCGGCGCCCGGATGTTTCGCCACGACCCGGCCAAAGACGCCTTCGTCGCCGCGCCGGATTACGCCCTCGACCTCGACCTGCTGGTCGGAGTCGACCGGCAGAAGGCCCTGGCGGTGGAAAATTTCCACCGTTTCGCCAACGTCCTGCCGGTCAATCACATCCTGTTCTGGGGCGTGCGCGGAGCGGGGAAGAGTTCTCTCGTCAAAGCCGCGTTCATGGCCGCGGCGGCCGCCGCGCCCGCGCTCAAACTGATCGAGGTCGATCGTGACGAGGTCACCGCCCTGCCGGCCCTTTTCGAGTCCCTGCGGGGGCGCAGCGAGCGCTTCGTTGTGCTGTGCGACGACCTCTCCTTCGAAGAAGGCGCAGCGGCGGCCAAGGCGCTCAAGTCGGCGCTGGAAGGGGGCGTCGCCGGGCCGCCGGAGAACGTGCTGTTTGTCGCCACTTCCAATCGCCGCCACCTGATGCCGCGTGAGCATGGCGAAGATCGCGGCGCGATCGCCGCGGCCGAGGACGCCGAGGAAGAGGTGAGCGTGTCCGACCGGTTCGGTCTGTGGATCGGCTTCCCGCCCATGGACCAGGGCACCTACCTCGCCGCGATCCACGGATACGCCAATCGGTTCGGCCTCGAGACCTCCGACATCGAGGGACGGGCCCTGCGCTGGGCTCAACTGCGCGGCGGCCGATCGGGTCGCACGGCCTGGCAGTTCACGCGCGACCTGGCCGGCGAACTCGGTAAACCCGTGCCGGTCTAGACCTACCGCGGCAGAATCGTCTGCGGATCGAGGGGCCTGGCTTTTTCGGCGGCGCTGGCGGCGTAGCGCAACTCGAAGTGCAGCTGAGGCTGGGTGACGCCGCCGGACTGACCGACGGTGCCGATGTCCTGGCCCTGATAGACGGTGTCGCGCATGTGCACATTGACGCTGCCAAGGTGGGCGTAGGCGCTGACCCAGCCGCCGGCGTGCTTGATCAACACCAGGTTGCCAAAGCCCGGCACCTGATCGCCGGCATAGACCACCTCGCCAACCGCCGCGGCCCGCACCTCACTGCCAGATGGCGCGGAGATGTCGACGCCGTCATTGCGCCGACCCATACCGGCCGCGCCGAACGCGGAAAGTATATCGCCCTTGACCGGCCAGATGAACTTGCCCTGCGCCTGGGCGGCGATCGCGCCGGTGTTGAGCGGCGCCTCTGACCTCGGCGCCTCGTACGACCTGGAGGCTTCGGAAGTCGGCGAGGCCGGGTGCAGCATCTGCTCGCGGCGCGCGGCGGCGGCCGCCAGGGCCTCGGGACTGGGCGTATAGGGTGCGCCGGGCGTGTAGGTGGGCTGTGGCGCTTCCATGCGATAGGTCGCGTGGGGCCTCGGCGCTACGGCCGCCTCCTCGGTCACGGTCTCGCGGGAGGCGCCATGATCGTCGAAATTGTCCGGCAGGGCGATGTACATACCCGGTGACAACCGACCCCGCTCGGGCAGGTCGTTGAGACCGGCCAGTTCGCTGAGGCTGACGCCGAAGCGATGCGAGATTACCGCCAGAGTGTCGCCGCTTTCCACCACGTAGGCCTTGGCCACCGGGACCTTGATGTGCTCGCCCGGGCGCAGGCGATAGGGGCTGCGGAGGTGGTTGGCCTCGATAAGTTCGTCGCGCGAGGTGTTGAGATCGCGGGCGATGGCGTCGAGATGATCGCCGCCCTGGACCTGATAGCTGCGATACATGCCCCGCGCCGTGACGACCTTTCCGCCCGCCACCACGCGCGTCTCGGTGCGCCGCTCAGGCGGCGTGTAGCTGGGCGCCGGCGAAGTAAAAGTGCGCGTCGACGCCGGAGGCGCATAGGCGGGCGCGGGTGGCGGTGTCGCAGTCGGCGGCGGACTGTAGTTGGGCTGGGGGGCCGCCGGCGCATTGACCACCGGCGGCAAGGGCGAACTTTCCACCGGCGCCGGGGTCGGCGCGGTGGTCGCTGGCGGCGGCGTCTGGACCGCCGGCGCGGTCTGGACCGCCGG
The DNA here is from genome assembly GCA_049519835.1 of Caulobacteraceae bacterium. Taxonomy (GTDB): domain Bacteria; phylum Pseudomonadota; class Alphaproteobacteria; order Caulobacterales; family Caulobacteraceae; genus Acaudatibacter. Next base: position 1,941 of record JBEKQJ010000221.1, on the reverse strand, counting down.
CGCCGGGGTCGGCGCTTCGGTGGTCTGCAGCGACGCCTTGGTGATCGGATATTGGGCCGTGATGGGCGGCGGCGGCGTGTAGTTCAGCGTCGCGGGATATTCCGGCGACATGCAGCCGGCGAGCGCGGTCGAAGCGAGGCCGGCAAGCAGAAATCGTTTCATCGGCGATCCCATGAAGGGGCCGAGAGGGCCGCGCGAGGGGTTAAGCAATCGAGTCATTGAACGTTCACGTTTCCGTCAGGCCCCCAGCCCCGGAGTTTCAGAGTTCGCGCGCCACGCCTTCGAGCAGCGGCACGAAGCGCACTTCGCAAAGGATGTCCATGGCGAAGCCGCCCTGGCCGTCGCCCGCGTAGCGGCACAGCTTCTGGACGGGCCCCTTGCCGACCGGCGCAACCAGCACGCCGGACGGCTTGAGCTGCTCGAGAAGCGACGTGGGCTCCTCATGCGCCGCCGCGGTGACCAGAATGCGATCAAACGGCGCCTGCTCGGGCCAGCCGAGCCCGCCGTCGCCGAACTTGGTGATGACATTGGTGAGCTGCAGGACCTGGAACCTCGCCTCCGCCTCGCGGAGAAGCGTGCGATAGCGCTCGATGGTGTAGACGAGTCGCGACAGGCGCGCGAGCACGGCCGTCTGATAGCCCGAACCGGTGCCGATCTCGAGCACGCGAGCCCGCGGCTCGAGAGTCAGGGCCTGGGTCATCAGGCCGACGATAAACGGCTGGCTGATGGTCTGGCCGCAGGCGATCGGCAGCGCGGAGTCCTCCCAGGAGCGCTCCTTGAACAGCTCCGGGGTGAAGAGATCGCGCGGGGTGCGCTCCATGGCCGCCAGCACCGCCGGATCGGTGACCCCCTGGGTGCGCAGGGCCAGCACCAGGCGCGCGACCTTCGTGTCCTGCTCGGCCGGCTCTTTGGGCTTGCGGCTCATGCGGTGGCCTTCAGCTTCGGCGGCGGCCCGCCGACCAGACCCGCGAGATGGCGCACGGTGGGCGCGTGGGTCAGGTCGATGTGCAGGGGCGTCACCGAAATACGATCCTCTTCGGCGGCGCGCAGGTCGGTGCCGTCGGCCGGCGCCTGCGGCTCGGCGCGAAAACCCATCCAGTAGTAGGCGCGGCCGCGAAGATCCGTCCGCTTCTCGGCGTAGCGGTTGAGGACATCGCGAAAGCCCTGTCGCGTCACCTCGACCTCTCTCACCTCCCCCGCCGGAATCGCGGGGAAGTTGATGTTCAGAATCACACCGTTTGGCCAGCCCAATTCGACCAGCCGGGCGACCAAACCGGCGCCGTGGGCCTCGGCCGCCTCGAACGGGGCGAAGGTGTCGGAGAAACTCATCCGCTGCGACAGGGCCATGGCCGGGACGCCTAGGCTCATGGCCTCGATGGCCCCGGCCACGGTGCCGGACATGGTCACGTCTTCGCCAGCATTGAGGCCGCGGTTGACGCCGGAGAGCACGAGGTCGGGCCGGGCGTCGGCCATCAATTCCTGAATGGCCAGCATGACACAGTCGGTGGGGGTGCCCTGGACCGCGAACCGCCTGGGATCGATCTCACGCACCCGCAGCGGTGCGGAGAGCGTGAGCGCCCGAGAAGCGCCCGACTGTTCGAACTCGGGAGCACACACCCAGACATCACTGCTGAGCTGCCGTGCGATGGTCTCCAGCACCGCCAGGCCCTCGGCGTGGACGCCATCGTCGTTGGTGAGAAGTATCCTCATCGGCCGCCGCCGCCGATGTGGGTCACACCGCGCATGTAGGGATGCAGGGCCTGGGGAATGGCGATGCGCCGGCCCTCGTCCTGATAGTTCTCCATTATGGCCACGAGCGTGCGCCCGCCGGCCAGACCAGAACCGTTCAGGGTATGGACATGGCGCGACCCCTTCTCGCCGGCGCGCTTGCAGCGGGCGTCCATCCGGCGAGCCTGGAAGTCGCCGCAGTTGGAGCAGGAG
>JBEKQJ010000220.1:0-5232 GCA_049519835.1 Caulobacteraceae bacterium | reverse complement strand
CTCTTGGCCGATCACGTAGTCGTTGAGGACTTCGCGGATCTCGCGGGGCGTCGGCACCCCGTCCTTCGATTTCACGAAGGTGATCTTGGTTTCCTCGCGGATGATGTCCATGCAGAGTTCGACGCACTCGTCGCAGATGAACACGGTCGGACCCGCGATCAGCTTGCGAACTTCGTGCTGACTCTTGCCGCAGAAAGAGCAGTAGAGAGTGCTCTTGCTATCTCCGCTGGCGGCCTTGGTCATGGTTACGTCTCACTCTTCGGGGGCGTGAGCCCCGCAGGGGTTCCCATATGCGGATGCGTCACAGTCCGCCGCAAGGGGTGCGCCACACTTGACATTCCCCGATCCGAACGCGGATCACAACCCCCACGTGGTTACCATCCGGTAACGGGGGCCGAAATTTGCCTTCGGAGCGACCAGACGCCGCCGTCCGGGGGAGACGATTGGTCGCGGCCGGCGAGGACGCTGCGCGGCCGTTCCGGCCGCTCGTGGCCTTCGATTTCGACGGAACGCTCACCTGGCGCGACAGTTTTCGAGCCTTTCTCGCATGGCATTGCGGGCGGCGGCGGTATGCTCAGGGACTGGCCCGCCTCCTTCCGGCGGCCGCGGCCTGGACGCGCGACAAGGACCGCGGCGCGCTCAAGGCGGCCATGCTGCGCGAGTTCCTGGCCGGCGCCCGCCAATCCGATCTCGCCGCCGCAGCCGAGCGGTTCGCCGCCCAAGCGGCCCCTCGACTGCTGCGTCCTGACGCCCTGCGCGCCTGGCGGCGCTGGCGCGAGGCGGACGCGCGCCTAGTCATCGTCACCGCCTCGCCAGAGATTCTGGTCGCGCCGTTCGGCCGCGGTCTCGGGGCAGAGGCGGTTATCGGCACGCGCCTCTCGGTCTCGCCGGAGGGTTTCATCACCGGCGCCCTCAACGGACCCAATTGCCGCGGACCGGAAAAGGTTGTCCGTCTCGAGGCTGCCTACGGCCAAGGCGTGCGCCTGGAAGCCGCCTATGGTGACAGCGATGGCGACACCGCCATGCTGGCGATCTCCGACCAGCCAGGCATGAAGGTGTTCGGAGAACGGCCGTGAGGCACGCCCAGCCTGAGGATCTCGACCGCCTGCAGCCGCTGTTGGCGCGCCTGCGCGCGTTTCCGTCGCTGACCGAGCGCTCGCGCGGCGTCTTCTACCGCAAGAGTCAGGCGTTCCTGCACTTCCACGCCGATCCGGCCGGCCTCTTTGCTGACGTCCGCGCCGCCGACGGCCAGGGGTTCGATCGCATCAAGGTCGATGAGCCAGCCGGCGCGGACGCATTCATCGCTCACGTGGAAAAGGTGCTGACGGCCTAGGTGCTCGCCGCGGCCGCCTCGGCCTCCACGTCGGCGCGCTTGGCGTAAATGTGGTCGATGAGGCCCCAGGCCTTGGCTTCCTCGGCGTCCATGAAATGGTCGCGGTCGAGGGTGCGCTCGACCTCCTCATAAGTGCGGCCGGTGTGCTGGGCGTAGAGTTCGTTGAGCCGCCGCTTCGTCTTCACAATATCTTCGGCATGGCGCTCGATATCCGAGGCCTTGCCCTGGAAGCCGCCCGACGGTTGGTGGACCATGATCCGCGAATTCGGCAGCGCAACCCGCAAGCCCGGTTCGCCGGCCATCAGCAGGAACGAGCCCATCGAGGCGGCCATTCCCATGCAGGTCGTGGCCACAGGGCAGCGGATGTATTGCATGGTGTCGTAGATCGCCAGGCCCGAGGTCACCACCCCGCCCGGCGAGTTGATGTACATGTCGATCTGCTTTTTGGGGAACTCGGATTCCAGGTAGAGCAGCTGGGCGCAGATCAGCGCCGACATCGAATCGTCCACCGGTCCGTTCAGGAACACCACCCGCTCGCGCAGCAGGCGAGAGAAGATGTCGAACGCCCGCTCCCCCCGGCTCGACTGCTCGACCACCATGGGCACGAGGTTGAGGGAATGCAGCGGCGCGTCGATGATCATGAGGAGGCCCTTGTAGGTTGGTGGTCTGATATCGCCCTGCCGTCGGAGCCTTGCAAGGTCGGCTCACAAAGTCCTCCTCCCCCTGGATCGGGAGAGCGGACGCCCTATTCCTTCGAGGCCGCCTTGGGCTTTGCTGCACGCTTCGGCGTGGACGCCTCGGCCGGGGCTTCTTCCACCACCTCTTCCTTTGCGGCCTTGGCTGGTTTCTTCGCAGCCTTCTTTGGCGCCGCTTCGACAGGCGCTTCTTTCGCCACCTCTACCGTCACGTCTTCTTTCGCGGCCTTGGCCGGCTTATTGGCGGCCTTCTTCGGCGCCGCTTCGGCAGGCGCTTCTTTCGCCACCTCCACCGCCACGTCTTCTTTCGCGGCCTTGGCCGGCTTCTTGGTGGCCTTCTTCGGCGCCGGCTCGGCGATGCCTTCCGGCAGCTCATCCTCGGCCAGGAGCACGTCTTTGGAGACCGCCTTGTCGGCCACCTGGGCCTTCGAGAGAACGAGGTCGACGACCTTTTCCTCGTAGAGCGGCGCGCGCAGCTGGGCCTGAGCCTGCTGATTTTCGCGCAGGTAGTCGAACATTCGCTGGGCCATGTCGCCATAGCGGCGAGCCTCGTTGCGCATCGCCTCGGTCAGCTCCTGGTCGCTGATCACCACACCCTCGCGCCGACCGATCTCGGCCAGCACCAGGCCCAGGCGCACGCGGCGTTCGGCGATGCGGCGGTATTCCGACTTCAGCGTCTCTTCGGACTTGCCCTCATCCTCGGGCGCCCGGCCTTCCTTGGCCTCATCGGCCTGGACCTGGGTCCAGATGGCGTCGAACTCGGCGTCGACCATGCGGGCCGGCAGTGGGATGTCGTGGCGGGCGTCGAGGGCGTCCAGCAGGGCCCGCTTCAGCTTGAAGCGCGAGGCGCCGCGGTATTCATTTTCGAGATTGGCGCGGATGGCTTCGCGAAGGGCGGCGAGGTCGGAGAGGCCGAGGCTGGCGGCCAGCGCGTCGTCGGCCGCCGCTTCCTTGGGCGCCCGCACTTCCTTGACCTTGACCTCGAACTCGGCCGGTTTCCCGGCCAGACGCTCCACCTGATAGGCCTCGGGGAAGGTGACCTTCACGGTGAGGTCAGAGCCCGGCGCGGCGCCGGCGAGCTGCTCCTCGAAACCCGGGATAAACCGTCCTTCGCCCAGAACCAGTTCGGCGTCCTCGGCCGAACCGCCCTCGAAGGCTTCGCCGTCGATCTTGCCGACGAAGTCGATCAGCACCTGGTCGCCGTCCTTGGCTTTGACGCTCTTGCCGGTGCGCGGCGCGTAGGTGCGGTTCTGCTTGGCGACCTCGGCCAGGGCCTCATCGACCTCAGCGTCGGTGGGTTGGTAGCTGAGCCGCGTCAGGCTGAGCTGGCTGATGTCGGTCGGTTCGAACTCGGGCATCACCTCGACGTCGAGGGCATAGGTGAGGTCCTGCCGGCCAGCCAGAACCTCGTCCATGTCCGACGAGGGTTTCAGTTCGGGCTGAGTGGCGACGCGCAGCTGGTTGTCGTCGAGCACCTTCTGCGAGGTTTCGTTCAGGGTCTGCTCGACCACCTCGCTCATCAGCGCCTTGCCATAGATCTTGCGCACGTGGCCCGGGGGCACCTTGCCGGGTCGGAAGCCCTTGAGGCGCAGGTTCGGGCTGATCTCGGCGATCCTCGCCTCGAGCTTGGCGCCCAGCTCGGACGCCGGCACGCGCACGGAATAGCTGCGGCTGAGGCTCTGATTGAGGGTTTCGGTGACTTGCATGGGAGGGTCCTGAGATCGCGCTGGCCGTCTTGAGGTCCCGCGCCAAACAATTACGCCGCCGGCGAGGGCGGCGCGAAACGAACCGGCCTTATGTCACCAGACCGTGGCGCCCTCAAGCCCCGCGGCGTTGGTGCGGATGAGAGGACTCGAACCTCCACGCCTCACGGCGCTGGAACCTAAATCCAGTGCGTCTGCCAGTTCCGCCACATCCGCGCCCGACAGCTCATAATCGCTCGCGCGCGCCGTAGCAAAGGCCCGTGCGAAGAACATGGCGGATGGGCTTTCCGCTGAATCCAGGCTTCGGGAGCGGTTCAGCGGCCGAACACCACCGCGCGCTGAGCAGGCCCTCCGGCAAACGCTAAGTCAGCAATCACGTGTTTTGGGGATGGTTTGCGGTCGGCGCCCCGCGCAGCTTCTGATCGCCGTATCAGCTTTCAGTCGGGGGACTACCTATGCGCGGGATGCTGGCCGGGGTCTCGGGCATAGCGCTCATGAGCGCGCTTGCGGCGGCGCTGCCGGCAGAGGCCCAGACCATCGTTGCGACGACGCCCGCCAACGTGGTCACGGCCATCAACGACGCCAATACCGGTGCGCAGCCCTACCTGACCGTCGCCCCCGGGGTCACGATCGATCTCAGCACGACGACTTTGCCGACCTTGAATACCGGCGAAGCCCTCAATCTCGGCAACGGACAGCCGAACGGGTTCGCGGGCACGCTCTCGGGCGGCACGCTGATCATGAATGGCAATCTTCAGATCATTCAGGAACTCAGCCCCAACGCCGTCAACGCGACGATTTCCACCAACCTCCAAGGGACCGGCGCGCTGCTGCTGACGGCTGGCAAATCCAGCGAATTCTACACCGTCCCGACGCTAATTCTCTCGGGTACGAACACGTTTTCCGGCGGGATCACTATCTTGACGGCCAGTGTCGATCAGGTCGAGTTCACCAGCCTCTCGGCGGTCGGAAGCGGCAAGATCGGCCAGGACATCATCGGCGGGGCCGGTTTCGCCATCAATCAGGCGTTTCTCGGCGACTTCTCCAACCAATTCGCGTCGGCCGCCCTGGCCGCCAACAGCGCCAACAATCTCGATTTCACCGGCCTGCCGAATCTGGGTTTGAGCGCAATCAACGGAACCTGGACCTACAGCGGCGTCATCACGCCGGCGGGACAGGGATCGAGCGCCGGCGGCACCTATTTCTTCGGCGGCGCCAACGGATCCGAGATGAACGGGACCCTGATCGTCACGTCCAACCTGACGGACGGGTCGACGCCGAACAATGTCCGCGTGGATGGCGGCTACACCATCCTGGAGGGAACCAATACCTACACCGGGAACACTCTGATTGACTACGGAACGCTTCAGTTCCAGGCCGCGTCGAACCTGCCGGGTGGGACCATTCGGCTCGAGGGCGGCATCCTCGCCCTGGGGTTTGCATTCACCCAGAGCCAACTGAATCTTGCCGCCAACGCGAGCGGCGCGATCGCACTCGCGGC
>JBEKQJ010000219.1:0-5276 GCA_049519835.1 Caulobacteraceae bacterium | reverse complement strand
CTCGGCGATCCAGGCGAGGCCCGCGTCAGCGATCCCAGCTCGGGCCGCCGCGGCGAGCACGGCGGCGCGCGCGGCCTCGCCGTTGCCGGCCCGATTGTCGCAAGACATCACGGTGAGCGGCGCGAGGCCGCCGAACCGTCGCCGCTCCAGTCCCCGCGCGATCAGACCGGCGGGACTGGCCGGCCCATGATCGAGATAGCCCTTCTCGGTGACCGTCAGGGTGGCCAGGTGGGCGTCCGGATGAGCGAGGGCCGAAACAACCGCCTCGGGTTCACGGGCAGCGACGAGCACGGCCTTCAACACGCCGACCACCGTGATCGTAGCCGTGTCGCGGTCTCTCACCGACAGGCTGTAGAGACCATCCTGGACCGCCAAGGTCTCAGCCAACGCGGCCGAACGGGTCGCGACGGCGATCACGCCCCAGCGGGCGTCGCCATCTGCGATCAGACTGTCGAAGACCGGCGCCTGATGGGCTCGATGGAAAGCGCCCAACCCGAGGTGCACAACGCCGCCGCGCATAGCGGCGCGATCGTAGGTTGAAAGGCTCCAGGCGGCGTCCGACAGGCGAGCGGTCACAACCGGTAGGTTCGCTTCGCCAGCGCGTAGGCGAGCTCGTGGGCGACTTCGGCCGCTTCGTCTTCGTCAAGGCGATGCTCGGCCACGAGCCGGGCCAGGAAGCCGCAATCCACGCGGCGGGCGACGTCGTGCCGGGCCGGGATGGAGAGGAAGGCCCGCGTGTCGTCGTTGAAGCCGACGAGATTGTAGAACCCGGCCGTCTCGGTGGTCTGTTCGCGGAAACGCCGCATCCCCTCGGGACTGTCGTGGAACCACCAGGCCGGGCCCAGCTTCAGGCACGGATAGTGGCCCGCCAGAGGGGCCAGCTCGCGCGCATAGGCGCTCTCGTCGAGGGTGAAGACGATCAGGGTGAAGCCTTCCGCCTGACCGAAGCGGTCGAGCAGCGGCTTCAAGGCGTGGACGTAGTCGGTGGGGGTGGGAATATCGGCGCCCCTGTCGCGGCCGAACGCCGCGAAGGTGTGGGCGTCGTGGTTGCGGAAGCTGCCGGGGTGCAGCTGCATGACCAGGCCGTCGTCGAGGCTCATGCGGGCCATCTCGGTCAGCATCTGGGCGCGGAAAAGCTCGGCCTCCTGCGGCGAGTCGCGACCCGCTGCGATGAGCGCGAAGAGCGCCGCCGCCTCGGCTTCGGAGAGATCGGCGGTGCGCGCCGAGGGGTGGCCGTGGTCGGTCGAGGTGGCGCCCATGGCCTTGAAGGCCGCACGGCGCTGGCGATGGGCGGCCAGATATCCTGCCCAGCTGCGCGCATCCTCGCCGGTCATCTCGCTAAGACGGTCGAGGTTTGCCTGAAAACCTTCGAACGCCGGATCGACGACGGGATCCGGACGGTAAGCTGTGATCACCCGCCCCGGCCAGCCGCTGCTGCGGATGGTGCGGTGGTGGTCCAAGGGATCGAGTGGGCTTTCGGTCGTCGCCAGCACCTCGATGTTCAGCCGCTCGAAGAGGGCGCGCGGGCGGAAGGCCGCGGTCGCCAGGTGCTCGGAAATTCGATCGAAATAGAGATCGGCGGTCTCGGCGGACAGGCGAACCTCGAGACCGAAAAGTTCGACGAACACCCAGTCGAGCCACAGCCGCGAGGGCGTGCCGCGGAACAGGTGATAGGCGCCCGCGAAGCGTCGCCAGATGGTCCGCGCGTCGCCCTCGGATGGTCGCCCATCGCGCCGCGCTATGCCGAGCGCCTCGAGCGGGACGCCCTGCGAGTGGAGCATGCGGAAGAGGTAGTGATCTGGCGTGATCAGCAGCGAGGCTGGGTCGGCGAAGGGCGCGTCGGACGCGAACCACGCCGGGTCGGTGTGGCCGTGCGGGCTGACGAGCGGCAGGGCCGCCACGGTGGCATGAAGCCGCCGCGCGATCGCCCGCGTGCTGGGATCAGCGGGGAACAGCCGGTCCGCGTGAAGCTGAAGAGGCGCCGCCATCGCCGGCCTTTCCGATCTGAGCCGCCAAAATGGACAGGACCCGAGCGGCCGTCTAGCGTTCGAGGCCGTTGGTGGAAGGACCCCGCATGAAGATCCGTGATGCGCGGGTGATCGTCACTTCGCCGGGGCGCAACTTCGTCACCCTGAAGATCCTCACCGAGGACGGCGTCCATGGGATCGGCGACGCCACCCTGAACGGCCGCGAGAAGGCGGTCGTGGCCTATCTCGAAGAGCATGTCTGTCCACTGCTGATCGGGCGCGACGCCCGGCGCATCGAGGATATCTGGCAGATGCTCTACCGCGGCGCCTACTGGCGGCGCGGGCCGGTGACGATGCGCGCCATCGCCGCCGTGGACGTCGCGTTGTGGGACATCAAGGGCAAGGCGCTCGGCGCGCCGATCTATGACCTGCTCGGCGGCCCAAGCCGCGACGGGGTGCTGGTTTACGGCCATGCCAATGGCGCCGACATCGCCGAAACCCTCGACGAGGTCGGCCGCTACCTCGACCTCGGCTACCGCGCCGTGCGCGCCCAGAGCGGCGTGCCTGGTCTCGACAAACCCTACGGCGTCTCCAAGGACCGGATGTTCTACGAGCCAGCCGACGCGGCGCTGCCGACCGAGACGATCTGGTCGACGCCCGAGTATCTCAACCACACGCCACGGCTGTTCGAGGCGCTCCGTGTGAGGTTCGGCGAAACGCCGCGGCTGCTGCACGACGCGCACCACCGGCTGACGCCGCAGGAGGCCGCCCGCCTCGCCAAGGCGCTGGAGCCTTACGATCTCTTCTGGCTCGAGGACCCGACGCCGGCCGAGAACCAGGAGGCGTTCCGCCTGATCCGGGCGCACAGCACGACGCCGCTGGCGGTGGGCGAGGTGTTCAACACCCTGTGGGACGCCAAGGACCTGATCCAGGAACAGCTGATCGACTACATTCGCGCCACGGTGGTGGGCGCGGGCGGACTGACCCACCTGCGGCGCATCGCTGACTTCGCTTCGGTATGGCAGGTGCGGACGGGCTGCCACGGCGCGACCGATCTCTCGCCGGTGACGATGGGCGCGGCGCTCAACTTCGATCTCTGGGCGCCCAATTTCGGCATCCAGGAATACATGCGCCACACGCCGGAGACCGACGCGGTGTTTCCCCACGCCTATCGCTTTGCAGACGGCCTGCTGCACCCTGGCGAGGCGAGCGGACATGGCGTCGACATCGACGAGGCCGAAGCGGCGAAATATCCCTACCAGCCGCGCCAGTTGCCGCTCGCCCGCCTGCGCGACGGAACCATGTGGAACTGGTGAGCTAGTGTGCTGGATCTGAAGTTCGTCGGTGTATGGGTCGTGCAAGGAACGAGCTTCAGATCCAAAAAGCACACTAGAAACTTATACTTGCCTAGTGTCCTGATCGATTCCGAAGTTCGTCGGAGGATTCCAATGGCAATGCGAACTTCGGAATCGGGACACTAGGTGCGAATCGTCGCCTTCGGCGAGGGGATGATCGAGATCGCCGGCCGCGTCGGCGCGACGAGCGTCCTCGGTTACGGCGGCGACGTGCTCAACGTCGCCGTCGCCTTGGCGCGGCTTGGCCTCGCGCCCGCATTCATGACCGCTCTGGGCGTCGATCCGTGGTCGGACGAACTGGCCGCAGCGTGGGGCGCGGAAGGAATCGATCTGTCGCTCCTGGCGCGCCATCCCACCCGGGCGCCCGGGCTCTATGGCGTGCGCACTGACGCCAACGGTGAGCGGAGCTTCACCTACTGGCGATCTGGCTCGGCGGCGCGGGCATTCTTCGAGCTGCCGGAATCCGATGCCTTGATCGCATGCGCCGCCGACGCAGATCTGCTGTTCCTTTCGGGCATAACGCTCTCGCTCTTTGGGCCGGCCGAGCGGCAGCGTATCGCCGAGCTGGCCGCTCAGGTCAGAAGCCGCGGCGGGAGTGTCGCCTTCGATCCCAACTACCGGCCGGCCGGTTGGGAGAGCGCGCGCGCCGCCGCCAACGCCTTCGCGGCCTTTGCCTCGCAGGTCGATATCGCCCTGCCGACCGCGGCCGACGAACGCCTCCTCCACGGCGAGGACGATGCCGCCGAGACCGTCCTGGCCCGCTGGCGGAGCGCTGGCGCCCGGGAAGTGGCGGTCAAGCTGGGGCGCGAGGGCGCGCTCATCAGGTCCGCGGACGGCGTGGGACACGTTCCGGCCGAAGAGGTGGCTGCGGTCGACACCACTGGCGCGGGTGACGCCTTCGACGCCGGCTATCTGGCCGCCAGGCTGGCCGGGCGCCCGCCGCCCGAGGCCGCCCGCTTCGGCGCCCGCCTGGCCGGCGAGACCATCCGCCACCCCGGCGCCATTCCACCGCGGGACGCGGTGGCGCGGTTCACGCTGGCGGCGAGCTGAACCATGCGCCGCGCGACGCTTTCCAACCCGCCCGTCTTCTCCGTCGCACATCGCGGCCCCGACCACGTCACGCTCGCCGCCGACACTGGCGCCGTGGCGCACCTCTTCTTCCTGGAGCCAGACATCGTGCGCCTCCTGCTCCTGCCCGGCGGTGAGGTGACCGGCCCGCCGAGCTGGGCGATCGCGCCTGGCGCCAGCGACCTCGCCGAGCCCGGTCGCGACCGGCTGAGCGTCGAAGGCTTCGCCTGTCCGCCATTCGAGCTGGAAGAGACCGATGGACGCCTGCGGATCGAGACCACGCGCCTCCGCCTGGAGATCGAACTCAACGGCCTGCGCTGCGTCTGGTCGCAGCGGGACGGCGGCGCCTGGCGCAAGATGGCCGCTGATCGCCCGACCCAGGCCTACAACTTCGGCTGGTGGGACGACCGGGTCCACCACTACCTCGCTCGCCGGCCGGACGAACGCTTCTACGGATTGGGCGAACGGACGGGCGGGATGAATCGGGCCGGCCGCCGCTTCCGCCTCACCAACCTCGATTGCATGGGCTATGACGCCGAGACGACCGACCCGCTCTACAAGTCGATCCCCTACCTGCTGGTGGCCGACGCCGAAGGCGCGTGTCACGGCGAGTTCTACGATCTGATGTCGGACGTGACCGTCGACCTCGGCTGCGAACTCGACAACTACCACGGCCTCTATCGCTCGATGACCGCGGCGAGCGGCGATCTCGACCTCTACATGATCGCCGGGCCGGACCCCGCAGCTGTGACCCGGCGATTCACCTGGCTGACCGGGCGGCCGGCGCTGACGCCGCGGTGGGCGCTCGGCTATTCCGGTTCGACCATGGCCTACACCGAGGCGCCGGACGCCCAGGCCCGCATGACCGATTTTCTCGAAAAGCTCG
>JBEKQJ010000218.1:0-5299 GCA_049519835.1 Caulobacteraceae bacterium | reverse complement strand
GAAGAAGGCCTCCGGGTCGTCGGGACGGTCGTAGAGCGCGATGACCTTGACCGAGCCTGAGCGAGCGCCGCCTGGCGAAGCTCGTTCCTGACCCTCCGCCACGGCGGACCCCGCCGCCGCCGCGGCCACGACCCCCCAAACCAACACCGCTCGCCGATCCATGCCCTGCGCTCCCATAGGAGCCCAAAGCCTAGCGCCCTTGCTTGGTGCGATCGAGTCTGACACCCGTTTGGGGGGCGGGGTGATAGGCTTGGCAGCAGCGCCCGGAGCGCATCCGAGAAGCCGGCGTGACGCGGATCGACGATACCCTCCCACTCGTGGTCTGCGGCTGCACGGGCCCAGGGTTCATGCCTGTGGGCGACCGGCCCCGGCCGCCAACCCTGAGACGACGACGTTGTCGATTTTGGAGCGGGCGGGGGGAATCGAACCCCCGACATTCAGCTTGGGAAGCTGACGTTCTACCTCTGAACTACGCCCGCGTTGCGGGCCTTGTAGCGAGCCGAAACCGGCAAAGGAAGCCGGCCGATCCTTACCGCGTGTTCACTGGAGGCGACGGCGCGCCCGACCTAACCTCCGAGAGAACGAGGGGGAACGTCCGTGCGTCTAGGTCAGGTCATCGCCGCGCTCGTCGCCGGCCTCTCGTTACCCGCCATGGCCGCCCCGCCGGCGCCGGTCACCGTCATGGTGGTCGGCGTCTTCCATATGGCCAACCCCGGCCACGATCTCCACAACCTCAAGGTCGACGACGTGCTGTCTCCTCGGCGCCAGGCCGAGATCGCCGCCGCGACCAACGCCTTGGCGAAGTTCAGGCCAACCAAGGTGGCGGCCGAGTGGGACGCGGACACTGTCGCCGAGCGCTGGCCGAAGTACATCGACGGAACCTTGCCGCCCTCGCGCAACGAGGTTGTGCAGCTCGGCTTCCGACTGGCGAAGACGGCCCACGCCGCCGTCTTCGGCATCGACGCCGACGGCGACTTTCCCTACCCGCCGGTGAAGGACTATGCCGACGCCCACGGCCTGACGCCTCTGCTCGATGCTCAGGCCGCCGACGTCGATCGCTCCCTCGCCGAGGAGGGCGACGTGCTGGCGAGCCGGGGGGTTGCGGCGACTTTGCGCTGGTTGAACGATCCGGGCCGGATTGAATCGAACAACGCTTTTTACCGCACCACGCTGCTGGTCGGGGCCGGCAAGGACCAGCCAGGCGTCGATCTTCTGACCGCCTGGTACCGGCGCAACTTCCAGATCTGCGCCAACCTCCTGCAGCTGGCCAAGCCCGGCGACCGGATCGTGGTGTTCTTCGGCTCCGGCCACGCCTTGCTGTTGCGCCAGTGCGTCGCCGAGACGCCGGGGTTCACCCTCGCGGAGCCCAACGCCTACCTGCCGCGGTAACCGCCAGCGCATTGACCGAAGCGGGCTTCGGCTACACGATGCCCCTGGGGTTTGGAGGTTCAGATGGCCGACGGCGAAGTGCATCTCAAGGCGAAGTTTCACGCCATGACCGAGGGCACCCAGGAGGACTGGCAGGCGATCCACGCCGGCAGCAGGGACTTCAACGCGGCCTATGGCGACCGGCTGCTGACGGCGCTGCGCGAGTTGGGGAGCGACACCGGCGGCTTCGCGGTCGATCGTCTCACCCACTCGCTGCAGACCGCCACGCGCGCTCACCGCGACGGCCGCGACGAAGAATATGTCGTCTGCGCCCTGATCCACGACATCGGCGATCTGATGGGGCCGGCCAACCACGCCGAGATCGGCGCGGTGATCATGAAGCCCTACGTCTCAGAGGCCAACCACTGGATGATGGACAAGCACGGCATCTTCCAGGGCTACTACTTCTTCCACCATCTCGGCCTCGATCGCGACATGCGCGAGCAGTTCCGCGGCCACCCGCATTTCGAATACTGCGCGCAGTTCTGCCACCTGTACGACCAGTCGGCCTTCGATCCCGACTACGACACCGCGCCGCTGGAATTCTTCGAGCCGATGCTGCGGCGCGTGATCGCGCGGCCGAAGAACACGATCTACGGCCGCGCGTCCCTTCCCGAGGCCTAAGTCGCCGCTGGCCTGGTCAGGCGTCGAAGACGATTACCGAGCGGGCGATCTGGCCGCCCTTCATCTCCTCGAAGGCCTCGTTGACCTGCTCGAGCTTGATACGGCGCGAAATCATGTCGTCGAGCTTGAGCTTGCCGGCCAGGTACATGTCCACCAGGCGCGGCATGTCGACCGGGAAGTGGTTGGAGCCCATCAGCGAGCCCTGCAGCTTCTTCTCGCCCAGGAAGGCGTAGCCGGGCACCGTGACGCTCTGGCCGATCGGGATCATGCCGATGATGTTGGCGTCGCCGCCGCGCTTGAGCATTCCGAAGGCCTGCTCGGCGGTCTTCGAGAGGCCCACCGCCTCGAAGCTGTGATCGACGCCGCCCTTGGTCATCTCCAGCACTTCCTTGACCGCGTCGGTCGTGGAAGCGTCGATGAAATCGGTCGCCCCGAACTGGCGGGCGAGGTTGTCCTTGCCTGCCGACATGTCGATGGCGATGATCCGCGCGGCGCCGGCGATGGCCGCGCCGTTGATCGCCGCCAGACCCACGCCGCCGCAACCGATCACCGCCACGGTCTCGCCGGGCCGCACCTTGGCGGTGTGGAACACCGAGCACACGCCGGTCAGCACGCCGCAGCCGATCAGCGCCGCGCGGTCGAGCGGCATGTCGGGCCGGATGGCGACGCAGGCGTGCTCGTGGATCAGCATCTGCTCGGCGAAGCTGGAAAGGTTGAGATATTGGTTCATCGGTCCGACCTCCTGGGCGAGGCGCGGCGTGTCGCCGGCCTGCCGCTTGGTGTCGGGGCTGACGCACAGGCTCATGTGACCGGTCAGGCAATGCTCGCAGTGGCCGCAGAAGGCCGAGAGGCAGGTGATGACGTGGTCGCCGGGCTTCACGGTGCGGACTTCCGAACCGACCTGCTCGACAACGCCGGCGCTCTCGTGGCCCAGCACGGCCGGCAGGGGGTGGGGATAGGAGCCTTCGATGAAATGCAGGTCGGAATGGCAGACGCCGGCGGCGGCGGTGCGGATCAGCACCTCGTGCGGGCCGGGCTTGCCGATCGACACCTCCTCGATCTGCAGCGGGGTCCTCACTTCCCTCAGGACGGCGGCCTTCATTTTGCGTTTCCTTTCCCAAATTTGCGCGTGGGTTATCGCCGCTTACCCTGCGTCCGCCAAGACCGCATCCGTCGGCCCCGTTGCCGCCGGCTTACGACCGCTTTAGGTTCGGCTCATGGTCGCCCCGTTCCGCTTGTTCGCCCTTGTTCCGCTACTCGGTCTCGCCGCCTGCGCCACCGAGTCGCTCGGTCCGACCTATGGTCCGTCGGGAACGGCGAACCCCAGCGCTCCGATGTATCATGCCGGCGGCGGTGAGGATTTTCGCGAGGGCGACTTCGCTTGGTCACGGGCGTCGGGCGCCGGGGCCATCGACGGCGTCGTGACCTTCCGCGACGGCTCGACGCGGTACTCCTGCCGCGGCCGCGATGTGATCCTGACACCCGAGACGCCTTGGGTGCGCCGGCGGATGTACATTCTCTACGGCTCGATCGACGGGGCCGTCGTGCCCGCCGACATCGTCCGCGCCCGCACCCCTCAGAGCGGCAGCGGCGACTACGCGAGCTATGCGCGCAAGACCACCTGCGACGGCGGCAATCATTTCACCTTCCAGGGTCTCCCGGACGGGGCCTGGTATGTGATCACCCTGGCCAGGCCCGACGACGGCTCAGCCGGCGCCGTTGCGATCATGCGCCGGGTGGAAGTCCACGGCGTCGGCCGCCAGATCACCCTGGACTAGCTCCGAACGCTGCACGCTTCCTGAACGACAGCCGAACAGAGCCGTTCACGCAGGGTTCAGCCGAGCGGCGTTAAACAACCTCCAATCCTCGCAGAGAGGCAGTTGATCCGCGCCAGGGGCGCGGTGGGAACTAGGAGGTTCCGATGAAAAACATTCTGAAGACTGGCGCCGTCGCCCTGGCCGCGGCCGGCGCTCTGGCGACGGTCGGCGCCCCCGCGGTGGCCGCGCCTCACGGTGGCGGCGGCGGACATTTCGCTGGCGGCGGCGGTCACTTCGCCGGTGGCGGCGGATACCGTGGCGGGTACGCCGGCGGATACCGCGGCGGCTACGCTGGCGGATTCCGCGGCGGCTATGGCGGCGGCTACGGCTGGCATCCGGGCTATCACTATGGCTGGCGCGGCGGCTACGGCTGGGGCTGGTGGGGTCCGGGCATCGTCATCGGCGGTGGCTACTACGGCGGCGCCTATCCCTGCTGGAGCCCCTACTATGGCGCCTATGGCCCATACTGCGGCTCTCCCTATCCCTACTAGGTCAGGCGTCACTGCCTGACGTGGGCCCCGCGCCAGTCGATGGCGCGGGGCTTTTCGTTTGCGGCGGCGGTCAGTTCACCGTCGCCTTGCCGATCTCCAGGCCATCGTTGCCGGCCCCGACCTGGATCACCGAGCCATCGGCGAACTCGCCGGCCAGCAGCTTGCGGGCGATGGGGTCGATCAGCTCCTTCTGGATCACCCGCTTCAGCGGCCGCGCGCCATAGACCGGGTCGTAGCCGCGCTCGCCCAGCCAGTGCAGCGCGCCGTCGTCGAGGTGGATGGTCATGCGGCGGTCGGCGAGCAGCTTCTCCAGCCGCCCGAGCTGGATCCTGACGATGGACTCCATCTGGTGGCGACCAAGGCGCTGGAACAGCACGATCTCGTCGATCCGGTTGAGGAACTCGGGTCTGAAGTGCTTGCGCACCGCGTCCATCACCAGCGGCCGCACCGCCTCGACGCTGGCCTCGCCGTCGGCGACCGCGTCGCTGGCGAGGAATTCGGAGCCGAGGTTGGAGGTCATCACCAGCAGGGTGTTGCGGAAGTCGACGGTGCGGCCCTGGCCGTCGGTGAGGCGCCCGTCGTCCAGCACCTGCAGCAGCACGTTGAACACGTCCGGGTGCGCCTTCTCGACCTCGTCGAACAGCACCACCTGATAGGGCCGCCGCCGCACCGCCTCGGTGAGCGAGCCGCCCTCGTCGTAGCCGACGTAGCCGGGGGGCGCGCCGATCATCCGCGAGACCGAGTGCTTCTCCATGTACTCGCTCATGTCCATGCGCGTGATCGCCGCCTCGTCGTCGAACAGGAATTCGGCCAGCGCCTTGGTCAGCTCGGTCTTGCCGACCCCGGTGGGTCCGAGGAACAGGAACGAGCCGATCGGACGGCCGGGATCGCTGAGGCCGGCGCGGGCTCTACGCACCGCGTCGGAGACCGCCAGCAGCG
>JBEKQJ010000217.1:0-5360 GCA_049519835.1 Caulobacteraceae bacterium | reverse complement strand
GATCACCTCGGGCATCCCTTCTCCCCTTGCGGGAGAGTGCCATCGCATATTGCCTACAACCAACCTAGCGTCATGGCCGGGCGTCAGTCCCGGCCATCCATATCCTCCCGGCCTGGTGTGACCGCGCACCGCAGTCACGACGCGACTGCCCAGCCTCATCGTGGCCATGCGCGAAATGGCCACCCGACCTTCGGTGCGCATGGGTCGCCGGGACTTACGCCCGGCGATGACGGTAGAGTTGGGCTGGTAAATGCGATTGCTCTGCGTTTGGGGGGACAAGAAAACCGGGGTCCTTACGGAAACAGGTCGGCGTCGGCGAGAAACACGGCGGCCTGGTCCTTGGCCGATTGGCTCGGCTGCTGGCCGGGCGCCAGCGGCCAGTCGATGGCCAGTTGCGGATCGTCCCAGCGGATCGCCTTCTCGTCTGCCGGCGCCCACAGGCCGCTGCACTTGTAGAGAAAGTCGGCGGTCTCGGAGATCACCAGGAAGCCGTGCGCCACGCCCGGGGGCGCCCACAGCATGCGATAGTTGTCGGCCGAGAGTTCGACGCCGAACCACTTGCCGAAGCTCGGCGAGCTGCGCCGGATGTCGACGACCACGTCGTAGACCGCGCCGGCGACGACCCGCGCCAGTTTCCCCTGCGGATTGGGGGTCTGGTAGTGCAGGCCGCGCAGCACCCCGCGGGCCGAGCGGCTGTGGTTGTCCTGATCCCAGGCGACGTCGAGACCGGCCGCGGCGAACTTCTCGCGCTGCCAGGTCTCCATGAAGAAGCCGCGGGAGTCGCCGAACACCTGCGGCTCGACCACCTTCACGCCGGCGATCGGGGTCTCGAGGAACTTCACCGGGCCTCACCCAGCAAGGCGAGGAGATATTCGCCGTAGCCGCTCGACCGCAGCGGACCGGCCAGGGCCTCCAGCTCGGCGTCCGTGATCCACCCCTGGCGCCAGGCGATTTCCTCCGGGCAGCAGATCTTCAGGCCCTCGCGTTCCTCGATGATGCGCACGAACATTCCGGCGTCGAGCAGGGCGGCGTGGGCGCCGGTGTCGAGCCAGGCGTGGCCCCGGCCGAGCACCTCGACCGTCAGATCGCCGGCTTCCAGATACCGCCGGTTGAGGTCGGTGATCTCCAGCTCGCCGCGCGGCGAAGGTTTCAGGTCGGCCGCGTAGCCGGCCACGCGATCGTCGTAGAAATAAAGCCCCGTCACCGCGTGGTTGGATTTCGGCGCCGCCGGCTTCTCCTCGATGTCGATCGCCCGCCCGTCCGGGTCGAAGGTGACGACGCCGTATTGCGAGGGGTTCTTGACCCGGTAGGCGAAGACCGAGGCGCCGCGCTCGCGTTCGTTTGCACGCCTGAGGATCTCCGCCAGGGTCGCGCCGTAGAAAAGATTGTCGCCGAGGATCAGGGCCGAGGGATGGCCCCCGACGAAATCGGCCCCGATGATGAAAGCCTGGGCCAGGCCCTCGGGGCGCGGCTGGACCGCGTAGTCGATGGAGATCCCCCACTGGGCGCCATCGCCGAGCAGGCGCTGGAACGCCGCCTGTTCGTGCGGCGTGGTGATGACCAGCACCTCGCGCACGCCGGCCAGCATGAGCACGGAAAGCGGGTAGTAGATCATCGGCTTGTCGAACACCGGCATGAGCTGTTTGCTCACCGCCACGGTCAGCGGGTAGAGGCGCGTGCCGGCGCCGCCCGCCAGGATGATGCCACGTCTGGTCATGGCGGTGACCTACAGCATGGCGCCTTCGCCTGGAAACACCCGACCTCGCCGCGGAGCCGCGGACGTCGCCGGGATTTCGGGGACAGTTTACTTAATTCCACGCCCGCCATTGGGCGGCGGCGATCACTACCGTCCGCGAATTAAGTAAACTGTCCCCGAAATCCCGTCGGTCCCGTCTCAATGGGCTCAGCGGATGCACTTCGGGCGAACGCCCTCTCAGAACGCAATCCTGAAGCCGGCCTCCACCGCCTGATCGCTCCATTGGCTGGAGAAGCTGGCGCGGTACTTGAGGAACGCGGTGTACCGGGTGGCGTGGAGGGTGACGCTGGCGCCGACAAGGGCCTCGTTGCGGCTCGGCTCGACTTGGTTGCCGGTGAAGACGGTGCCGTCCGCGGCGACGAGAGTCTGGGCGCCGCCATTGGCGGCCTGGTCGTAGCGGTAGCCGACTAGGAGGTCGGGGATGATCGTCGTCTCGCCGCTGACGAAGGCGTGTGAGAAGCCGACCTGGCCGTAGGGCGAGATCGCCGAGAGGTGGGCGCTGTCACCCGTGACCGCGAAGGCTGAGCTCGCCAGGTTGGTCTCGACGAAGGCGGCGCTGGTGAGGTTCGAGAACTGGACCCCAACCGCGGGCGTAACCTTGATCATCGCGGACTGGAGCGGCGCGGCGACCTGAATGGCGCCGATGTACTCGTCGGAGCCGCGCGAGGAGGTGGACGGGCCGAAGCCGGACTCCCGGGTGACCGTGTCCCAGCCGTGGGCGTAGCTGAACGCCGCGCTCCAGCCGAGCGGACCGGTGACGACTGAGCCGTAGACACCGCCGCGGAAGATGTTCTGGCTGGCGAGGCCGCCGTAGCCGTCCGTGAGGCGGTCCTGAGCATAGGCGAACGCCACGCCGAGGCGGCCCTGGCCGAGGACGGCGTAGTCGACTCCGCCCTCGAGGCCGCCGGCGCTGTTGCGCACACTGCTCGCCGAACCGCCATAACCGCTCTGGAAGGCGCCTGTGGCGTGGGCCCAGACGCGAGCCTCCGGACCACCCGCAGTGGAGAGGTTGACGAAGGTGTCGCCGCCACCGTCCGGCAACGGACGATTGAGCAGGTCGGCCACCGCGTTCTCGTTCAGCTGCGCGAATGCGAGGTTCTGGGCGCTGAAGATCAGGTTGTCGCGCGGCGCCACGACGGTTGGGGTTGGAGTTGGCGTCGGTGTTGGCGTCGGAGTGGGCGTCGGTGTTGGCGTCGGAGTGGGGGTCGGTGTTGGCGTCGGAGTGGGGGTCGGCGTCGGAGTGGGCGTTGGCGTCGGTGTGGGCGTCGGCGTGGGTGTCGGAGTCGGGGTCGGCGTCGGCGTTGGAGTGGGTGTCGGAGTCGGCGTGGGCGTCGGAGTGGGCGTTGGCGTCGGTGTCGGAGTGGGCGTGGGCGTCGGAGTGGGCGTTGGCGTCGGTGTCGGAGTGGGCGTTGGCGTCGGGGTTGGTGTTGGTGTGGGGGTCGGGGTGACCGACTGGGCAAGGACGAGGCTGGCGCTCGTGCCGCTGTAGCTGACGCTCTCGGTGAATCCGGTCGGCAGAGGCGCGCTGGTCGAGGCCGCGACGGTGGAGAAAGTCCCTGTCAGGCCGGACGAGCTCAGGAAGGTGAAGTCGCCAGGGTGATAGGTTCCCGGCGCATAGGCGAAGGTGACCGAGCCGGCGATCGTCGCCGTCCCCTGGATGGTCAAGAGGTCGGCGCCGGTTGGCGTGACGCCCACCAGCAGGCCCGCGACCGAGCTCTGAGCGTAGTTGCCGGCGACTTTCAGGGCGTAGGACTGCACCAGGCCGTCGTTGACCAGGTTGCCGCCGATCGTTCCGTAGCCTGACAGTGTCGCGCCAGCGTCGACCTGGGCATTGCCGGCCACCTGGGCGGCAGTCGAAGCGGCGTCGCCGATCTCCAGCGTTCCGTCGGCCGCTTCCGTCAGACCGGTATAGGTGTTGGCGCCATCGAGAACGAGCGTACCGGCGCCGATCTTGCTGAGGCTGCTCGATCCGTTCGACTCCGAGATCACGCCGGTCAGGGTGACGGCGCCACCCTCGGTGTCGATGATGGGATCATTGATGGTTTCCGACTCGCCGAAGTTGGCGAACAGGATGTCGTTGGCCAGGGCGTAGCTGCCGCCGGTGAACTGCAGGGTCGTGCCCGGATACATGGTCAGGAGACCTGAGCCCAAGGCGCCGCCGTTGTTGACTGAGACCGTGACGTCCGACGTCCAAGTCACGCCGCCCGAAAAGGTGTTGTTGGTTCCGGTGAGCGTGAAGGTCTCCGGGCCGCTGGAACCGTTGATGTAGATATTCAACGGGCCGGTGATCTGACCACTGAACGTCGTGTTGGCGTTGCGATAGATGTCGAGCGTCGAACTGTTTGAGCCGCTGGAAGTCAGCAGACCGGCCCCAGCCAGCGACGCGACGTAAAAGTTATACCCCGCTATATCGACTGTGCCGCCAGCGGCGATCGTCAAGGGAGTGGCGTCAGGATAGTAGTTGCTGCCGAGCTTGAGCGTACCGCCATTGACGTTGGTCGGGCCGCTATAGCCCGAAGACGAGGTGCCGACCGCCTGTGCGAGCGCGCCGTCCTGCAGGATCGTCGTTCCACTGACGACAGTCAGGCTTGTCGGCGTCGCCCCGTCGACAATGCCGGCGGCGATCATGCCGCCATTGGAGGTGATGTTCCCGGCGATGAGGCCGTACGGAACCGTGTAGCAGCCGTTACAGGCGCCCCCGGCCAGGATCGTGCCGCCGTTCAGCGTCAGCTGGTTGATGGTCTGGGTGAAGCCGCCGAGATTGAGCGTGCCGCCGGCATTGATGGTCATGGCGCTGGCGGCGCTGAAGGTGTTCTTCGCCCCGCCTTCCAGCACACCGCCGTTGATTGTTGTCGGACCGGTGTAGGTGTTGGCGCCGGAGAGGGTTTCCATTCCTGAGGTCAGGGTCAGACCACCCCCGGTCCCGCCCCCTATCCCGCCATCGGCGATCACGCCTGCGAAGGTGTCGTTGGCGTTCGTCAGGGTCAGGGTCTGGCCGCCGAGCGCGACGTTTCCCGACCCCGAAAGGCTCATGATCGAGGCGCCGGCTGTGGTCTGGGAAATGTCGAAGGTCCCGTTCGACGCCACGCCCGAGGAGTCGGCGATGGAGCCAGTGCCGGAGAGGGCAAGGGTTGCCCCAGTGTCGATGGTGGTGGCGCCGGTGTAGGTGTTGGCGCCCGTCAGGGTCTCGGTGCCGCTGGAGACAGTTAGGCCGCCGCCAGTCCCGCCGGAAAGGCCGCCATCGGCAATCACGCCTGAGAAGCTGTCGTTGGCGTCGGTGAGAGTCAGGGTCTGACCGCCCAGGTTGACGGTCCCCGAGCCGGAGAGGCTCTCGATCGAGGCGCCGGCGGTCGTGCCCGAGATGTCGAAGGCTCCATAGACCTTCACAAGCGCCGAAGTCGCGATTGAGCCGGAGCCGGATAGCGCGAGCGTGGAGTTGAGGCTGGCTTCGGATACGCCCAGGTAGGTGTTCGTTCCGCTCAAGGTTAAGGTTCCGCCTAGAACGAGAATGCCACCGGGAGTTGCACCATCGGCTATCACGCCCGAGAACGAGCCGCCGCCGATCCCGAGCAAGGCGCCGGCGTCACGCACGACGCCCGTCCCG
>JBEKQJ010000216.1:0-5412 GCA_049519835.1 Caulobacteraceae bacterium | reverse complement strand
AGCCCTGCCCTCCGGGGGCGGGGGACCCCGAAGGGGTGGAGGGGGAAGCCGCGCCAACGTTCGCGGACGGCCACTTCCCCCCTCCCCGGGTTGGTGCTTCGCGCCTCTGCTTCGCAGTCGCCGGCACTCCCCCTCATGGAGAGGTGAAGAGGCCCCTGCCCTACGCCGTCTTGATGTAATTGCCGATGACGCCGCCCAGGACGTCCAGCGGCGTCGGGCCGCTGAGCAGGCCGGCGTCGTGGAACTTGCGGATGTCGAAGCGCGGGCCGAGCTGGGCCTTGGCCTGGGCGCGCAGCTTCAGCCAGGTCATCTTGCCGATCATGTAGCTGCAGGCCTGGCCCGGCCAGACGCAGTAGCGCTCCACTTCGGTGGTCGCCGAGGCCTCCGGGTCGCCCAGGGTGTCGCAGTAGTATTTGATCGCCTGCTCTCGGGACCAATGCTTGTGGTGCATGCCGCTGTCGACCACCAGGCGGACGGCGCGGAACATCGAATCCTTGAGCTGGCCGATGTGTCCCATCGGATCGTCGTCGTACATGCCCATCTCGACGGCCAGATTCTCGGCATAGAGCGCCCAGCCCTCGCCGTAGCCGGAGAACCAGATGGTCTTGCGGATCAGCGGCAGGTCGCCGGCCTGATTGGACACCGAACCCTGCAGGTGGTGGCCGGGAATGCCTTCGTGGAAGGTCAGGGTCGGCAGGGTCCACTTGGGCACCTCGGCCGTATCGCGCAGGTTGATCCAGTAGATGCCCGGCCGGGAGTTATCGAGCGGCGGCGGGTTGTAATAGCCGCCGGGCGCGCCGGCCTCGATCGCCGACGGCACGCGGTGGATCTCGAGCCTGGAGTTGGGCAGCACGCCGAACCAGGTCGGCAGCTTGGCCGTCACCGCCTGCACCCGACCGTTGAGGTATTCGATCAGCTGCGCCTTGCCCTCGTCGGTATTGGGGTACTGATATTTCGCGTCCTTGAAGAGACCGTGCAGGCGCTCACCGACCGAGCCAGACGTGTAACCGGCCTTGATGAGCAACGCGTCGATCTGCTTCTGGTGGCTGGCGACAAGATCGAGGCCCATCTGGTGGACCTCGTCGCCGCCGATCGTCGACGTGGTCCACTGTTTGAGGCTGGCGGCATAGAATGCGTCGCCGTCCTTGAAGCGCCAGACGCCGGCGTCGTGCACGGCGCCCGGGCGCAGCGACTGCAGGTAGTCGATCTGCCGCCCGAGGGCGGGCCTCACCTGCTGTTCGTACAGCCGCGCCGCCTCCGCATGATAGTCGCCGTCGATTTTCGCCGCGGCCGCGCGACGGGTGACGGAGAGCACCAGCGGGGCCTTGTCGGCCGGCGTGTCGTGAAAGGCCCGCATCTGGATCAGCGCCTTGTCGATGACGAAATCCGGCGGGGTGATCCCGAGCGCCACGTCGTGGCGGGCGAGCTCCAGCTCGCCGTCCATCTGTGCGGACAAGGCGCTCATCCGAGCCAGATAGTCGTCGGCGTCCTGTCTGGTCTCGATGCTGTGCTGGTTGTCGAGGAAGTCAGGCATGCCCTGATAGGCGCCGGTCAGCTGGCTGAGGACGTAGGGATTGCCGTAGAACGGGAAGGCGCTCAGCTCGTCCTGCGCCGTCATGTTGAAGTCGACGACGTCATAGTTCACGGCGTCCATGCCGGTCAGCGACTTGCGATCGATGGCGTGCAGCGCCTTGAGGCGGTCGCGGTTGACCTGGATGTCATCCGCAGCGCGCGTGAGGGAGACTTCGCTGAGCGCCCCCTTGGTCCAGGCGAGCGCGCCCTTGTCGAGCCCGAGCGCCGTCGCCCCCTCGGGGTTACGGCGCAGGCCGTCCTGCACGAAACCGTCGAAGAGCGCGTTCATCTTCGCCGCCTCGGGATTGGCGGCGGCGCCCTGAGCCAGGACGCGGCCGGCGAGGCCAGCTGCGGACGTTGCGGAAATGGCCGCTGTAGCGGCCAGCAAGCGACGACGATCGATCAAGGTGGCAATTCTCCCCGGGGGGCGCCGCGCCGGCGCCAAACCTGGCGCGTGGCCTAATCGTGAGGCTTCCACGCGACAAGTCGGGGCAAGGTTAAATCGCCGTCATGTTACTCACCGCCCGGTCCACTGCGGTGGGCGCTTCTCGGCGAAGGCGCGCGGACCCTCGACGAAGTCCGCCGAACGGAAGAGCGCCGCCACGGCTTCGTATTTGCCCTGGCCGCGAATGGCCGCTTCGAGGGTCGGCTCGTCGAGGCCGCGCATCACCGCCTGCTTGGAGGCGCGCACCGACATCGGGCTGAGCTCGCCGATCTGGGCCGCCAGGCGACGAGCCGCGGGCAACAGGTCGGCCGGCGCGACCACCTCATGAACGAAACCAAGTTCAAGGCCTTCCTTGGCCGTGACGCGGCGGCCGGTGAGGATCATGCCCATGGCCCGCTTGACGCCGATGGCGCGCGGCAGCCGATGCAGGCCGCCAGCCAGGGCCGCCAGGCCGACGCGCGGCTCCGGCAGGGCGAACACGGCCGCCTCCGACCCCAGGATGATGTCGCAGGCGAGCGCGATCTCGAAGCCGCCGCCCATGGCGACGCCGTTGACCGCCGCGATCAGCGGCTTGGTGAGGTCGAAGCGCAGGGTGAGGCCGGCGAAACCCGAGGGTGGCGATTTCATCTCGCCGCCGGTCGCCTGCCACTTGAGGTCGTTGCCGGCCGAAAAGGCCCGCTCGCCGGCGCCGGTGACGATGCCCACCCATTGCTCCGGGTCGGCGGCGAAGTCGTTCAGCGCCGCGTCCATCTCGAAATGGGCCGGCGAATGCAGGGCGTTCATCACCTCCGGACGATTGAGCGTGAAGGTGGTGACCGGCCCGTCGCGGGCGACGGTGATGAACTCGTAGGCCATGGTTTCCTCCGATTTTGGTCGACGCTGAGCGCGCTTACTTTGGGTCAGGCAAGTCTATCCCCTCGCCCATCACCACGCCCCACGTCCGCGCGTGGTCCCCAGGCCGGTGGTTTATCCACAGATTACACAGATGACACAGATGACGATTCAGGCGCCCCTAGGTGGAGAGCCTAGGTTGCTATGCTTTTTTGCGCGCCGGCGGCGCGCGAAAGATCCTGGGCGACGGCGCGCCAGATAAATCAATCTGTGTAATCTGCGTAATCTGTGGATTCATTCCTTAAATCGCCTCGAGCTCGGCCCGGAAACGCTTCCAGTTCTCGACATAGTGCGCGGCGCCGGCGCGCAGGCCCGCCGCCTGTTCGGGGCTCACCTGCTTCACCACCTTGCCCGGCGCGCCCATGACCACCGAAAAGTCCGGTATCTCCTTGCCCTCGGTGATCAGCGAATGGGCGCCGATCAGGCAGCTGCGGCCGATGCGCGCACCATTGAGCACGATCGAGCCGATTCCGACGAGACTGCCGGCCCCGATGCGGCAGCCGTGCAGCATGACTTTGTGGCCGACGGTGACATCCTCCTCAATCGTCAGGGGCATGCCGAGGTCGGTGTGCAGCACCGAGTTGTCCTGGACGTTGGAGTTCTCGCCGATCTTTATCGGTTCATTGTCGCCGCGGGCCACGGCGCCGAACCAGATGCTTGCATTCTTCTTGAGAATGACATGGCCGACCACTGATGCGCTTGGCGCTATCCAGTATTCACCATCATTCGGCAAGGTCGGCGCATGGCGCCCGAGCCTATAGCAGGTCATCCGCACACCGCCTATTCTTCAAAACAAGCCCTTGCTTAACCCTTCAGAAACCAGGTTAGCCTCATCCTAGTCAGGCGATTCGAGAGGGCCTTGGCCGTCTCGCATCCCGCCGCGAGCGCCTTGCGCGCGGTCTCCTCTGATACGGAGAACCGGGTGTCGCTTAGTGTGGTGAGGCGGTCAACACCGCCGAAGACCGCCGCCAGCCTCCCCGCCCCCAGGGCCGGGCGCCCCCTCTTCACCTCCATTCGAATCGGACGGCGCCATGGCGCCGGCCCGGACCCCTTCCCCAACCTCCAGGGAGACATCGGATGACCAAGCGAGCCCTCAAGCGATTCGTCCGCGAAGGCGCCTTCGACGAGCGGGAGTTCGACGACGACGCCAAGATCCGCCGCCTGCCCACCGCTCGCGGTTGGTCGCCAACGCCGGAGGATCGCGACCAGGCCTACGTGAAAACCATCCGCGCCAAGTCCGACGGCCAGCAGGCCCTGATCGACGCCATCGACGCCAGGAACCTCATTCTGGCGCTCGGGCCGGCCGGCAGCGGCAAGACCTACCTCTCGATCGCCAAGGCGGTGGAAGCCCTCGAAGCCGGCAAGGTCGGCCGCATCGTGCTGTCGCGCCCGGCGGTCGAAGCCGGCGAGTCGCTCGGCTACCTGCCGGGTGAACTGGAGGACAAGCTCGCTCCCTACCTGCGGCCGCTCTACGACGCGCTCTCCGATCGCCTGTCGATGAAGCGGGTGCGCTCGCTGATCACCGAGGGCGCCATCGAGATCGCGCCGGTCGGCTTCATGCGCGGGCGCACGCTCAACAACGCCTTCGTGGTCATCGACGAGGCGCAGAACTGCACCTACGGGCAGTTGAAGATGCTGCTGACGCGCCTTGGCTGGAACTCGACCATGGTGGTGACCGGCGATCCCGGCCAGTCGGACCTGCTGCCGGAGATGTCCGGCCTCGCGCCGGTGGCCGACAAGCTCGAGCGACTGGCCAACGTCGCGGTGGTGCGGCTGGCCGAGCAGGATATCGTTCGCCACCCGCTGGTGGCTGACATGCTGACGGTGCTCTAGCGAATTCGCGGGCGGAGCACGCTCCGCCCGCGCCTCCAACTAGTAGGAGACCTGCGCGCGGACCGCGATCGAGTCGATCCTGGCCCCGATCGGCGTGCCCAGCGGCAGGCCTGTGGCCGCCACGCCGTTGATCTTGTCATAGTCGACGTGGCTGTAGTCGATCATGAAGCGGACGAGGTCGTTGGGATACCAGTTGAGCCCAACCGAATAGGCGGTCTGCTTGCCGCCATCGATCGCGCCGGGGTCGGCGCTGATCGCCTGCCCGGGGATGAAATTGCTGTTGAGGTCGACATAGCTGACCCGCGCAGCGATCTCCCAGGCGCCCCAGCCGCCGTCTTTCAGCGAGAACGGGTGTGAGGGCGACAAGCGGAAGTATGACCCCGCTTGCGGATTGTAGTGATGGGTTTCGCCGGTGATGGCCCAGGCAAGCTGGCCGTAGCCACCGTCGAACTTGGCGCTCGGCAGGCCCTCGGTGTTGACGTCGTAATGGTAGTACTCGCCCTGCCAGAAGAGGCTCTTCCAGGTCGCCGCTGTCTCAACGTCGAGCACATAGCCGCCGGTCACTGGATGGGTCGCCGTGCCGATCGTTCCGGTATTGAGGAACGTGGTGGGATCGATCCGCAGCTCCGGCTGATCGCTCAGCGACAACGTATCGGCTGTGCCGGCGCCGC
>JBEKQJ010000215.1:0-9009 GCA_049519835.1 Caulobacteraceae bacterium | reverse complement strand
TCAACGCCCATGGCGATCCGGTTGGAATACCGGAAGTCAAATTCAGCGGTGTAGCGGTGCAGGTGCTTCTTGGAGCAGTGCTGATAGATGCCCCGCATGCCACGCTTGAAGATGCTGAAGCTGCCTTCGACGGTGTTGGTGTGGATCGCGGGATCGCTCTTGCGGACGTATTCCCCGGCGCTGTGATCGACGGCGTAGTGACGGCGGAAGTTCTCGCCGAGGTTGCGATACACGGTGGACGAGTCGGTCATGAGCACGGCGTCAGGGCTGATGTTCTGAGCGAGCACCGGCCAGACTTCCTTGGCGGTCACTTGGTCGATCACGACAGACTTGGCCGCGCCGGTGTCGCGGTCGATCAGCGAGACGACCTTATTCATGTGGTGGATGCCGAATTGGGTGTCCTTCGCGGGCCGGTTCTCGGGATCGCGGCCGATGAAGGTTTCATCGACTTCCACGAAGCCGCCATCGGAGCCGAACGGGCCGAGCTGGTCATTGTCCATCGCGGCGCGGATGCGGTGACCGAGAAACCAAGCGGTCTTCATCGAGCATTGCAGCATGCGTTGGATTTGACGGGTGCTGATGCCCTTCTTGCTGGCGCACATCAGGTGGATGACCTGAAGCCACAGATGCAGCGGCAGGTGCGAGGACTCGAAGATGGAGCCTTGGCGCACGGTGAATTGCCCATGGCAGGCGTAGCACTTGTGAAGGCCAAGGCGGGTGGTCTTGCCGGCCAGGCGCTTCACGTCCGCGCCGGTCGATCCACAATGCGGGCACACCGCGCCAGTCGGCCAAAGGTGCGCTTCGACGTAGGCGAAAGCGGCGGCTTCAGACTGGAATTGCGGGGCGTCGAAAACGGAACGGGCCATGGAAACTCTCCTTGGCCGTCACCCTATATGATGGGGCAGGTATGTCAAGTGTAACATCGCCCAGAATTTGGAAAATTATGTCCGTCGACCCACACGCCGCCCGCTATTCCGGCAGCCGCCCCGTTTCAGACTGCCCTGTTCGAGCGACAGCCACGCGCAGAAATGGAGGCCAACAACCGTATTTAACGGTGATTTACGGTAACACAGCCTGAAACTTGAGCTTACCCGCCGCGTTGACAGCCCGCGGGGCGCTCCCCAACCTTCGTGCGCGTAAGACAGTCCGGATCCCAAGAAGACCTGCATGAACCTCGTCGTCGTCGAGAGCCCCGCCAAGGCCAAGACCATCAACAAGTACCTCGGCTCTGACTACACGGTGCTGGCGTCCTACGGCCACGTGCGTGACCTGCCGTCCAAGGACGGCTCGGTGCGGCCGGCCGAGGATTTCGCCATGACCTGGGAGGTCGATGGCAAGTCGGCCAAGCGGCTCACCGACATCGCCAAGGCGCTCAAGGGCGCCGACCGCCTGATCCTCGCCACCGACCCGGATCGCGAGGGCGAGGCGATCAGCTGGCATGTGCTGGAGGACCTGCGCCGCCGCCGCGCCCTCGGCAAGGCGAAGGTCGAGCGGGTGGTGTTCAACGCCATCACCAAGTCCGCCGTCACCGAGGCGATGAAGCATCCGCGCGACATCGACATGGAGCTGGTCGACGCCTACCTCGCCCGCCGCGCCCTCGACTACCTGGTCGGTTTCACCCTCTCGCCGGTGCTGTGGCGCAAGCTGCCGGGCGCCCGCTCGGCCGGCCGCGTGCAGTCGGTGGCCCTGCGCCTCGTCGTCGATCGCGAACTCGAGATCGAGGCCTTCCGCAGCCAGGAATACTGGACGATCGAAGCCGACGTCACCGCCGAGAGCGAGCCTTTCACCACCCGTCTCGTGAAGCATCGCGGCGCCAAGCTGGGTCGGCTGGATCTGGCGAACGACACGGCGGCGCTGGACGCCAAGGCGGCGGTGGAGCGCGGAACCTTTCGCATCGCGGCCGTTGAAACCAAGCCCGGTCGGCGCAACCCGCCGCCGCCGTTCACCACCTCGACCTTGCAACAGGAGGCCGCCCGCAAGCTCGGCTTCGCCGCCCAGCGCACCATGCAGGCGGCGCAGAAGCTCTACGAAGGCATCGACATCGGCGGCGAGACCGTCGGTCTCATCACCTACATGCGCACCGACGGCGTGCAGTCGGCCCCCGAGGCTATCGCCGAGACGCGCGCGGTGATCGAACGCCTCTACGGGCGCGACAATGTTCCGGACTCGCCCCGTCTTTACAAAACGAAGGCCAAGAATGCTCAGGAGGCGCACGAGGCGATCCGGCCGACCAGTCTGGCCCGGCATCCGTCCGATCTGCGCCTCGACGGCGATCTCGCGCGCCTCTACGAACTGGTCTGGAAGCGGATGATCGCCTCGCAGATGGAGGCGGCCAGGGTCGAGCGCACGACTGTCGATCTTGAGAGCGCCGACGGCCAGACCGGCCTGCGCGCCAGCGGCCAGGTGGTGCTGTTTCCCGGTTATCTCGCTGTCTACGAGGAAGGTCGCGACGCCCCCGATGCCCGCAACGGCGGCGGCGACCCGGCCGAGGATGACAGCGGCCGTCTGCCCAAGGTCCGCCAGGGCGCGGCGGCCGAGGTGCGCGAGGCGCGGGCCGACCAGCACTTCACCGAGCCGCCGCCGCGCTATTCCGAGGCGAGCCTGGTCAAGAAGCTCGAGGAGCTCGGCATCGGCCGACCCTCGACCTACGCCACCATCCTCTCGGTGCTACGCGACCGCGGCTATGTGACGATGGACAAGGCGCGGTTCGTGGCCGAACCGGCTGGACTGTTGGTCACCGCCTTCCTCGAGCGCTTCTTCTCCCGCTACGTCGAGTACGGCTTCACCGCCGGCCTGGAGGAGAAGCTCGACCTGGTTTCGGCCGGCGAGCTCGACTGGAAGGCGCTGCTGCGTGAGTTCTGGCAAGGCTTCGAAGCCGCTGTCGGCGACATCGGCGATCTGCGCATGGGCCAGGTGCTCGACGCGCTCAACGAGGCGCTCGGCCCCCATCTCTTTCCCGACAAGGGCGATGGCGCCGATCCGCGCGCCTGTCCGTCCTGCGGCGACGGGCGGCTGTCGCTGAAAGCCGGCCGCTACGGGGCCTTCATCGGCTGCTCGAACTATCCGGAGTGCCGCTTCACCCGCCAGATCGGCGTCTCGGAGGAGGCCGCGGCGGAGTCCGGCGACCGCGAACTCGGCGTCGATCCGGAGACCGGCAACGCCGTCTGGCTCAAGGTCGGGCGTTTCGGCCCCTATGTCGAGGAGCTGTCGAGTCCGGTCAAGCGCGCGAGCCTGCCCAAGGACTGGCCGCCGGCGATCATCGACCTCGAGCGGGCTCTGCGGCTCCTGCGTCTGCCGCGCGTCGTCGGCGTCCACCCTGACGGCGGCGATATTCTCGCCGGCGTCGGCCGCTACGGCCCCTACGTCCAGCACAACAAGGTCTACGCCAACCTGCCCACCGCCGATGAGGTGTTCGACGTCGGAATCAACCGCGCCGTCGCCGTCCTGGCCGAGAAGGCCGCCGGCGGCGGCCGTCGCGGCGGGTCCAACGGCGCGCTGCGCGAGCTGGGCGCCCACCCGAAGACCGGCGAGCCAGTGCGGATTCTCGCCGGCCGCTTCGGCCCCTACGTCAAGCATGCGCTCACGCTGGATGAGGCGGTGGCGCTCCTCGCCGCCCGCGAGGGCGCGCCGGCCAAGCCCAAGCGACGCGCGACGCGCGCCAAAGCTCGCGCGTGAAGCGCCCGGGCCGCCGCGAGCGCGATGGTCCGCGACCGCGACGGGACTCGCGGCCCGGCGAGCTGCCGCCGGTGATCGTGGCCGACGTCTCCGAGCGCGACGCCGACGGCGACCTCTTCGTTCGTCCCACCCGCGCCGGCGCCGACGCCCCGCTGATCCGCCTCGCGCCTTCCCGGGATGAGCGCGCCGGCGGCGCGCCCGGTCTCGGCGATCGGCTGCTGGTGCGGCTGGAGACCTCATCCGACGGCGTTCGGGAGGCCCGCCTCGTCAAGCGGCTCGGCCAGAGCGCCCATCGCGTGCTCGGCGTCGTCCGCCGCGTTCGCCGCGAGACGTGCATCGAGCCGGTCGATCGCCGCGCCAAATCCTCGCTGACCCTGCCGGACTCGGAGGCGCGCGATCTTGTCGACGGCGATCTGGTGCTCGTTCAGGTCGACCTCGACGGCCATCGCTCCTACGGCCCCAAGCGCGCCCGGCTGGTCTCCAAGCTCGGTCGCGAGGACGACCCGCGCGCCGCCTCCCTGATCGCCGCCCACGTCAACGGCGTCCCCATGGGCTTCTCGCCCGAAGCCCTGACCGAGGCAGAGGCCGCGAAGCCCCCGACCCTGGAAGGCCGGACGGATCTCCGCCACCTGCCGCTCGTCACCATCGATCCGGCCGACGCCCGCGACCACGACGACGCCGTCTTCGCCGAACCGGACGAGGATGCGAAGAACCCAGGCGGCTGGATCGTCTGGGTCGCCATCGCAGACGTCGCCGCCTACGTGCGGCCCGGCTCGGCGCTCGACCGCGATGCGCGCGAGAAGGGCAACAGCGTCTATTTCCCCGACCGGGTCGAACCGATGTTGCCCGAGGCGCTGTCGGCCGGGCTGTGCTCGCTCTCCGAAGGCGAGCCGCGGGCGACGCTGGCCGTGCGCATGGTGTTCGACGCCGGCGGCAAGAAGCGCTCCCACCGCTTCGAGCGCGGCCTGATGCGCTCGGCGGCGAGCCTCGCCTACGAACAGGCCCAGGCGGCCATCGACGGGGTTCCGGACGCGGCGACGCAGCCTTTGCTCGATGCGGTGCTGAAGCCGCTGTGGGCGGCCTACGCCACGCTGGCGAAGGGTCGCGCCGCGCGCTCGCCGCTGGAGATCAATTCCCAGGAGCGGCGGGTCATCCTTGGCGAAGACGGCAAGGTGGCCTCGATCACCCCGCGCCTGTCGCTGGAGGCGCACAAGCTGATCGAAGAGTTTATGATCCAGGCCAACGTCTGCGCCGCCGAGACCCTGGAGCGGCGGCGCGCGCCGGTGGTCTACCGGGTGCACGACACGCCCGCCGCCGACAAGCTGGTGGCGCTCAAGGACTTCCTCGAGACCCTCGGCCTGCCGTGGTCGGCCGGCGAGGCGGCGACGCCGCGTCGTTTCAACCACCTGCTGGCTGAGACGCGCGAGGGGCCGCACGCCGAGATCGTCAACGAGGTGGTCCTGCGCACTCAGATGCAGGCGATCTATTCGACCGAAAATATCGGTCACTTCGGCCTCAACCTCGACCGCTATGCCCACTTCACCTCGCCGATCCGCCGCTACGCCGACCTGCTGGTCCACCGTTCGCTGATCGCGGCCCTGGGGCTGGGGAACGACGGCCTGTCGCCGGCCGATGTCCAACGCCTCACCGAGACCGCCGAGCACATCACCGTCACCGAGCGGCGGGCGATGGCCGCCGAACGCGAGGCCGGCGAGCGCTACGTCGCCGCCTATCTCGAGGACCGCGTCGGCGCCACCTTCCAGGCTTCGATCACCGGCGTGACCCGCTTCGGCCTTTTCCTGCGCCTGACCGAGACCGGGGCCGACGGCCTGGCTCCGATCTCGACGCTCGGCGACGAATACTTCGTTCACGACGAGGCGAGCCACGCCCTGGTCGGCGAGCGCACCGGCGGGCGCTGGCGGCTGGGCGCCAAGGTCGAGGTGCGGCTCAAGGAGGCCAATCCGGTGACCGGCGGCCTGCTCTTCGAAATGCTCAGCGATCCGGAGCCTCCGACGCCAGGTGCGCGCCGCCGGCCGTCGCCGTCGCAAGGACGGCGCAAGCCGATCCGGCGGGGGCGGCATTGAGACTTTGGGGCCGCGGCAGTTCGCTCAATGTCCAGAAGGTGCTCTGGACCCTCGGCGAGCTCGACCTCGATTTCGAACATGTGGAGGTCGGTGGCCGGTTCGGCGGCCTCGCCACGCCAGGGTTCCTGGCCATGAACCCGCACGGCCGCATCCCGGTTCTGGAAGACGACGGCCGCCCGCTCTGGGAGTCCAACGCCATCGTTCGCTACCTCTGCGGGCGCTACTCGCCGGGCGGTTTGTGCCCGGTCGATCCCACCGCGCGCGCCGTCCAGGATCAGTGGATGGACTGGACGGCGACGACGCTGCAGCCAGCTTTCATCGGTTTTTTCTGGAACTGGTATCGGACACCCCAGACCCAACGCGATGCGAAGCGCTGCGCCGACCTGCTCGCCGAAGCCCATGCCGCCTTCGCGACGCTCGACGCGGCGCTGGCGGAACGCAACAGCGAGCCTCTGGCCATGGGCGACATCCCCATGGGCGCCCAACTCTACCGGTACTACACCCTGGATATCGAGCGACCGCGGCTGCCGCGCCTCCAGGCCTGGTATGACGAACTCACGGAACGCCCGGCCTACCGGTCCGGCGTCATGCGCTCCTATGACGAACTGAAAGGCCGGCTCGCCTTCTAGACCAGGTTCGCGCCGTTGAGGCCGCCGAAAACGCCCAGGGCGCAGGTGGCCGCCGACACCGCGATGACCAGCCAGAGATAGGGGCCGCGCAGCCGCTGCTCCGGCGGCAAGGCGCGAATCGCCAGGGCGATCAGGAAACCGAGCACGAGCGGCAGGAGGAAGGCGTTCATCACCTGCACGCCCACGTTGAGCGAGACGAGATCGGGGGCGATGCCGATGATCACCGCCGCGCCCACCACGGTGACGGCGTAGATGGCGTAGAACCAGCGCGCTTCGAGCGGGTGATGTTCGAGCGAGTGCTTGAAGCCGGTGACTTCGCCGAGGCCCCAGGCCAGCGCCAGCGAGGCGACGATCGCCGCCACCATGCCGGCGCCGATGATGCCGAGACCGAACACCAGTTTTCCCACCCCTTCTCCGAGGAAGGGCGTCAGGGCCTTGCTGAGATCGCCGACCGTGTTGAGTGTCGCGTCCGCATGGTGCGCGCCGAGGGTGGCCGCCGCGGCCATCAGCACCGCCGCCATGACCAGTTGGGTCAGCACCGCCCCGATGGCCGTATCCAGGCGCGCCGCGCCGAGGTGTTCGGGACGCAGCTTCTTATCGGCCACGGCCGACTGCTGGTAGAACACCATCCAGGGCATGATCACGGCCCCGATGTTGGCCGCCACCAGGTACAGATACTTGCGATCGTCAATGGGGATGTCGACCGATTGCCGGACAACGGCGCTCACGTCCGGATGGGCGAACCAGGCCACGCCGAAGAAGGCGAACTCGAAGAGGCCGATGGCGATCGCCGCCCGCTCGACACGGCGATAGGAGCCGGTGATGACAATCAGCAGCAGCGCGACCGTGGTCAGCGCCAGACTGACCCATCGCGGCACGCCGTAAAGCTCGCCGACGCCGGCCACGCCGGAGAGTTCGGTCAGCAGGGCGCCTGCGGTCGCCACCCCCAGCCCCGCGACCGAGACCCACGCCCAGAAGCGGCCAAACGTCTCCTTGATCAGCTCGCCGTGGCCCCGCCCGGTGAAGACGCCGAGCCGCACCGTCAGCTCCTGGACCATGTAGAGGATGGGAATCAGCACCGCCTGCAGGAGCAGCAGGCGATAGCCCCATTGCACGCCGCTCTGGCCGGCGGTGATGATGCTGCCAACGTCAGTGTCGGCCAGCATGACCACGACGCCTGGTCCCAAGACGGCCAGGAAACGCGCCAGCCGTCCGCCGCCTCGGCGCCTGTGCGACGTGGCGGTCGGGGGCTCACCCAGTCGGGATTCGTCCAGCCGCACTGGTGCGCCGCTCATGCCAACTATTGTTGCGAATAATTCTCAATTGCCGGCTTCCGTAAGCCATCCAAGGTGGAAGTCAACACGGCGGCCTTCCACCCGTCATTCCCTGGGACTAGGGTCGGACGATGACCGAACAAGCGTTTGAAGACATCGGATCGCTCGAGACGCCGCGGCGTTCGTCGGCGACCCGGGCGGTGAGGCCGCGCCATGCGGCGACTCTGATCCTGGTGCGCCGCGATGGGCCGCAGCCGCGGGTGCTGATGGGGCGCCGGCATGGCGGCCACGACTTTATGCCGGACAAGTGGGTCTTTCCGGGTGGTCGGATCGATCCCGCCGACTATCGCGCCGCGAGCGCCAGCGAGTTGCAGCCGGAAGTCGCGCGACGGCTGGAGCAGACCGCGCCGGCCGGCCGCGCCCGCGCCCTGGCCCTTGCCGCCATACGCGAGACCTTCGAAGAGGCCGGCCTGCTGCTCGCCCGGCCAGCGCCGACTCGCACCGTCAAGGGTCCCTGGAAGGAGTTCTTCGCCCTCGGCGCAGCCCCGGACCTGGCCGCCCTTCGCTTCGTCGCCCGGGCGATCACCCCGCCCCTGTCACCCAAGCGCTTCGACGCCCGTTTCTTCCTGGCCGACGCCGAGGCCCTGATCGGCCTCGACCGGGCCGCGGATTGCGGCGAGCTTGATGAGATCGTCTGGGTCAATCTCGAGGAGGCGCTGAAACTCGACCTGCCGAGCGTCACCCGCTTCGTGCTTCGCGAGCTACCCGAGCGCCTCGTCGACCCTGAGCGGCCAGTCCCCTCGCTGCGTTTCACGCGCGGCAAGCAGGAACTTACGCGGCTCTGAGCGGCCGACGTTGACTTTGGGCGCGCGATTCGTAATGTCCGCGCTCCCTAAAAATCCCTGGCTTCGCGGCCAGCCCGCCCGCACAGAGTTTTGCCATGGCCAAACCGGCTTCCATCAAGATCCGCCTCAATTCGACGGCGGATACCGGCTTCTTCTACGTCACCAAGAAGAACGCCCGCACCATGACCGAGAAAATGGTGGTCAAGAAGTACGACCCGGTCGCGCGCAAGCACGTCGAGTTCAAAGAAGGCAAGATCAAATAGCCTGGATCAGGCCGGCGTGCGCTCGATGAGCCGCCGGATCGTTTCCAGGAAACTCGTCACCGAAATCGGCTTGGCGAGATAGGCCTCACAGCCGCCTTCGAGCATCCGCGCCTTGTCGCCTTTCATGGCGTAGGCGGTGACCGCCACCACCGGGATGTGGCGCAGTTCCGGATCTTCCTTCAGCCAGCGCGTCACCTCGAGGCCGGAAATGGCCGGCAACTGGATGTCCATGACGATGA
>JBEKQJ010000214.1:0-5444 GCA_049519835.1 Caulobacteraceae bacterium | reverse complement strand
TGCAGCACGATCATGTCCGGCGGCGCGCGCCGGGCGTCGAAGTTGGGCGATGGCGCCCTTACGGGGCGCACCCGGCTAGGCCGCCTTGGCGAAGCTGAGCGCCTCGTAGCGGGCCAGGTGATGGTCGGTCGAGCCGAACACCCCCTCGATCAAGGTGGCGCGCTTGAAGTAGTGGCCGATGGCCATTTCATCAGTCATGCCCATGCCGCCGTGCAGCTGGATGGCGTTCTGGCCGACGAACTTGCAGGCCCTGCCGATCTGCACCTTGGCGGCGGAAACGGCCTTGGCGCGCTCGGCCGCCGGTTCGTCCAGCTTGATGTGCGCCATATAGGTCATGGACACCGCCTGCTCGACGTTGATGAACATGTCGACCATACGGTGCTGCAGCACCTGGAAGGAGGCGATCGGCGCGCCGAACTGCTTGCGCTGCTTGGTGTAGTCCAGCGTGCCCTCGTGCAGCTTGCGCAGCACGCCGCAGGCCTCGGCGCAGGTTGCGGCAATGGCCTCATCCACCACCGCCTCGACCATCGGCAGGGCCTCGCCCTCCGGTCCAATCAGGGCTTCGGGGCCGACGGCGACGTTCTCGAAGATCACTTCGGAGGCACGCCCACCGTCCACCGTCGGATAGTCGCGGGTGACGATGCCCTTGGCGTCCTTGGCCACAACGAACACAGAGACGCCACCGAAGTCGCGGCGGTCGCCGCCTGTGCGGGCGGTGACCACCAGGTGGGTCGCGAACGGCGCGCCCACGACCACCGCCTTGGCGCCATTCAACACCCAGCCGGCGCCGTCCTTGCGGGCGGTGACGGCCAGATCGTGCAGGCAGTAGCGGGCCTGCGGCTCAGCCCAAGCGAAGGCGAAGCGCGCCTCGCCATCGATGATCTTGCCGATCAGGTCAGCGGCCGCCGGCGTTCCCGCGCGCTTCAGGAACCCGCCGCCGATCACCACGGTGCCGAGGTAGGGCTCGACCACCAGCGCCTTGCCGAGCTCTTCCTGCACGACCATCACCTCGGTCGCCCCGCCGCCGAGGCCGCCCTGGTCTTCGGGGAAGGTGGCGCCGAGCACGCCGAGATCCTGCGCCAGGGCCTTCCACAGCTCCGGACGCCAGCCTGCTGGCGAAGCAATGGCGGCGCGCCGCTTTTCGAAGTCATAGGTGTCGGCAAGCCAGGCCGCGACGGTGTCGCGCAGCAGGGTCTGCTCTTCGGTGAAGCTGAAGTCCATCGGAGTCCTCGGGTTCGGTGTTGGGCGCTACAGGCCCAGCACCATCTTGGCGATGATGTTGCGCTGGATCTCGTTCGAGCCGCCGTAGATCGACGTCTTGCGGGTGTTGAAGTAGGTCCCGGCGACGCCGTGGGCGGCGTCCGGACCGACCGGGCCGAAGTTGTGCGGCAGACCGCGCAGATAGGGCGCGCCGTAGTGGCCGGCCGCTTCGAGGGCGAGTTCGGTCAGGCGCTGCTGGATCTCGGTGCCCTTGATCTTGAGGATCGAAGACTCCGGTCCCGGGCCCTTGCCGGAGCTTTCGCCTGCCAGGGTGCGCAGCTCGGTGTATTCCAGCGCCGTCAGGTCGATCTCCAGTTCGGCGAGCTTGCGGCGGAAGAAGGCGTCGGCGATCAGCGAGCCGCCGTCATCGGCCCGTTCGGTCGCCGAGACCTCGCGAATGCGCTCCAGGTTGCGCTTCGAGCGCGCCACCCCGGCGATGCCCGAGCGTTCGTGGGCCAGCAGCGCCTTGGCGCAGGTCCAGCCCTGGTTCTCGTGGAAGACCCGGTTCTCGACCGGCACCTTGACGTTGTCGAGGAAGACGTCGTTGACCTCGTGACCGCCCTCCAGAGTGATGATCGGTCGGACGGTGACGCCCGGCGATTTCATGTCGATGAGCAGGAAACTGATCCCGGCTTGAGGCTTGGAGGTGGGATCGGTGCGGACCAGGAAGAAGCCCCAGTCGGCGTGCTGCGCCAGGGTGGTCCAGGTCTTCTGGCCGTTGACGAGATAGTATTCCTTGCCGTCGTCGGCGGTGATGCGCTCGGCCTTGGTCTTGAGCGAGGCGAGGTCGGAGCCGGCGCCCGGCTCGGAATAGCCCTGGCACCACCAGATCTTGCCATCGCGGATGTCGGGCAGGAAGCGCTCCTTCTGCTCTTGCGTCCCAAAGGTCCACAGGACGGGCGCCAGCATCGATACGCCGAAGGGCAGGATGGCGATGGTGTCGGCTCGCGCCTGCTCCTCTGACCAGATGTATTTCTGGGTGGGAGTCCAGCCGGTGCCGCCCCACTCGACCGGCCACGAGGGCGCCGACCAGCCCTTGTTGGCGAGGATGCGGTGCCAGGAGAAGAAGTCCTCCTTGGAGAGCGCGTCTTCGCTCTGCTGCTTCTCGCGCAGCTGAGCAGGATAGTTCTCGGCGATAAAGGCGCGGGCCTCTTCCCGGAAAGCGGCGTCTTCGGGCGAGAAATCGAGGTCCATGGCGTTTCCCCTTTGCGATCGGCCGCGGAACATACGGGGGCGGCGGCGCTCTTGCCAAGTCCGCGACGCCGCCGTCACGTTCTCTTCATGACCCGGATCCTGACCTACAACGTCCACCGCTGCGTCGGGACCGACGGCCGCCTCGACGTCGGCCGAATCGCGGCCGTGATCGCAGCCGAGACGCCGGACATCGTGGCCCTGCAGGAAGTGGATGTCGGCCGGGCCCGCACCGGCGGCGTCGACCAGGCCCACGACCTCGCCAGGCGCCTGGGCATGGTCTCCCGATTCCACGCCGCGTTGCGGGTCGAGGAAGAGCAATACGGCGACGCCATCCTGACCTCCCGGCCCGAGCGGCTGGTGAAGGCCGGTCCCCTGCCCGGCCACCCGCGCATCCCACGGCTCGAACCGCGCGGCGCCCTGTGGGTGTCGATCGACATCGGCGAGGGACGGGAAATCCAGGTGATCAACACCCACCTCGGCCTGGTGCCGTACGAACAGCGGCTACAGGCCGAGGCCCTGGCCGGTCCGCAGTGGCTCGCCGCCGCCAGCGGCCCGACCATCCTGCTCGGCGACTTCAATGCCGCAGCGCGCACCATGGCGTATCGCATCGTGACGCGGCGCCTGGCCGACGCTCATCGAATGAGGCGGGGCGTACGTCCAGCGACCTTCCCGGCCACCATGCCAGTCCTGCGCATCGACCATGTGTTCGTGAATTCTGAGGTTCAGGTCAGAAACCTGCGCGTCGGCGCTTCAGCCTTGGCGCGGATCGCGTCGGACCATCTGCCGCTGGTGATGGACTTCGATCTCTAGAAAGAGAGAAGGCCGCTCCTTGGAGGAGCGGCCTCACAGTCTTCTGTCTCAGGTTAGCGGCTGCCCATCACCGCGCCGCCGTTCTTCGCCCACACCTGACAGGACCCGTCCCGTTCCGAGGCGTACTGGGGCTTCATCACCGAGCCGGCGTGATCGGCTTGGCTGCGCGCCTCGTCTCGGGCGCTGTCGGCGCGGTCGAGAACGGCCGGCTCGCGGGTTGCGCCCTCAGACTTGATGAGTGCGTTAATGCCGGCGGCGTTGGCCGGCCCGAGCGAGCGAGCCTGATAGAGGCCCTGGCAGCGGGCGGCGGCGATGTATTCGGCGTCGGTGAGGTGCGATCCAGACGCCAGGGCGGCGCCAGAGCTGAGCGCGACGCCGGCCAGGATCGAGGCAGCCGCGGCGATATTCCGAAGAGTTGACATGTCCCGTTCCTCCATGTGTTGGACAAGCAGGAACATGCACGACAGTCAGAGCAGTTTTCAAATTAAATAGAATAAATATTCGTTGCCATAAAACTGAAATATTGAGAATTGTTAATTTGACGCGTTGAATAATTAACTCGGCGTAATTGTTGTGGCGATTTGTGGGACAAATCTTGGCGGTCAGCCGGGCTCAGGGGTTGCGCGCAGGGCGCAGCCTGAGTCATCTGGCGCCATGAACGCCCCGCCCCAGCCGATCGCCACGCCCTGCGTGCAGGTCTGCGTCGTCGATGGCGAAAGCGGTCTCTGCCTCGGCTGCCATCGTACGCTGGCCGAAGTGGCCGGATGGTCGAAGCTGACCCATGCCGAACGGGCAACCATCATGGCCGCCCTGCCGGCGCGTCGCAGCCGCATCCGACCCGAGAAGCTAGGCTTCGTCGGCCGCTAAGCGGGCGTCAACTCGCCAACGGTCGCCAAGGCGCGCTCGACCACCTCGACCCCGGCCCCAGGTCTGATCGCCTCGACGGTAAGGATTCGCCGCCAAGTCCGAGCCCCGCGGGCGCCGTGGAACAGCCCCAGCATGTGGCGGGTCATGGCCGGCAGGCGCGCGCCATCGGCGAGTTCGGCGGCCAGATAGGGCAGATGCCGTTCCACCGCCTCGCGGGGCGAGACGTCGGCCCCGGCCTCGCCGAAGAAGCGGCGGTCGACACCGCCGAGGGTCGCGGGGGTGTGGTAGGCAGCGCGGCCCAGCATGACGCCGTCCACATGCGCCAGGTGGCGTTCGGCCTCGTCGAGATCGGCGATGCCGCCGTTGATGATAATGGTAAGTGTCGGCCGTTCGCGCTTCAGGCGGTGGACGAGGGCGTAGTCCAGCGGCGGTATCTCGCGGTTCTCCTTCGGCGACAGAC
Organism: Caulobacteraceae bacterium; assembly: GCA_049519835.1. Classification (GTDB taxonomy): domain Bacteria; phylum Pseudomonadota; class Alphaproteobacteria; order Caulobacterales; family Caulobacteraceae; genus Acaudatibacter. The sequence continues at coordinate 853 of JBEKQJ010000214.1, read as the reverse complement.
CCTGCAGCCAGGCTTTGCGGGCGTGGACGATGAAGCGGGTGACGCCGACAGCGGCGCACTGGTCCACGAGCGTGAAGAGGCTCTCCTCAGGGTCTTGCTCGTCCACCCCCAGCCGACACTTGACCGTAGCTGGCACGCGCACCGCCGCCGCGACGGCGGCCATGCAGGCGGCGACACGCGCCGGCGCCCGCATGAGGCAGGCGCCAAAGTCGCCGCCCTGAACCCGATCGGATGGACAGCCGACGTTGAGATTGATCTCGTCGAAACCGAGGTCTTCGCCGATGCGCGCCGCGGCGGCGAGTTCGGCCGGATCGGCCCCGCCGAGCTGCAGGGCCACCGGATGTTCGGCTGGCGCATAGGCCAGCAGCCGTGCGCGGTCGCCATGCAAGATCGCCTTGGCGGTCAGCATCTCGGTGTAGAGCAGTGCCCGGCGCGTGAGGGTGCGGTGGAAGGCCCGGCAGTGCCGGTCCGTCCAGTCCATCATAGGTGCAATACTCAGTTTATAAGCTTGATTTTCCAACGTTTTTCCGTTACACCTCAAGTGGTTGATCAAGGCGATCGGCGCCCGTTCGTACGCCAAAACACGCCGCTTTTCGCCCCTGTTCGACATCTCACTGCACCGAATTTGCACCGCGAAAATGGCCTCGATCCTCAAACAAAAATCCGGCAGTTGGCGGGTTCAGGTTCGTCGGAAAGGCCGATCCGTCAGCGAGAACTTCATCCGTCACGAGGACGCCAGGCGCTGGGCGGTCGACGCCGAGCGCCAGATCGACCGCGGCCAGACGCCTTCGACCTCCCGGATCGGCAAGCTGAAGACATTCGGCGACCTGATCGACCTGCATATCGCGGACAT
>JBEKQJ010000213.1:0-5460 GCA_049519835.1 Caulobacteraceae bacterium | reverse complement strand
TGCGCTTCAGGATCGTCGCTTTGGCACTTTTGCTCGCAAGCTGCAGCGTGCCGCCCTCACAGACCTCAAGCGGGGCTTACGAACCCTATCGGCCGCTTGGGCCACCCAGCCGATGCGCCGCGGCTGGAAATCCTGTCTGTTCGGGATGTTCAATTTCCTGTCCAGCCGGCCATCCCGCATCGTGCAGAGAGGGCGAGGTGCATCAGACCGAAGGCTTCTCGCCGGTTTGTTGGACCCGATCAAAGTGTGAATGCCAGTGATGCGGGCGCGTATCTCAGCCGGGACGGGATTCGCGCTCGTTTAGCCAACCCCGACTACGCCCATGGTGGGGGCCTGGTGATGGACAATCATCGATGGGATCGGCAGAGATCACCGTGCCCGGCTTGCCGGGGATCAGGCCGGGATCGAGCGGCAGCGGCGCGTGCTGGGCGCTGGCCGCCGCGGCGCAAAGAAGCATGACGCCTGCGGCGAAGAGCGGCCGGCAGGCGCAGATCAGACGATGCCAGCTCATCGCGAATCCTCCGTGTCGATGAGCGGTCCAAGTCCATAGAGTTCAGCACGCGCCTCCCAGGCGCGAAACTGGCGAATGTCGGCGCCGATCTGAGCCGGATCGTCGTGGATGAGGTGGACGAGCCCACCTTGGCCCCGCCAAGTGGTTCGGGGCTCGACAATCTCGCCAAGCGCCAGGGGCGACTCGTGGGACGCGAACGACGTCAAACGCCTGAGACGCTCGAGGCCGTCCAGGTCGGTCACGCGGGCGCGGCGGCGGAATCGGAAGAGCAGCACCGCCATCCGCCGCGTCGGCCGATAGGTCAGGTCGCCGGTCCGCCGCAATGCCGCCGGGGCGTCGGAGACGAGGCAATCCGCCCAGACCGCGGCCTGACGCCTTGATCCCGAGGCTGGCGCACGGGGCAAGCCAAGGCTCATCAGGCTAGCGGTGGCGCCGACCAGCCCCAGGCCCTTGGCGGAGAGGGCGAACTGCGCGTGCGCTGCGCCGAACCGGACCCCGAGGTCATCCAGAGCGACGCGGGCGCGATCGAACACGTCCGCGGTGATCGCCGAGGCGGGATCGCAGAGTTCCAGTGCGCCCGGACCCGGGACCTCGTCTTCGCGGACGTCGAGCAGCCGCCAGGCGTCGGTTATGTGGTGCGATCCACCATTGCTGACCGTGTTGACGACGAACTGCTGGCCGCGCACGACCTGGGCCTGCCGGCCAGTGAGCGATTTGGTCTCGGGCCGGGCGGCTCGGAGCAGGCTTTCGACGTAGCGGCGCGCGGCAAAGCGCTCGATCGAATGGGTGGGCAAGCCAAGGCCATCGGCGACGGCTTCAGCATAGCCAGTGGCGCAGGGAGATCCGGCGACCACAGCGGTGGGCGTGAGTTCGCTGAGCAGGCCGATCGCTTCGCTGACGTCGCCCGCGAACCCCAGATCGCCGTCATAGCCGAGGGGGTCGAAGGCGGCCGACTCGAAGTGCGGACGCAGATGCAGGCATTCGACGTTGCGCTCGAGAAGTTCGCGCAGCAACGCCTGGCCGGCTCCAGTCCCGTCGACGATGGCGACGCGGCGGATAGGTGTCTGATTCATTGTAGAAAAAGCAGCCAGAAGAGCGAACGGCCCCGGGCCGAACCCGGGGCCATCCTGAGATTCCGATCCGGGCGCACGCGCCCGTAACGGCGATTAACGGTGGTTGGCGTATTGCGCCGCCATCTTCATTTCTTCGTTGGCCTCGCGCAGCAGCTCCTTGGCATGGCCGACGTGGCCGCCGAGATCGTAGTTATTGTCGATCTGCGCGGCGGTCAGGCGGTCGAAGGCCTGAGTCGTGAGCGACTGAGCCGCGGCCAGGTTGCCATGGCGGTAGGGGCTGATGTTCTGGACTGGGCGGTCCTGGGCCAGCGAAGCGGTGGCGGCGATGACGGTGGTGAGCGCCAGCGCGCCCGCAAGCAGGGTCTTCATGACTATCTCCATTCGAGGCAGATGAACGACGCGGCGAACACCGCCGTGTCTGGGCGCTTTTTGCATCGTCGCACCGCGGGGTGCTTGCCGCTGCTTACCCGCTCAGTTCCCGAATCTTGCAAAGATGAGGTTTTGCAGGCGCGGCGCCTGTTCGCACTCGACAGGGTCCCGCTCCGGCGCGCAAATATCTGTCGTTTCCGGCCCGGCAGGGCCGGAAGGGGTGAGCGATGAGCGTCGACGAGATAGTCGCCAAGGAGGGTCCGCGCCACCGTGGGCGCCTCATCCTGAAAGGGCGCGATGGAGAATTGCGCCGCAGCTCGCCGGCCTTCCGCAGTCCCATCCACCACGCTCATCACGACGTGGAGCTCAACCTGGTCGTGCGCGGCACGGCTACCTACGCCATGGAAGGCGCCATCTATGACCTGAAACCCGGATCAATGATCTGGATCCTGCCCGACAAGATCCATCGACTGACCCGCGGACCGCAGCTCGAGATGTGGGTGGCGCTGTTTCGCAGCGAGCTTTTTGAACCAGCGTGGCTCGAGGAATTGGCGGCGCAACCCTCGCGGCTGATCTCCAGCCAGGAGCTGCTCAGCCTCGACCGGCTGCTCAGCGAGGTCGCCCAGGACTCGGACGAGGTGGCGACCTACAACGCCGGCATTCGCTACGTGCTGATGCGGGCATTGCGCGCCAGCCAGGCACGGTCGCCGGCCGCCCTGAGGCCGGTGCATCCGGCCGTCGGCCGGGCGGTGCGGCTTTTGCGGGAGAACGGCAGCGCCGATTCGCTCTCGGAACTGGCGCGGGCGGCCGGCGTCACACCGCATTATCTGAGCCGTTTGCTGACGGAGCAGACGGGACGAAACTTCGTCGATTGGCGCAATCGCGTGCGTCTGGATCGCTTCATCGAGGGCTACAGGCCGGGCGCGAACCTCCTGGCCGCGGCGCTGGAGGCCGGTTTCGGCAGCTACAGCCGCTTCCACCACACTTTCACCGAGTTGATCGGCTGCACGCCCAAGGAGTGGGTCGCCCAGGTCGATGCCGGCAAGCTCGCGCCCAGGGCGGAGGCCTCGGCGCCGCCCAGCGGCTTTGGCCTGCACGGCAGTGGGGCGCTGCTCAGCCCGCGGCAGCGCTGGGGTTCAATGACGCCGCTGGCCAGCACCTGGATCCGCGACCTCGTCGGAGACGGCTTCGCCCGCCGGCTGGCCGAGGCGCTACCCACCGACCACGCTCCGGCCTGGCTGGCCAGCGACGAGCAGCCGCTGGTTTTCACCCCGGCCGAGATCGACGATCTCGTCGCCTCGCTTCACCATCAGGACCCCGACCTGGCGGCCGAGTACGGCCGGCTCCTGCGTTCGAAGGAAAATACAGAAATCTACGCCAGGTTTTGCGAGGCCTATGTCGCTCGACCGGCCTTCGTTTCCACCGCGCTCCTGATGCTGATCGTCTTCGCCTGGGCGTGCGTGCGGACCGGGACCATGGCCCTGCAACCGATCGCCGTCCGGCGTCAGATCAACGGCGCGCTGCGACAGGCGCCACGACCGGCCCCAGAGACGGTGAGGCGTGGCTTTATCGCGGCGGTATCTCACTTCGGCGTTCTGCGCGAAGCGACCGTGGCGGCGCAGGCCGGCGGCGAGCCGCGGGCCCCCGACCAGCTCGGACGCGCCGTCAGCCAGTGGAGCGAAGCGGTCTTCGACGGCGACGTCAGATTGCTGGAGATGACCGAAGACGGTTTGCGTCCGCCTGCCGGAACTGAGAGCACGCGCCCGCGCAAGGGGCTTGCGAGCCAGGCCGCCACGGCCTGACAGAAAAAGGGTCGGGACCCGTGCTCCGGATCCCGACCCGCGCTGCCGGCGCATACGGCGCGGACGGCTTACTTCCAGCCGCCGCCGGGCAGGGCGCCGTGATAAGGCGTGTCGCGGCAGTGACCCCAAGGGCCGCGCCAGTAGCCTGGGGGGCAGCCGTTCCAGCGGACCGGACCGTATGGGCCGCCCCACGTGGGACCCCAGTAGCGCGCATAGTGGCAGTGGCCCCAGGGACCGCGCCAGCCGTTCGGCCCGCAGCCGCCGGACACCTGGATCAGCTCGCCCTGGTTGAAATCCGGACCGCCGGTGGCGGGCTGATTCTGCAGGGTTTCCGGACCGTAGGTCTGGCTGAGGATCTGGTTGACGGTGGTCGGCGCCGCGGCGGTTTGACCCATGGCTCCGGAGGCGATGGCGAGAGCGGCGGCCCCCGCTATCGCAAAGGCTGTCAATTTGAACATCTGGTATCTCCTCGCTCGATTGCTTTGCGGGGCCGAGTTCGGCGCCGAACTGGACGCCGTTATTGCGGGATCGAGCGATCTGAGCTTTCCGGCAGTCACACGCGGACTTCTCGATTCTTTCAATTCGTCGCGCTTGTCCCCGGGGACTCGACCGCCTTGGTGCGCAGACTCGATGGGGACCCGCCGCCGGTCCGCCAACTGGCGTGGACCGTGTCTCGGCGCGGGCTCAGGCCGCCAGGATCTCGTCCAGCCAGTCGAAGACGTACTGGTTGAACAGGACCCGGGCGCCGGCCTCGCAATGGCCGCCGGCGCCGTCCTTGGACGCGAAGGTGTGGAAGGTCTTCGGCTCCGGGAGACGGTCGAAGAGATCCCGCGCCGTGACGCCGATGTCGTCGTCCTCGGCGCAACAGATCAAGCTGGGGCACCTGATCCGGTCGGCGAGATCCTTGAGGCTGTAGTCCGCCAGCAGGCGCAGGTAGTCGAGCGGCTGGCCCAGCCCATGCACCCAGAGACCTCGCCGCAGACCCCAGCCCTGCGTGAGGTGGCGGGTGCGGCGGCCAAGGATGAACTGCAGCGGCCCGGTGATCCACGGGCTGCGGCTCGCCATTCGCTTGGCGATGAACGGCGGCATGCGGCTCTTGAACTCGTCTTCCAGCGACGCCTCGCCGGGGTCGGCGATCAGCGCCGCCAGCCGCGGCTCGCCCGTGGCGCCGCGCGGCGCGAGGTAGCCGCCGAAGCTGCAGCCCAGCAGGGCGATCCGCCGTGGGTCGACCTCCGGCCGGCTCAGCGCGTAATCGACCACCGGTCTGATCACAGCCTCCCAATCGGGACGAAACGGCAATCCATTCTCGATCAGCGCGCCGCCCTGCCCCGGACCGTCGAACAGCAGGCAGGTGTAGCCGCGCGCCACCGCCGCCGCGCCGCTGAGGAAATAGCCTTCCTCGGCGGTGCTATCGTATCCGCCGTTGACGATCAGCGTCGGCCGCGCATCGGACGACTCGCCGGCTCGAAGCAGGTAGCCGGGCAGGCGCTTGCCTTCGTAGGGGATCTCGATCTGCTCGGTCCTGGGCGTCATCAGCGCCGCCGCGGCCTGAAAGGCCGCCCGCTGACGACGATAGGCCGACACGACCCGCGGCTCGACGGGCGCGCCGATCAGAAAGGTGTAGGCGGCCCGCCAATAGTTGGCGGCTCTCAGATAGGCGCCACGGGCGCTTTCGGCGTGACCGCGCGCCAGGCTTCCGTCGGCC
>JBEKQJ010000212.1:0-5470 GCA_049519835.1 Caulobacteraceae bacterium | reverse complement strand
TCGCGGTTGGTATCGATGGCAACGTCGAGGATCTCGGCCTCGAGGCCCTGGGCGTGAAGATCGACCGCGGCCACGTGGTCACCGACCCTTATGGCGCAACCAATGTTTCTGGCCTCTACGCCATCGGCGACGTCGCCGGTCCGCCGTGGCTGGCGCACAAGGCGAGCCACGAGGGCGTCCATTGCGTCGAGCATATCGCCGGTTTGCCCGACCTGGGCCTGCCCCAGCCGGTGCCGGGTTGCACCTACACAACGCCTCAGATCGCCTCCATCGGCCTCACCGAGGCGGCGGCCAAGGAGAAGGGGCTGGAGATCAAGGTCGGCCGCTTCCCCTTCCGGGTGAACGGCAAAGCCATCGCCGCAGGCGAAACCGAGGGTTTCGTCAAGACCGTCTTCGACGCCAAGACCGGCGCCCTCATAGGCGCGCACATGATCGGGGCCGAAGTCACCGAGATGATCCAGGGCTTCGCCATCGCCATGACCTGCGAGGCGACTGAAGCCGAGTTGCAGGGAACCATCTTCCCGCACCCGACCATGAGCGAAGCCATGCACGAGGCCTCCCTCGACGCCTTCGGCAAGGTGCTTCACATCTAAGGACGAGTGCTCCCTCCCCTGAGGGGAGGTTTGCTCAAGCCGCTTCCGCCTCGACGATGCGCTGGATGGCCACGTAGTCAGTCTTGCCAGAGCCGAGCACCGGCACCTCCACCGTCTTGACGACGCGGCGCGGCACGGCCAGCTCAGGGGCCCCCTGGCTTTTGGCGTGGGCAATCAGGGCTGCCGCGTCGGCGTCGGCGCGATCGGTGACCAGAATCAGGCGCTCGCCCTTCTTGCCGTCGGGCACGGAGATCACCGCGTGACGGGCGTCCGGCCACAGGCTGGCGGCAAGGCCCTCGGCGGCGGTCAGCGAGACCATCTCGCCGCCAATCTTGGCGAAGCGTTTGACCCGCCCGAGGATGGTCACCCAGTTGTCGGCGCTCACCTCGACGACGTCGCCGGTGTCGTGCCAGCCGTCCGGGGGCGGCTCAAGGCGACCATCCGCGTTCAGATAGCCAAGCATGACGTTGGGGCCGCGCACGTAGAAACGGCCACCGCGCGGTATTCCGTCCACGGATTCGAGCCGAAACTCCATACCTGGGACTAGCCCGCCAACCGTGCCCGGCCGGTTGTCCTCCGGCGTGTTGACGGCGATCACCGGCGAGGCCTCGGTCGCCCCGTAGCCTTCCAGCAGCGGCACCGGTCCGACTCGCTCGCGGATCAGCTGATGGGTCTCGTCGCGCACCCTCTCGGCTCCGCAGACGACGAACTTCAGGCCGGCCAACTCACCGCCCTCGGCCGAACGCGCGTACTGGTTCACGAAGGTGTCGGTGGCGAGGAGAACGCTGGCCTTGCTGTCCTCGATCAGCGCCGGGATCTGTTTGATGTGAAGCGGGCTTGGATACTGGAAGGCCTTCATGCCGGTCATGATCGGCAGCAACACCCCGCCGGTCAGCCCGAAACAGTGGAAGACGGGCAGGGGATTGAACATCACCCAGTCCGGATCAAGGTCGATGTGCGCCGCCACCTGGGCGACGTTCGAGAGAAGATTGGCGTGGCTGAGCATCACGCCGCGCGGCGCACCGAAACTGCCCGAGGTGAAGAGGATCACGCCGGGATCGTCCGGACCGGCCTTGGCTCGCACCTGGCGAGCCAGAATCTGCGAGGCCAGCGCCACCACCCGGTCGGCCGTCCCGATCTGCTTGCGGACGTCCTCGAGGTAGGTAATCTCGCAATGGGCTTCGAGGGCGTCGACGATATCGTGCAGCTTTCCCTGTTCGACAAAGCGGTGCGACGTCAGGACCCGCTTCACCTGGGCCAGCGCCACGGCGGCGCGCAAGTTGCGCAGACCGGCGGTGAAGTTGAGCATGGCCGGAATGCGCCCGAAGGCGTGCAGGGCGAAGAAGGTCACCGTCGCCGCTGAACTGGACGGTAGCAGCACGCCGACACGCTCGCCGCGCTGGGTCAGAGCGGCGATCTTGCGCCCAAGCGCGAAGCTGGCCCGCAAGAGGTCGATGTAGGAAAGCGGATTGCGTTCCTGGTCCTCGAGGATCGGCTTGCGCTGCCCGTGCTTGTGAGCGGCGTCGAGAAGGGCGTCGAAGATGCTCTTGCGCGCGGCCTCTGGATCGAACTTGCTGGCCATTTCCGCCCTTCGCCCTCTGATATGGGGCGGTGGCGGAAGCTATAGGGCCGACTCGCCCGGCGCAACCGAACCCACGCCGCAAGGCCTTTGCGCTTGATCCGACCGCCCGGACCGACGATCTAGGGCCCATGGTCACGGTCATCGAGCGCGCCGCTCGCCATCCAGAGAAGCAGAACCGGCCCGACAGCCCGTTGCTGCGCAAGCCCGAGTGGCTGCGCGTCCGCGCGCCGGGCTCGGCCGGCTACAACACCACGCGCAACCTGGTGCGCGAGCATGGTCTCGTGACCGTATGCGAGGAAGCGGCCTGTCCCAACATCGGTGAATGCTGGTCGGTGGGACACGCGACCATGATGATCATGGGCGAGATCTGCACGCGGGCCTGCGCCTTCTGCAACGTGGCGACTGGCAAGCCCGGGCCACTCGACCCGAGTGAGCCGGCCCGCGTCGGCGCCGCCGTCGCCAAGATGGGCCTCTCGCACGTGGTCATCACATCGGTCGACCGCGACGACCTGCCGGACGGCGGGGCCGGGCATTTCGCCGCCACGGTGGCCGCTATCCGCGCCGCCGCGCCGGCCGTGACCGTGGAGATCCTCACCCCCGACTTCCTCAGGAAGCCCGTGTCGGCGGCCGAGACCGCCATCGACTCGCGGCCGGACGTCTTCAACCACAACCTCGAGACGACGCCGCGGCTCTACCTCTCGATCCGGCCGGGCGCGCGCTACTACCATTCCCTGCGCCTGCTCGAGCGGGTTAAGGACCGCGCCCCCGACATCTTCACCAAGTCCGGCTTGATGGTCGGGCTCGGTGAGACCAAGGAGGAGGTCATGCAGGTGATGGACGACATGCGCTCGGCAGGCGTCGACTTCATCACCATCGGCCAATACCTGCAGCCGACCCGCAAGCATGCCCCGATCGACCGCTTCGTGCCGCCAGACGAGTTTGCGGCCCTGGAGACCATTGCCCGCGCCAAGGGATTCCTGATGGTCGCAGCCAGCCCGTTCACGCGTTCCTCGCATCATGCCGGGGAGGACTTCGCGCGCCTCAAGGCGGCCAGAGCCGAGGCGACCTGAGACCTTGCACCAACACCGCCTAACGCGCGAACTGCCCTACGCGCCGGAAGACGTCTTCGAACTCGTGGCGGACGTGCGGTCTTACCCGCAGTTCGTGCGCTGGATCAGCGAGCTGCGCACCTGGGGGCGCCGGGAGCTCGCGCCCGGTGTGGAAAGGCTGGATGCCGAGGCCACGGTTCGCTTCGGACCGCTGAGCGAGCGGTTCGCCACGCGAGTCAACATCGACCGGCCTGCCCTCGCCGTCGACGTGGCCCTGATTTCCGGCCCCTTCAAGCGGCTGGAGAACCACTGGCGGTTCGCGGCGCGGCCGGGTGGATCGCAAATCTCGTTCGAGATCGACTTCGAGTTCACCTCACACTTGCTCGAGGGCCTGCTAGCGGCCAATTTCGATCGCGCCGCCGACACGCTCGTCCGTTGCTTCGAGGTGCGGGCGGATCAGCTCTACGGAGGCGGAGAATGGACGCGACCTACTGGCTCCTGAAGACCGAGCCGGAAAAGTACAGCTTCGCCGACCTGACGCGCGACGGCTCGACCGTCTGGGACGGAGTGCGCAACAATCAGGCCGCGCTCTACCTCAAGGCCATGAAGGTCGGCCAGCAGGCGATCATCTATCACTCCCAGAGCGACAAGGCGGCCGTGGGCCTGGCGCAGATCACCCGCGAGGCGTTCCTCGACCCCAGCGATCCGGCCGGCCGCTTCGTCGCCGTCGAGATCGCGCCGGTGCGCGCCTTCGCGCGGCCGGTCGAGTTGGCCGTCCTCAAGGCCGAGTTGCCCGGCATGCTGATGTTCCGCCAGTTCCGCCTGTCGGTCCTTCCGGTGACCGCCGAGGAGTGGACGAAAATCCTGCAGTTAGGGAGTTAGCGCAGCCGCTCGCGCACCATCTCGAGCGCAATCTGCACCGAGGCCATCTGGATTTCCCAGCGCGAGTCGAGGTCGAACTGCTCCATACGGTGGTGCACAGACTGGTTGGCCCGGACAGTGGCGAAATGCACTGTACCGACAGGCTTCAGCGGCGTGCCGCCATCAGGCCCTGCCACGCCGGTGACCGCCACGGCTACGTGGGCGTGGGAATGCTCGAGCGCGCCCTCAGCCATCATCCTCACCACGGGCTCGGAGACGGCGCCTAGATCGGCGATCAGGTCGCCGGAAACGCCGAGGAGCTCCTGCTTGGCGCGATTGGAGTAGGAGACGAAGCCGCGCTCGAAGACATCCGAAGCACCAGGGATCGAGCAGATCGCGCCGGCCACCAGTCCGCCGGTGCAGCTCTCGGCCGTGACGAGGCGCAGACTACGTTCGCGAGCGTCGTCTATCACTAGCCGCGCCAGGGTCTCGATCTCGAGCGAGAACATCAGCGCTCCCGATCGCTCGCCAGCGCCCAGACCAGCGCCACGATCCAGCCGATGATCGTCCAGCCGAAGAAAAGATTGAGCACGAAGATCCACAGCGTGTTTCGCCGGTGGCCGGCGATGGCGATGATTGTCGGCAGGAAGTGGAGGGGCAGGATGATCAGCGAGGCCAGGATGATGAGGCCGATGGCGAACGCGCCAAGGCCGGCCAGCCAGTGGCCGTCGCCAAAGTGGACGCCCGTGCCGCCTTCATCGTCGGAATTGTCGGACGACTCGTTCGCCTGCTCGTCGGCATTGAGGGGCGCTTCGCCGACGTCGGTTGGCGGCGGCGCGGCCGGGTGTTCCGCTTTGGCGGCTTCCGACTGGCCCACCTTGGCGGCCTTGGCTGCAAGCGCCGCGTTGGTGGCGACCTCGTCCTGGTCGGCCGGCGGCGTGTAGTGCGGCGGCGTATAGCGCGGCGTCGGATAGGGATAGGCGCCGGTCCCGTTTGGAGCCGCCGGCTGGGTTGGGGCCGCCTGCTCGGGCGGCGTCGCTGTCTCGCCGCCTTCGCCTCCGCGCAGCCGGGCGCAGGCGTCGATCGTGCGCGGATCGTCCGGCGCGCCGTGATTGCAGGCGTACTGGTCGGACCGGGCCTGGTCCCCCGCGCCCTGGTCGGTCTGGGAGAAAGCCGGCGTGGCCAGGGCGATGGCCGCTGCGAGGATCAGAATGGCTCTCATGAGGCGGTGGATTCCCTGAAGTCGAGGTCAATGCACCCGCGGCTCGGCGCCCCCTCGACGAATTTGTTTGCCGGGCACCTTAGCCCATCGCGGCGGTTGGGGAAGAGGCGGTCAGGACCTCACCGTTTTGGCATGGAAAAACGGACCGGGAAGGTGACCTCAG
>JBEKQJ010000211.1:0-5475 GCA_049519835.1 Caulobacteraceae bacterium | reverse complement strand
ATCGTCGCCATCAATAAAGATGAGGAAGCTCCCATCTTTCAGGTCGCTGACTATGGACTGGTGGCGGATCTTTATCAGGCGCTGCCGGAACTCGCGACCGAACTCGACAAGGTCAAACGCTGACCGAATCTTTAAGGTGGATTAGTATGGTTGAGGTCAAGGAACGGCCCAAAGAACGCACCCAGGCGCGCAACAGCATGGTTCAGCCCATTCGGAAGATCGGAATTGTCGGCGCCGGCCAGATGGGCAACGGCATTGCCCATGTCTGTGCGCTTTCCGGCTTTCACGTCATGCTCAACGACGTCGTGCCGGATCGAATTTCCGAAGGCCTTGCCACAATCAACGGCAATTTGGCGCGCCAGGTCTCGCGCCAGCGCATCAGCGACGAACAGCGTCAGGCGGCGATCAAGTTGATCGCGCCCGCAAATTCGCTCGACGATCTCGGCGATTGCGATCTGGTCATAGAAGCCGCGACCGAGCACGAAGAGACCAAGCGCAAGATCTTAAACGCGCTGTGCCCCTCGCTTAAACCGGAGGCGATCGTCGGCACCAATACGTCGTCGATCTCGATCACGCGGCTTGCCGCCTCGACTGACCGGCCGGAGCGGTTCATCGGCATTCACTTCATGAATCCGGTGCCGCTGATGGAGCTGGTCGAAGTGATCCGCGGCATTGCCACCGATGACGCAACCTTCGAAGCGACCAAGCAATTCATCGGCAAGCTGGGCAAGCTCATTGCCGTTTCCGAGGATTTCCCGGCGTTCATCGTCAACCGTATCCTGCTGCCGATGATCAACGAGGCGGTCTACACGCTCTACGAAGGCGTCGGTAACGTGGAGGCGATCGACACCGCGATGCGGCTTGGCGCGCATCACCCGATGGGACCGCTCGAACTCGCCGATTTTATCGGCCTCGATACCTGCCTTTCGGTCATGCAGGTACTGCACGAGGGCCTTGCGGATTCGAAATATCGCCCCTGCCCGCTGCTGGTGAAATACGTCGAGGCTGGCTGGCTCGGCCGCAAATCGCAGCGCGGCTTCTACGACTACCGCGGCGAGGTCCCGACCCCGACGCGGTAGGGCTGCGCGACCAATATCCGATCGAACGGGCGCCGGGGACACCCGACACGACGGGAAGGTCTGCTTCCGGGCGCAACGCGCGTGGTGGCTTGCGAACCGAAGCCGACATTGGCCGGAGGGCTAGATCAAACTGTAATCCATGCTTCGCAGATCGGTCAGCAGATCCGGCCCAGTGGGGTTCCAGTCAAGTTCCCGGCGCGTCAGCGCGCCGGAGGCGGCAAGATCAAGCGCTGCCAGGTTCGCCAACGGGCCAAAGTAGCCAGGCGCCGCTTCCGGGGTGATCGACTCGACCAGCGTCTTCAACCCCGCGCCGATCGCTTCGGCAACGTCGCGCATAGCGACACCTTCCTCGCCTACGGCATGGTAGCGTGCGCCGGCTTGGCCTTTCTCGAGCGCCAACCGATAAAGCCGGACGGCGTCGGAGACGTGAACGGCCGCCAAACGGTTCCTTCGTTCGCCGATGTAGGCCACGCGCCCCTTCCGCCTCGCCAACAAGATGTGCTGCGTGATCCGTCCTTGGCGGCGTGTGTCATGTACCTGGGACAGCCGCATCACCATCACGCGACCGCCCTTGGCGATAAGGGCGTCAGCCGCCTCCTCGGTGGCGGCTCGGGGGACCTCGGCTGAGGCCGGGTGATCGTCGGTCTCCGCCGCCGGGCCGCCGGTCTTCGACCGGGCGAGGCCAGTGCCGGAGGTGACGATGAGGGGCCGATCCGACCCGGCTAGCGCCTCGCCCAGCGTCTCGATGACCCTTCGATCCTGCTCGCTGTGCTGCGTGAGGTTGGAGAAGTCGTGGTTGAAGGCCGCGTGGACGACGCCGTCGGCGGTCTCGGCAGCTATGCGCAGGCGGTCCAGATCGTTCACATCGCTGCGAAAGACCTCCGCTCCGGCGCGGGCCAAGGCCTCGGCGCCCGCATCCGAACGGCTGAGCCCGATCACCCGATGGCCGGCAGCGACCAGCTCCGGAACGAGGTAGGAGCCGATAAAGCCGGTCGCGCCGGTCAAGAACACCCGCATCCTGGACACTCGCTATAGGGAGGCAGCGCAAGATAGATCGGGGTCCCGGCGACAATCCACCTTCTGCCGGCTGTGGGAATGTCCCTCTCCGGCATTGCCGTGACGACCGCTATCGACCGACCGCGGACCTTGGCGAGGTTGGCTTGTCGGTGAACGACGGCTGCCCCATGCTCTCCGAGGGTCGGCGTGCGGGCGAGCGGGATGAGGTATCAGGACCTTAAAATTCGTGATGCGGGTAGGTTGGCGCTCATGGGCCTCGGCGTCGCTCTATTTGCAGTCGTCTGTATCGCAGCAAGAGCGACCGTCGAACCGGCCCTAGGCCATCGCTACTGGGGCTACGTGGCTGGAATGATCATCCTGTGCCCCATGTCTCTGGCCGTGGCCGTTTGGTACCTAGGCACATCGCCGGCCCAGAACGCGAGATTCATCAAATGGGCTGAACAAAACCTCCGCCAAAAGCCTGGTCCCAAGTTCAATCCGGCTTTGCTGGACGCTGCAGACCCGAACTATGACGTCCCAACGTTCCGCTACTGGATGAACAAGCGGCGCCGCGACCATTCCTAGGGTCGGACAGCGGCGATCCGCCGGCAAGCGATGGGCGCTCGCGACCCGAAGCCGACATCGACCGCTTGCCCGAGATCGCTCGCATCCACAGCCCTGAACGACCAAACGCGAATGATCGCAACGGTCGACTCCCCCGCTTGAGCTTGGAACGAACCCACCGGCCACAAGTTTCCGAGCTCATGAGCAAGATTAATGTTCTCATTGTCGAAGACGACATCGTCACCGCCATGGATGTGGAGCACGAGTTGATCCAGGCTGGCTACAACGTCAGCGTCGCCGTCTCTGAATCTCAGGCCTTCAGGATAGCTGAGAAATGCCGACCACAACTTGCTGTCGTCGACATCAACCTGAATCCCGGCGATGGCCGCGTGGTCGCAAAGGCGCTCAACCGCAACTACGACACCGCGGTTCTTTTCGCCACCGCCCAGTGTGAGGACGTCGAAGACCTGAAAGGGGCCGGCGCAATGGCTTGTTTGGCGAAACCCTACGAGCCCGAAGCGGTTGTCACCGCCCTGCGCCAAGTGCGGCGCATGTCCGAGGGCAAGGACGCGCGGTTGCAGGCGGGTGTCATCTCCTTGAAAGCTTGGTAGGAGCGAACCAGGGTGCCGCTATCGGTTGTTCCAGCGCCCATGGCGCGGCTATCGGTGATCGCTTCTGCGCGACAGCGGTGTTAGGTCTGGGCGTCCCGCATAGGAGGCTCGCTTGCCCACCGAAACCCTAAGTCTCGCCGAGCTGGACCAGCGCCTGTCGGTCGTCCGCGATAACCTGCGCGAGCTTGTCGAGCAGGCCGCCGCCTATTCCGGAGCGGCGGACGAGGAACTGATGACCTCGCGGATCACCGAGCAGGAAGCGCAGCTCGAGCAGCTGACCAAGGAGCGGGAGGCGCTCCTGCAGCGTCCGGCCTAGGACCGCTCCCGACCCAGTGCGGACAAAGGCGTCCTACCCCGGCGCATTTACGAGCTTGGTCAGCTGCTCTCGCGTGTCGTCAAACAGGCGGATGACCTCGGCGGACCTTTCATGAAAACCGGGAAAGGATGAACAATCCGAATCCAGTTTCAGAAGGTGATCTCGTGCGACGGCCTCTGTGTTGAGAATTCTCGATATGACCACGTTCCTATATTTCAACATCATGCTTCGGTCACTTTGATCGACCATTCGCAGATACATTCTATTCACATTGATCACGTCATTGCCGTCGCGTGACACGCGATCCACGCCGAGCGTCAGCCGAAACGCACAAATCTTCAGCTTGGGTTCGACGTCCGTGTCCTCGGTTATGGCGTTGAGACTTTCCCTGGCTCTCGCTGCGCGATCTGTGATCGGTCGCAGATTGGTTTGATCTGGCGGTTGCGGCGCATCTGTCTGGCCGACGGCCCCGGCAACCCATCCCATTGAAATTGCGGCCAGCCATCCGACCCCGGCGAGGCTCCTCAATCCCAGCATGCCCATCAATCCATCAGTTCGACGCCCATTCCATAGCCGACGGACCAATTGCCGCATATCCAGCCCGAGCTGACCCGGCGAATGTCTGCTTCCACGCAGCGCGCCCATGCCGGCCTTCGACTCAGAGCGGACGTCGCCCCGGTCAGCGAGGTATCCCGTCGTTGAGCTTGAAATCGACGAACGACCGGCTCCCGCCGCCTTCGGGGCGAAGGGACAATCGAACCGTCGTCCTGCGATCGGGATGCGCTTAAGGTCGTTTCGGGCCGCAAAGCGGCGATGGAGGAACTTCAGTGACCGGTCATGTCTTGCGCTCGCATTCGCGCCTTGCCGTCGGCGGCATGGCCGCCCTTCTGCTCGCCGTGAGCGCGCCCGCCCTCGCCGCGAGCGCGACGTCGGCGACTGCTGCGCCGGTCAGCGAGGCGTTGTTCAAGGCGCTGCAGTGGCGCGGCATCGGCCCCTATCGCGGCGGCCGGGCCTTGGCCGTCACCGGCGTGGCCGGATCGCCGGACACCTTCTACTTCGGCGCCGCCGCCGGCGGGGTCTGGAAGACCACCGACGCAGGCAACAGCTGGAAGCCGATCTTCGACAGCCAGCCGATGTCCTCGATCGGCGCCATCGCGGTCGCCCCGTCCAACCCTGACGTCATCTATGTCGGCACGGGCGAAGGCGCCCTGCGCGGCGACATCACCTATGGCGACGGGGTCTACAAGACCACCGACGGCGGCAAGACCTGGAGCCACATCGGCCTTGCCGACAGCCGCCAGATCGGGGCCGTCATCGTCGACCCGACCAATCCCGACATCGTGCTCGTCGCGGCCATTGGCCACGCCTTTGGCCCCAATACCGAGCGCGGCGTCTTCCGCTCCACCGACGGCGGCAAGACCTGGACCAGGACCCTCTACAAGGACGAGCATACCGGCGCCATCGACGTCACCTTTGACCCGTCCAATCCCCGGATCGTCTACGCCGCCATGTGGCAGGTGCAGCGCCAGCCGTGGAATTTCTCCAGTGGCGGTCCCGGCAGCGGGCTGTATCGCTCGTCGGATGGCGGCGCGACCTGGACCGAACTCAAGGGCCACGGCCTGCCGGACGGTATCCTGGGCCGCATCGACGTGTCGGTCTCGGCGGCCGACCCGCAGCGCGTCTACGCCATGATCGAGGCCCGCGAGGGAGGGCTGTATCGCTCGGACGACGCCGGCGGCACGTGGCGCCGGGTCAATGATGATGGCCGTATCCGCCAGCGCGCCTGGTATTTCTCAAAGATCTACGCCGACCCGAAATCCGTCGACACGGTCTACGCCCTCAACACCGGCATGTTGAAGTCCATTGATGGCGGCAAGACCTTCAACCTGGTCTCCGCCACCCACGGCGA
>JBEKQJ010000210.1:0-5476 GCA_049519835.1 Caulobacteraceae bacterium | reverse complement strand
ACCGCGGAGCGGGAGAACCGGACGCTGACGAACCTGGTTGAGACGGCGCTGAAAGAAGCTGTCGAAACAAGGACGTCTACTGACGATCAGACAAGTTCGAGAAAGCCAGGTCGCGAGGCCTGACGAGGCTTGGATGTTGACCGGAGCAAGAGATTGAAAGCGGAAAAGGCCTCCGGGGCCGAGGACATGCCGGCGCTGGAAAAGGCGCCGACCGGGATCGAGGGACTCGACGAAGTCACCCTCGGCGGATTGCCGAAGGGGCGTCCGACGCTGCTGTGCGGATCGGCCGGCTGCGGCAAAACCCTGATCGCCATGACGTTCCTGGTCAACGGGGCCGCGAAATACGGCGATCCCGGGGTGTTCATGAGCTTCGAGGAACGCTCGGGCGACCTGGCGGCCAATGTCGCGTCTCTGGGTTATGACCTCGACGCCCTGATTGCCGACAAGCAGCTCGTCATCGACCACGTCCGCGTCGAGCCGTCGGAGATCGAGGTCAGCGGCGAGTTCGATTTCGAGCCGCTGTTTGTTCGCCTGGGCTACGCCATCGACCAGGTCGGCGCCAAGCGTGTGGTGCTGGACACCATCGAGGCGCTGTTCTCCGGGTTCAAGGACCAGGCGGTGCTGCGGGCGGAGGTTCGCCGCCTGTTCGGCTGGTTGAAGGACCGCGGCGTCACTGCCGTGATCACCGGCGAGCGGGGCGAGGGTCAGCTCACCCGCTACGGCATCGAGGAATACGTATCCGACTGCGTGATCCTGCTGGACAACCGCGTCCACAACGAGGTCAGCACCCGTCGCCTTCGGGTCGTCAAGTATCGCGGCTCGTCGCACGGGGGCAACGAATACCCCTTCCTGATCGACACCCGCGGCGTCAGCGTCATGCCGATCACCTCCGCCGGCCTGCAGCACAGTGTCTCCTCCGACATCGTGCCAAGCGGCATTACCGACCTTGACGCCATGTTCGGCAAGCGCGGCCTTTACCGCGGCTCGAGCGTCCTGCTCTCGGGCCTGGCAGGCACCGGCAAGTCGACCTTCAGCGCCTGGTTCGCCAATGCCGTCTGCGAACGCGGCGAGCGTTGCCTCTACTTTGCGTTCGAAGAGTCGCCCGACCAGATCGTCCGCAACATGCGCTCCGCCGGCATCGACCTGCAGAGACACGTGGAGAGCGGCCGGCTTCAGTTCGAATCCGCCAGGCCCAGCCTCTACGGCCTGGAGATGCATCTGACCCGGATGCACCGCGACATCGTCGCCTTCCAGCCCTCGGCGGTGGTGGTGGATCCGATCTCCGCCTTCCGCGGCGTCCAGTCGGAAATCCACAGCACCCTGCTGCGTCTGGCGGACATCTGTAAGGGGCGGGGCATCACGGCGTTCTTCACCAGCCTGTCCCTGGCCAGCGATCACACGACCGAGGCCGATCGCGGCCTCTCGTCGCTGATGGAT
The DNA here is from genome assembly GCA_049519835.1 of Caulobacteraceae bacterium. GTDB lineage: Bacteria > Pseudomonadota > Alphaproteobacteria > Caulobacterales > Caulobacteraceae > Acaudatibacter. Next base: position 4,039 of record JBEKQJ010000210.1, on the reverse strand, counting down.
GTGTGGATCTCGCTGACCGACGTGGAGGTCAACGGCGAGCGCAATCGGGTCCTGTTCGTCCTCAAGGTCCGGGGCATGAGTCACTCCAACCAGATGCGCGAGTACCTGCTGACCAGCGACGGCATCCGGTTGGTCGAACCCTACATCGGTCCGGAAGGCGTTCTGACCGGCGCCGCCCGCCAGGCCCAGGAGGCGCGGGAGCGGAACGAAGCCATGATGCGCACGCAAGCGACCGGTCGGCGGCTCCGCGAGCTCGAGCGCCGACGCGCCACGGTCGAACGCCAGATTGCGGAACTGCGCGCCGGCCTCGACGCCGAGGAAAGCGAAACCGAAATGCTCAGCAGCCAGGAGGCGGCTCGCGAGGAGGCGCTCCTCGCCGACCGCCGGGCTATGGCCGCCAAGCGGGGGGCCGCGGCATGAGCGACGATGTCAATGCCGTCTTAGATCCGGCCAAGCCTGGCCACTACAACCTTCGCCTCTATGTCGCGGGCCAGACACCGAAGTCGCTGGCGGCGATCTCCAACCTGAAATCGATCTGCGAAGAGCACCTGGCCGGCATGTACACGATCGAGGTCATCGACCTGCTCGTGAAGCCGCAGCTGGCCGTCGGCGACCAGATCCTCGCGGTGCCGACCCTCGTGCGACGCCTGCCGCCGCCGATCAAACGGATCATCGGCAACCTGTCGGACACCGAGCGTGTCCTGGTCGGCTTGGACATCCAGTCCGGCGAGCCGCCAGCTTCATGACCTGGCCCCTATCCCCGGCGCCGGAGGACTATGTGCTGCGCCTTTTCGTGGCCGGGACGACGACACGCTCCCAGAACGCCATCACGACCATCCGCCAGATCTGCGATGAGCACCTCGCCGGTCGCTTCGATCTCGAGGTGATCGACGTCTACACGCACCCCAGGGAAACCCGGGACTTCCAGATCGTCGCCACCCCGACTCTCGTGAAGGTGGCGCCCGATCCGTTGCGCCGCATTGTTGGCGACCTTGCCAATCGAGATCGGGTCCTGATCGGACTTAGCCTGGAGGAGCCGAGGGGGCCGGCCAAGGGCGCTGCATGAGCGCGCAGGACACCAGACCGGCGGACTACGAAGCCCGCATCCGCGCGCTCGAGGCGGCGCTCCAGGAAGCCACGGAGACCTTGGACGCCATCCGCGACGGCGATGTCGACGCGGTCGTGGTCGGCGGGCCCTCGGGCCAGGTCGTCTACACGCTCGAAAACGCCGACCGGCCATACCGCGTCCTCGTCGAACAGATGCTCGAAGGCGCCGTCACCCTCAACGCCCACGGCACGATCCTCTATTGCAACCAGAGCTTTGCGGAGCTGATCGGCCGAAAGTCGGAGGACATCATCGGCGGCCCGATCTTCGACTATGTCGAGGACGTCGGGAAACTGGGCGCCATGCTGCGCGGCGCCGGACCCGAGGGGGCGTCGGCCGAGCTGGCGCTGCGGCTCAGCACAGGCGAGTCCGCGCGGGCCAACCTGTCCGTCGTCAACATGGTGGTCGAGCAGGGTGAGGCGAGCATGCTGTGCATGATCGTCACCGACCTGCGCGCCAACCACGAGCGCGCGCGGGAGATCGCCGACGCCAATCTCCGCCTGGCGGCTGAGATCGCCGAACGCACCCGCGCCGAACAGAGCCTGACGATCGCGCTCGATGCGGCTGACATGGGCAGCTGGGACCTGGACATCGCCACCGACACCCTGGTCCGGTCGCCCCGCCACGACGCGATCTTCGGCTATCCCGAACCCCAGACGAACTGGGGCTGGCAGGATACGGTCGAGCATTTCCTGCTGGAAGACCGCCAGGCCCTGGCCGAAGCAATGGCTCAGGCTGCGGTCAGCGGGCGATTTGATATCGAACGCCGGATCGCCAGAGCCGGCGACGGCGCCGTCCGCTGGGTGCAGTTCAAGGGCCGCACGTTCTACCAAGACGGCAAACCTGAGCGCGTGATCGGCATCGTCGTCGACAACACCGAACGTCGGCTGTTGGATGAGGCGCTGCGCCAGGGTCAGAAGATGGAAGCGATCGGCCAACTGACCGGCGGCATCGCCCACGATTTCAACAATCTCTTGATGATCATCGGCGGCAGCCTGGAGTCGCTGTCGCGCCGGGTGCAACTCGATGACCGGCTGCAAAAACTTCTCGATGCGGCGAGGCTGGGGGTGGCCCGCGGCGCCCGCCTGAACGAACAGCTCCTGGCTTTCGCCCGCCGGCAGGACTTGCGCGAGGAAGCCGTCTCGATCGCCGATCTGTTGCCGACCTTCGAGACGCTGCTTGACCGGGCGGTCGGGGAGGGGGTGCTGGTGGAGATCCGCCGCGCTCCGGACCTCTGGTACTGCAAGACCGACGCCCATCAGCTTGAGACCGCCATCCTCAACCTGGCGATCAACGCGCGAGACGCGATGAGCGGTCGAGGCAAATTGGTGCTGTCGACGGCCAATGTCGAGGTCGGCGCGCAACAGGCCGAAGCGCACGAGACCGCGGCCGGCGACTACGTCAAGGTCGCGATCGGCGACACCGGCCCTGGCATGCCGCTGTCGATCCTCGCCCGAGTGTTCGAACCGTTCTTCACGACCAAGCCGGTCGGCGAAGGCACCGGACTGGGTCTCAGCCAGGTCTATGGCTACGCGCGGCAGTCGGGCGGGTTCGTCGAGCTGGATAGCCAGCTGGGCAAGGGAACGACCGTGTCGATCTTCTTGCCGCGGGCCGACCCGCCTTCAGCGCACGCGATCGACGGGGTCGTTGTTCATCCAGCCGAGCGCGCCCACGGCACCGCCTTGCTGGTCGAGGACGACTCCGAAGTTCGCGACGCCACCCGCTCGATGCTCGAAGAGCTGGGCTACGCCGTCGTCGAAGCCGAATCCGCCGACGGCGCCTTGGCGCTCATCGAGTCGGGAGCCGACATCGATCTGGTGTTCAGCGACGTGATCATGGCGTCGGGGATGACGGGGATCGAGCTGGCCCGGGCGCTGAAGTCCGGCCATGTCGACCTGCCGGTGCTGCTGACGTCCGGCTACACCGCCCAGCGCCTGGTTCCCAGCGCCGGCAACGACGACCTGCCCTTGCTGCGCAAGCCCTACACCCTGAACCAGCTCGCCGATGCGGTCACCGCGCTGCTTCGAACGGACGGCTAGCCGAAACCAGGCGATGATCGCGGCGGCGCCGTGTTTCCGCGCCCTTACGCCAGCAATTCGGTCGGCACGCCGAGCGCTGGGCCTGCCGTGGCGAGGCGCTGGTCGAGCGTGTGGACCGTCGCGCCTTGGTCGGAAGCCGTCGCCAGATGCAGGGCGTCGCCGGCCCGCAGACCGAACGTGTGCTGATCGGCGAATCTTGCCGCTGTCCGGAAATGCCGCCCCGTCACCGGCGCCACGGTCAGGCTCTCGGCCACCAGTTTGTTGAACATGGCGAGCGCCGCGGCGCGCTGGACCAGATCGATCTGCCCGGTTCGCAGCTTGATGGCCATGGCTGACGACACTTCGGTGATGGTCCAGCCACTGATCATGAGCTCCGCCGCATCCTGTTCCGCCAGCCAGCCCTGGACGCGCGGCGTCATCGCCTCGTTGGAGAGCGCCGCGACCACCAGCGAAGTGTCCAGATAAAGCATCAGTAGCGGTCGTCGTCCCGCATCGACCGCACCAGATCGGTGGCGCTCTCTGCCTGCGGCGGCATAGTCGCCGTAAGCGACTGCAGCAGGGCGAGATCAATGGTTTTGCGCGGCCTGGCCACGGCCGTCAGTCGGGCGACCGACTTGCCGCGCCGGGTGATGGCGATCGAGTCCCCGGCCTCGACCCGGTCGACCAGTTCGCTCAGATGGGCCTTGGCGTCGGCCAGACTGATCGCATCCATGCCGCGCTCCTGACTATCTAGATGGTCATATAGCGCGCTTGCTGGTCTGATTCCAGCCGCCGTTCGCGCCGGATTCTAGGCGTTGAGCGCCTTCGGCCCGCTGACGAACGGACTGCCGCGCAGATAGAACCGCAGCGGCCGATCCGCGTCCTTCGAGATGCCGATCCGGATGCTCTCACCGAT
>JBEKQJ010000209.1:0-5507 GCA_049519835.1 Caulobacteraceae bacterium | reverse complement strand
CTCGTTGCGTGGTGGTGCAGTCATTCGGCGTTGCGAAGCGAAGGCGGGTATCCGACGTACATCATAGCCACGCACCGGGTCACGACCGGCGAGCTGTTGAAATATCGAAAGTGGTTCCTCGCCTAGGTCGTGCGCCCGGCTAACTCGCCACCCCGCTGGCGGGCCGCAAATCTTGGGATGACATGTCACCCGGCAAATAAGTTGGGGTCATTAGTGTGGCGAGCGTTCTCGCTCATTCAGCTTTCTAAGCACAATCAGCCATTTATCATCTAACTCTGGCGGTGCTGTCAGTCTAACGGCAACTTGTCTCCGACGCCGCAGCTATGGCAGGTCAGACCAGCCCTAAGCCATGAGGGACTTCCACTCAGCCAGGGCGGCCGAGCGTTGGTCCTTGAAACCCTCCTGGCCGGCGAGGTGGCGCAGGTCCTCGATGTCCCGCAGCGAGCGTGGGAATTTCACGCACATCATCACCACCAGGCGGATCTTCGGCGAGGCGTTGAAGTGGCCGAACGGGCTTGGCGGCTTGCGAGGTCGGGCCATGGCCGCCTCCTGGCCGCGCCGTCCCGACGGACGGCGCCTTTGCTGCGACACTGCCCGAGCCGACCTTCGCGTCCGGGCGTGCGCCGCTCTGCGCCCACCTTCACCCTCAGACCCCTGTTCGTCCGCCCGCCGCGGCCGTCGCCGCGTGTTCACGCATTGTCCGCCTTCACCACCATGTTCCTCTGGTTCGAGGCTCGCCATGCGGCGCCCTGATGCGAAATTCCAGCCGGTCGGAATTGCGCGTGCGATCGAAGCCTTTCGATAAAACTAACACTGACTGACTAACGTCGTGAGAAGGCCGCCGTGGCGTGGGCTGACTTGGCGAGTCGTGGCGGGATTCTACCTGGAGTCCCGAGCCGCGCCGGAAGCGACTTCGGCGGCATCCCGGAACGAGTTTTCTCTCTGTCACACACCGTGAGTCACCGCTCTGACGCCCTATCTGATTTGAATGCAGGGCCTTTTTGGGCGCCGCCGGTTGCGGACGGAACGCGCCTCTGTTAGTAAACCGAACGTCGTATGATGTGAGCGGATCAAAACCCGCCAATCCCGACGGGAGACTCGCTATGGGAGGGATGCTTTGAGGGGTCGGATATCCATCATCGCCCCGCTGACGTTGGGGGCTTGCCTCGCGGCGCCCGCCTACGCTCAGACGGTCGCCCAACAAGGTCAGGCGGCGTCGATGACGCCCCAGGGGACGGCCGGTTCGACAACGGCCTTGTCCGAGATCGTCGTGACGGCGCAGCGCCGCTCTGAATCGATGCAGAAGGTGCCGATCTCGGTCCACGCCACCACCGCGGCAGACCTGGCCACCCATGGCCTGAACGATTCGCTCGGCCTGTCGGCGACGGTTCCCAACCTCGACATTTCGCAAAACGGGACGACGCTGTCGCTCTACATGCGCGGGGTCGGCACGAACGCGTCTGACCCGAACGACGAGCCGTCTGTCGCGCTCTATATCGACGGCGTCTATATCGCCTCGCCGCTGTCCAACATCTTCCAGTTCAACAACATCGAACGGGTCGAGGTGCTGGCGGGGCCGCAAGGCACGCTGTTCGGGCGCAACGCCACCGGCGGCGTTATCCAGGTGATCACGCGCGATCCCAGCCAGACGCCCAGCGGTCAGGCCTCGATAACCTACGGCAACTACAACACGGTCGCCGGCACGTTCTACGGAACCACCGGCCTGGCGCCCAACCTCTCGGCCGACTTCGCGGCCGTGTATCGCCAGAACTTCGATGGCTACGGCTACGACATCAATCTGCACAGGCAGATCATGAAGCGCGAAGACGTCGACTACCGCACCAAATGGCTGTGGGAGCCGACGCCCAAGACGCAAGTGCGCCTGACCGCCGACCTGGAGCTGTTGCATTCCGACGGCACGCCCTATCAGCTCGCGCCTGGGGTGATCGGGGCTGACGGCGTCACGGGCTATCCTGGCCCCTACAAGACAGACACCAACGAGCCCAACCTCAACAACACCACCAGCTGGGGCGCGTCTCTCAGGGTGGACCAGGACCTGGGGTTCGCCCGCTTCGTCAGCATCAGCGCGTTCCGGAATATCTTCGGGCAATACAACCTCGACGAGGATTCGACGCCGGCCCCGATCGTCAATTCCTACATCCATCAGCTGGCCGACAACTTCTCACAGGAAATCCAGCTGCTTTCGCCGCAGAATTCAAAGCTGCAGTGGGTCCTGGGCGGTTACTTCTTCGACGCGAAGTACGCCTATGAGCCGATCACCATCGCGGGGGCGGCGGCGGGCGCCGCCGGGGCTGAAAACATCTACGGCATTCAGCACACGCACTCCTATTCGGTCTACGGCCAGGCCACCTACGAGTTCCTGCCCAAGACGAGCCTGACGGTCGGCCTGCGCTACACCGACGAAGATCAGAACGAGCGCGCCTTCGTCACCGTCGGCGACTTCGTCGTGCTGCCGCCGATCTACGAGAGCCAGAGCTTCAACAAGCTCACCTGGCGCTTCGCTCTCAACTACCAGTTCACCGACTCGATCATGGCCTACGTGTCCGACAACCGCGGCATGAAGAGCGGCGGCTACAACATGCTTGGCCCCGGCGCGCCAGGCTATAAGCCGGAAGTCCTCGACGCCTACGAAGTCGGCCTGAAGTCCGAGTTCTTCGACCACAGGTTCAGGCTCAACCTGGCGTCCTTCTATTACAACTATCAGGACATTCAGGTTCAGAACATCGAAGCCGGCTCCGTCAACACGGTGAACGCGGCTTCGGCGGAGATCTATGGCGTCGACGGCGATTTCGCCGTGATACCGATCCGCAACCTGACCCTGAGAGGCGCGGTCGGCTACACCTATGGCTTCTACATCAACTTCCAGAACGCCACCTTCACCCCGCCGTCTCCGCTCGACGGGCCGCAATATCCCGGCGACGCGGGTGGCCACCGCATCATCAATACGCCGCGGTGGACGGTCAGCGGCTCGGTCGACTACACGATCCCGACCGAGTACGGAGATTTTCTCTACGACCTGACCGGCTTCTACCGCAGCACAACGTTTGTGAGTGCGGACAACCGCCTCACCCTGCCGGAACACACGGTCTTCAACACGAGTCTCACTTGGAATCTCGCTCATTCCAAGTACAGCATCCAACTCTGGTGCAACAATCTCTTCAATGAGTACTACTACGCCTCGCGCGTGGAGACGTCGGTGGGCGACCTGCAATACGCAGCCCCGCCGCGGACCTACGGCGTCACTCTGGGAGCCAAGTTCTAGATGGCCTGCCGGCGGCGAGTTGGCCCAGCACCACGCCGCCGGCGAGCTTGACGGGCGACAGGTCGACGATGGTCAGGATCCGATATGTCGAGCACGGCGGGACTGAGCATCTGGTGGACGCCAACCCCGGGATGACTCTCATGGAGGCGGCGGTGAAAAACGGCGTCGCCGCCATCGAGGGGGAATGCGGCGGCGCCTGCGCCTGCGCCACCTGTCATGTCTACATCCCGCCGGACTGGCGCCATCTTACCGGCGGCGTCTCCGAGCACGAGCAGATGATGCTCGAGTTCGGCGTCGACGTCGACGAGCGCAGCCGGCTCGGCTGCCAGATCAAGGTGGTTCCGGAGATGGACGGGATGATCGTCCTGACGCCGAGGAGCCAGAGGTGAAGCGGGGGGCGAGCGGAGGCGAGAGATGAGCGGCGATGGCTTCACGCGGACCCACTACAACCATCACGACCCCGTCGTGGCCCAGGACCCCTACACGCTCCTGGCCGAGGTCAGGGCGACGTGCCCGTTGGGCCATTCCGATCAGCTGGGCGGCTTCTTCTTCCCGACCACCTACGAGGGTGTGAAACGGGTGTTCTCGGACTTTCGCACCTTCACCTCCACGGAGGGGGCCGGACTGCCGGACCAGCTGGTGCGCCTGCTTCCCGTCGACCTCGACCCGCCGCAACACACGCGGTGGCGGCGCGTTCTCAACCGCTACTTCACGGTCGAAGCGGCCGAGGCCGATCGTCAGAGAATCCAGGCCGTGGCCGACGGGCTGATCGACGCGTTCATCGAGCGCGGCCGCGCCGACGCGGTCAACGAGCTCACGCGGCCGTTCCTGGCCATGAGCATGCTGCCGGCGATCGGCGTGCCGGATCAGGACCGGCGGATGCTCGGGGACAAGCTCCTGTGGATGGTCCACAACCGGATGATCGACCACGAGGGCTGGGTGCGGCGCTATCAGGAGATCGACGACTACCTGACCGGCCTCTGCGCCAGGCGTCGACAGGAACCCCGCAAGAACGATTTGCTGCAGTGCCTCATCGAGGAAGAGTTCGACGGTCGCAAGCTCACCGACCGCGAAGGCTTTCAGGTGCTCCTGCTGACCCTGTTCGGCGCGCTCGATTCGACCAGCTCGGCCATGAGCGGTTCGCTCTATCACCTCGCCCTGAATCCGGCCGACAAGCAGCGTCTGGTGTCCGGCGAGACGCCCTGGGCCGGCGCGCTCGAAGAGTTCATCCGCTTCACGACCCCGATCCAGGCGCTGCGCCGGCAAACGACGCAGCCGACCGAGCTCGACGGCGGAACTCTGGAGGCGGGGATCAATGTCCTGGCGGTCAACGGCGCCGGCAATCGCGACCCCGCCAAATTCCCGGAGCCCGACCGCTGCCTGATCGACCGCGACGCGCGCGACCACCTCTCGTTCGGGGCGGGCGCCCACGTCTGCATCGGCCGTCACTTCGCGCGCGTGATGCTGGAGACCTGTCTCAAGACCGTGCTGCGGCGGCTGCCTGATTTCGCGGTCGAGGCCGGTTTCAAACCCGAGTACACGCCGAGCGAAGCGCGGGCGCTCAAGACCTTGCCGATCACCTTCACGCCGGGGCCGCGCCTGTCCGCTTGAGGGCGCCTGGACCGCGGAACTGAGCCAACTGGGGCGACAGCCAATGCCGGTACAAGGCGCCGCCTTCGCGCAAGCCGATTATGTGATCGTCGGGGCCGGAAGCGCCGGCGCCGTGTTGGCGAACCGGCTCTCGGAAGATCCGGCTACGAGCGTCATCCTCCTGGAGGCGGGTGGCAAGGCCGACTCCTTCCTGGTTCAGCTCCCCGTCGGCTTCCTCGGCCTGCTCATGAAGGAGAAATATGACTGGGCCTATGCGGCCGAGCCTGACCCGAGTCTCGGCGGCCGCAGCTGGGTGTGGTCGGCCGGGCGTATGCTGGGCGGCGGCAGTTCGATCAACGGGCAGGTCTACATCCGCGGGGTCCGCCAGGATTTCGACGAATGGGCGGCGGCCGGCGCGACCGGCTGGGGCTTCCAGGATGTCTTCCCGTATTTTCTTCGCTCGGAACACTGGGAAGGGCCGCCCAGCCAGGCGCACGGGGCCAATGGTCCGCTCACGGTGACCGAGATCAGGGACCCGCACCCGCTCTGCTTCGCCTTCCTGAAGTGCTGCGAGGAAATCGGCCTTCCGACGCTGCCGGAATACAACGACGGCGTCGACCACGGCGCCTTTCTC
>JBEKQJ010000208.1:0-5522 GCA_049519835.1 Caulobacteraceae bacterium | reverse complement strand
GCCCACTCCGCCAGCGCCGCAGCGACGTCCAGCACAGCGAGGGCTTCGGCGGCGGCTTGTATCTCGGCCGCCAGGCTCCGCGCCCGCTCGCGCCAGCCGTCGAAGACCTCCAGCTCCAGGGCCAGCGCCCGGTCGGCGGCGCGGGAGATGCGGGCGTCGAGATCGGCGAGCTCGACGGTGGTGAACCGCACCTGGTTGGCCAGGGTCTGGCGGTGGATGAAGAGGCCGGAGAGCGGCGGCCGCAGCAGCGCCTCGGCCTGCTTGGCGTTGGTCTCGACGAAGTAGCCGAGCACGCCGTTGTGGCGGATCTTGATGGCTACGCCGCTCTCCACGCCGAGCTGTGACTCGAGGGCGGCCACGACCTTGCGGGAATCGTCGCGCAGGGCGCGAGTTTCGTCGAGATCGCGGGAGACGCCGGCCGCCACGAAGCCGCCGTCACGGGCTTGGGCCGGCAGGTCCGGGCCGAGACCGGCGGCGAGCGTCCGGCGGAAAGCTTCGAGGCCGCTCTGGCGGGCCGGGTCGAGGGCGGCCAGCGCCGCAGCGATCTCGTCGGGGGGTCTGACGAGGGGATCGGGATGCGCCGCCTGCTCCGCTGCGATCGCGGCGCCCGCGGCGAGGCCATCGCGCAAGGTCCCGAAGTCGCGGGGACCGCCGCGACCGAGCGTCAGGCGCGCCAGGGCCCTGGCCATATCGCCGGCGGCCCTGAGGCGCGCGCGCAGGTCCCGCCGGGACGCGGTCGCCTCGACGAACCAGGCGACTGCATCGAGCCGGCGGTCGATAGCGACGGGGGAGAGCAGGGGGCGAGAGAGCCTCGCGGCCAAGAGGCGGGCGCCGGCTGCGGTGACGGTGCGATCGATGGCCGCGAGCAACGAACCGTCTCTCTGACCAGAAAGCGTGCGGTCGATCTCAAGACTGACGCGAGTGGCCGGATCGATGGCCATGAACTCGGCCTCGCCGGCCCGCCTGGGCGGACGCAAGCTGAGCGCCCGACCGGCCTGGGTGACCTCGAGGTGGGCGGCGATGAGGCCGAGCGCCGCCACCTCGGCCCCCGACAGCGCGCCGAAACCATCGAGCGTCGCCACGCCATAGAGCCGCTTGACCCTGGCCTCGGCCGCGGCCGGCTCGGCCAGCGCGCTGGCCATAGGCTCGATGAGGCCGCCGGCCGCCTTGGCCGCCTCGCCGAACTCGGGGAACAGGCGGTCGGGCAGCAGGATCTCGGAGGGCTGCAGGGCGGCCAGCGCCGAGGCGACCGCGCTGGGCGAAAGAGTCAGGCACTCGACCTCTCCGGTCGAAAGCTCGACCGAGGCGACCGCCGCCTGTCCGGCCCGCAGGGCGACGGCGGCAAGGCGATTGGCGCCGCGGGCATCCAGCAGTCCGTCCTCGGTGAGAGTGCCGGGCGTCACCACACGGGTCAGCTCGCGGCGCACCACGGCTTTGGAGCCGCGTCGCTTGGCCTCGGCCGGGTCCTCCATCTGGTCGACGACGGCGACCTTGAATCCGGCCCGGATGAGTTTGGCGAGATAGGCCTCTGCGGCGTGGGCCGGCACCCCGGCCATGGGGATCGGCTGGCCGGCGTGAGTCCCGCGGTGGGTGAGCGCGATGCCGATAGCTGCCGCGGCCTTGGCGGCGTCCTCAAAGAACAGCTCGTAGAAATCGCCCATCCGGAAAAACACCAGCGCGTCCGGCTGTTTCGCCTTGGCGTCGAAATACTGCGCCATCACGGGGCTGGCGCCGGCGCTGGCGAGCGTGCTGAGGCCTTCAGGTTCTGCCGGCGAGTCGAGATCCATCGGTCAAGGCTTACAGACCGGGGAGGGCAGCGTCAGCCCTTGACCACGGCCGTCCGTCGCGCAAGCTCTGGGGCATGGAGCGTCTCGCCGAGTTCGCCATCGTTCCGGCCGGTCCCGGCGACGCGGCCGCCTTGGCAGAGGTGCATGTGGCCGCCTGGCGGGAGACCTATCCCGGCCTCCTGCCGGCCGCCTATCTGGCGCGAATGAGTCCGCCGGTTCACGCCGCTCGCTGGCGGCGGCAGCTCACCAGAGCGAGCGTGGGAGAGGTGGTGCTGGCGGCCGAGGGACCGTCCGGCCTGACGGCCTATTGCGCCGGCGCGGTCAAAGGTCGCGCGGCGGAGGTCTTCACGCTTTATCTGCTGAGGCGCGTGCAGGGTCTGGGCCTTGGGCGCCGGCTGCTCGCCACCGCCACGCGGGTGCTTGAGGCGCAGGGCGCGCGCAGCCTCGACGTCTGGGTGCTGAACGGCAACGACAACGCCATGGCGTTCTATGCCCACCTGGACGGCAAGGCCGTCGCCGAGCGACCGGTCGCAGGTTGGGGCGGTGGTCTGATGGAAACCCTTTACCGCTGGGAAGACATAAGCAGACTCGCCGACGCTTAGGCGGGAGCGTCCCGCTTCATGCGGGCGCCAGCATTTAGTCCGCGCCGGTCACCCGCTCCCAGAACTTGCGGGCCTGTTTGACGGACGCGGCCGCACGGGGGCTCTGGCTCTCGCCGCAGGCGCCAGAGAACTCCTTGAGCAGCTCCTTCTGGCGACCCGTCAGATTGGTCGGTGTCTCGACGAACAGCTCGACGATGAGATCGCCCCGCTGGCGCGAGCGCAGGGAGGGCATGCCCTTGCCACGCACAAGCACGGTGTCGCCGGTCTGCGAGCCTGGCTTGATGCGCATGGGGATCTTGCACTTGCCATCGCAGTGCTCGCCGCCCAGCAGGCACGGCGCGTCGATCTCGCCGCCCAACGCCGCCAGCGTCATGGGCACCGGGATCTGACAGCGAAGGTCCAGGCCGTCACGCTCGAAGATGTCGTGGGGCTTGAGCGAAATGAAGATGTAGAGGTCGCCGCGCGGACCGCCGCGTCCGCCGGTGTCACCCTCGCCGGCCAAGCGGATGCGCGAGCCGTCGTCGACCCCGGCCGGCACGCGCACCTCGAGCAGTCGTTCGCGCCGCACCATGCCGTGGCCGGCGCAGCCTCGGCAGGGATCGGCGATCACCCGGCCGGCGCCGCCGCAGCGCGGACAGGTGCTCTCGACCTGGAAAAATCCCTGGCTGCGGCGGATGCGGCCGGCGCCGGCGCAGGTCGTGCAGGTCGAGGCGCTGGTCCCGGGCTTGGCGCCCGTGCCTTCGCAAGCCTCGCAGGCCATGGCGGCGGGGACGCGGATCTCTACCTGCGCGCCGGCGTAGGCCTGCTCGAGGGTGATCTCGAGATCGTAGCGCAGATCCTGACCGCGGCTCGGCCCGCTGCGGGCTTGCGAGCGGAACATGTCGCCGAAGACATCGCCGAATACGTCATTGAAGATGTCGTGGACGTTGTGGAAACCGCCTGCGCCGTTCATCCCGGCGCCGCCATTGACCCCGGCGTGGCCGAAGCGATCGTAGGCCGCTCGCTTGTCGCGGTCGGAGAGCACCGAATAGGCTTCGTTGAGCTCTTTGAACCGCTCGGCCGCGTCAGGGCAGCCGCCATTGCGATCCGGATGGTGCTCCATGGCCAGCTTGCGGAACGCCGACTTCAGGCCGCCTTCGTCACAGTCACGACCGACGCCCAGGATCTCGTAGTAGTCTCGCATGATGTGGTCAGCCGCCCGCCGCTAGCTTGAAGTGGGGGAGTCGGGACCGCGTTGCAAGCCGCCATGCGGCAGGGGATCGAAGTCCCCCACCGCCGGCTGTAATCTTGAGCATGGCGCCGTCCCCCGAAAAAATCAGGCCGACTGCTTGTCGTCCTTGACCTCTTCGAACTCCGCATCGACGACGCCGTCGTCGTTGGAAGGTCCACCTTCGCTCTGCTGCGACTTGTACATGGCCTCGCCGAGCTTCATCGAGGCCTGCATCAGGGTCTGGGTCTTGGCCGAGATCGCCTCGGCGTCGCCGTCCTCGAGCACACCCTTGAGGTCCGCCACGGCCGCTTCGATGGCGCTCTTTTCCGAAGCGTCGATCTTGTCGCCGTGCTCGGCCAGCGCCTTTTCCGTGGTGTGGATCAGGGCGTCGGCGTGATTGCGGGCTTCGACGACCTCCTTGCGCCGCTTGTCCTCGGCGGCGTGCGCCTCGGCGTCCTTGACCATCTGCTCGATGTCGCTCTCCGAGAGGCCGCCGTTGGCCTGGATGCGGATCGACTGCTCCTTGCTGGTGGCCTTGTCGCGGGCCTGGACGTTGACGATGCCGTTGGCGTCGATGTCAAAGGTCACCTCGACCTGCGGCACGCCGCGCGGCGCAGGCGGGATGCCCACCAGATCGAACTGCCCGAGCAGCTTGTTGTCGGCCGCCATTGGGCGCTCGCCCTGGAAGACGCGGATCGTCACCGCGCTCTGGTTGTCGTCGGCGGTGGAAAACACCTGGCTCTTCTTGGTCGGGATGGTGGTGTTGCGTTCGATGAGGGCGGTAAACACGCCGCCAAGGGTCTCGATCCCGAGGGTGAGCGGAGTGACGTCCAGCAGCAGGACGTCCTTAACGTCGCCCTGCAGCACGCCGGCCTGGATGGCCGCGCCGAGGGCCACGACTTCGTCCGGGTTGACGCCCTTATGCGGCTCGCGGCCGAAGAAGGCCTTCACCGTCTCGACGACCTTGGGCATGCGGGTCATGCCGCCGACCAGGATCACCTCATCGATGTCGCTCTTCTTGAGGCCCGCGTCCTTCAGCGCCTGTTCGCAGGGCCCAACCGTCTTGACGATCAGGTCCTCGACCAGCGCTTCGAGCTTGGCGCGCGAGAGCTTGATATTGAGGTGCAGCGGCCCCGACGCGTTCATCGATATGAACGGCAGGTTCACCTCATATTGCGTCGTCGAGGACAGCTCCTTCTTAGCCTTTTCGGCCTCTTCCTTGAGGCGTTGCAGGGCGAGCTTGTCCTTGCGCAGGTCGACGCCCTGCTCCTTCTTGAACTCGTCGGCCAGGTAGTCGACGATTCGCAGGTCGAAGTCTTCGCCGCCCAGGAAGGTGTCGCCGTTGGTCGCCTTCACCTCGAAGACGCCATCGCCGATCTCCAGGATCGAGATGTCGAAGGTGCCGCCGCCGAGGTCGTAGACGGCGATCTTCTTGCCGTCGTTCTTGTCGAGGCCGTAGGCCAGCGCCGCCGCCGTGGGCTCGTTGATGATGCGCAGCACTTCCAGGCCGGCGATCTTGCCGGCGTCCTTGGTGGCTTGGCGCTGGGCGTCGTTGAAATAGGCCGGGACGGTGATCACCGCCTTCTCGACCTTCTCGCCCAGGTGCGCCTCGGCGTCCTGCTTCAGCTTCTGCAGGATGAAGGCGCTGATCTGCTGGGGCGAATAGTCCTTGCCGTGGGCGCGCACCCAGGCATCGCCGTTGGCGCCCTTGACGATCTCGTAGGGCACCATGCCCTTGTCCTTCTCGACCATCGGGTCGGTGTACTGGCGCCCGATCAGGCGCTTGATGGCGAAGAAGGTGTTGGAGGGGTTGGTCACCGCCTGCCGTTTGGCCGGCTGGCCCACCAGCCGCTCGCCGTCGTCGAGGATGCCGACCACCGAGGGGGTGGTGCGCGCGCCCTCCGCGTTCTCGATCACTTTCGG
>JBEKQJ010000207.1:0-7809 GCA_049519835.1 Caulobacteraceae bacterium | reverse complement strand
CGGCGTCAGTCGGAAGCGTGGTCGGCTCGACGCTCTATGTCCTGTTGCGGCCGAAGGCCGGCCTCGCCGGCACGTTCGCCATCTGCCTGGCCGCCATGGCGCTTGGCCTGACGACGGTGGCGCTGTCGACCAATGTCTGGGGCGTCGCCTTGGGGACTTTTATCGCCTTGCTGGGCGGCGGCGCTTTCAGCCCCAACCTAAACTCTGCCGCGATGATCGCTTCACCCGACAATCCAGCCCCGACGCTCGGCCTCGTCAACGCGCTCCTCTATGGCGCGATGATCCTGTTCCCGCTCATCGCCAGCCCCATCGCCGCCCAGACTGGGGGTCCCCGCGGAGCGATCCTGGTCTACGCCGCTCTCGCTGCGCTGCTGTCGGGCGCCTTCGTCTTTGGAGGTCGCCTCCGGCAAATCCCCGGGATGAGCCCTGGCGCGCCTCGGTCCGTCTAAGCCTGCGGCTGCGCGGTCGCCGCTTCGGTGAACAGCCCGCGCGTCATCAGGGATATGAGATGCTCGACGTAGCTCTCGGATAGAGCCTCATCGACATGATCGATGTTGAATCCGTAGCTTAGCGACGCGCTGGCCGAATAGAGGAAGTCGCAGGAGCCGACGACGCTCATGTAGAGGTGCATATGATCGACCGGCCGCAGGCTGCCGTCCTCGATGCCCTGGGCAGCCAGCTTGCGATAGAAGCTGACCAGCGGCTGCACCAGCGCGACACCGCATTCGTGCGCCGCCTCCTCGCTGCTGTCCCGCAGGATCTTGTGTTGCAGGCGCTGCAGATAGGGAACGCGCCGGAACGCGCGCACCATGCCGCGAATGTGCAGGGTCAATTTCTTGGCGGCGGTGAACGGGGCTTCCAGCAGCGTGTCGAGCACGGCCGAATAGCCGGACTGATGGCGCATGGCGAGCTGAAGCAGGAGGCCGTCCTTGCCGCCGAAGTAGTAGTTGATCAGGGCGACGTTGAGCCCGGCGCGATTGGCGATCTCGTTGACGGGCACGTCGATCGTGCTGCGCTCGCACATGAGTTCGTGGGCCGCATTCAACAGCCGCTCGCGCGCATTGGCGCGGTCATCATCCTTCTTAGGCCGGCCCGACCGTCGGGCTGTTGATGTCATCCGAGGTCTCGATTGCGAATGTGGCGATCTGCGCCGCGTTGGATGAGGGGGACGCCAGTCTCCCAGCTATCCCAACCGCGATTCGCCCAAGATGCAGAGAGCCTCACCCGCGGGCGTCCTCGCGGATCATATCGGCCGCCTTTTCGGCGATCATGATCGTGGCGGCGTTAGTGTTGCCGCTGGTCAGGGTGGGCATCACCGATGCGTCGACCACCCGCAGCCCGTCCAGCCCGCGGAAGCGCAGGCGCGTGTCGACGACCGATCGGTCGTCGGAGCCCATCCGACAGGTGCCCACTGGGTGATAGGCGAGCAGTAGTTTGGCCCGCGCATAGTCGATCCACCCGTCGTCAGTGTCTGGCACGCGAGGGGGCTGCCGGTCACCCACGATGATCTCCTGGAAAGCCGGCTGACCGAACAGGCGGTCAACGAGCTTCATGCCCGCCACATGCCTTTGCAGGTCAACCTCACTGCCGAGCAGCCTGTGCACCGCCACGGGCCGGCCGTCGGCGTTGAGCACCACCTGGCCGCGCGACTCTGGGTGGCAGAGGGTGACGTTGAGGCTGACGCAGGGCTCCTTGGGCATTACCGCCCTGGCCGCGGACAACGTGTCCGGCTCGACGTCATAGGCCAGCGGCATGAAATGGATCTGGATGTCCGGCTCGGCGAGGTCGGGGTCGGTGCGTGCGAAGGCCATGGCCTGCACGGCGGGCGCGCTCATCGGGCCTTTGCGCATCAACAGGAACCTGCCCATGTTGCTGGCGATGTCCCACCGCCCCATTCGGCTGTTGAGGGTCGGGCGGCTGACGAACTTGTTCTGGCTCGAGCCCGAGTGTTCCTGGAGGTTGTGTCCCACCTCGGGAGAATCATGGGCGACGGCAATATCGAGCCCCTTCAGAAGCTCGCCGGGGCCGACCCCCGACCGCATCAGCAAGGCTGGACTGCCCAGGGCGCCGCAGGAAACGATCACCTCGCGCGCCGCCTTGGCGACTTCGGTCTCTCCGCCACGGCTGATGTTGACGCCAATGGCCCGGCCTTCGTGAAGGACCAGGCTGTGCGCCTCCGCGTTGGTCAGAATCTGCAGATTGGGCCTCTGGCGGGCCGGCCGCAAATAGGCCTTCTCGGTGCTGCACCGCCAGCCGTCGCGCTGGGTCGCCTGGGTGAGAAACGCCCCTTCGAGGTGGCCGGCGTTGTATTCGCCGAGCGTGGCCAGCCCGAACTGGTTGCAGGCTTTCAGGAAGACGTCGCACAGGGGGTGCGCCTCGCGCATGGGCGATACGGAGAGCGGTCCGTGCGCGCCGCGCGCCTGGCTTGGGGCGCCGTGCCAATGTTCCGAGCGCAGGAAGTAGGGCACGACGTCGTTCCATGCCCAGCCGGCGGCGCCCAGCGCCGCCCAGCCTTCGAAGTCGCTCCGCGCTCCGCGGATGTAGACTTGGCCGTTTATCGAACTGCCGCCGCCCAGCAGGCGCCCGGCCGACCAGGTGAAGTGCCGCCCGTTGATCGTCGGATCGGGGGCCTGCTCGTAACCCCAGTCGAACCGCGGGTCGGTCAGCATGTAGGCGAAGCCTACCGGCATCTGGACCATGAAGGCCTTGGCTTCGCCGCCAGCCTCGATCAGCAGCACGCGGACCGAGCTGTCTTCGCTCAGACGGTTGGCCAGGACGGCGCCGGCGCTGCCTCCGCCGACGATCACGTAGTCGGCCTGGTGTTCAGCCACGTGGGCCATGTTCAAGCTTCCGCCAAGGCGATGGACACGGCCTTGGGCCGCACGAATTCTTCAATTCCCCAGGGGCCGCCCTCGCGTCCGTGTCCCGACAGGCCGACCCCGCCGAAGGCCAGGTTGGGGTTGAAGGTCGGATAGGCGCCGTTGATGTACACGCCGCCGGCGCGCAGGCCCCGCGCAAGGCGAAGAGCGCGGTTGATGTCGCGAGTCTGGACATAGGCCGCCAGGCCATAGGCCGTGCCGTTAGCGATGCCGAGGGCTTCCGCCTCGTCCTTGAAGCGGTGGACGGCGATGACCGGGCCGAACAGCTCAGTCTGGGACAGCGCGCTTTGTGGGTCAGGGTCGGCGACGATCGTCGGTTCAACGAACCAGCCGTCGGCTCTGTCGCCGCCGGGCGAGCGACCGCCGGCGGCGATGGAAACCCCTGGACGCAGCGCAGCGTCCCGCACATGGCTCAACACTCTGTCGCGCGCCGCGGCGGTGAACATCGGGCCCATGAATGTCGCCTCGTCCAGCGGGTCCCCGACCGTGTGAGCGCGGGTGATGCCGCTGACGCGCTCGAGCACCGTCTCATAGACGTCGGCATGGACCAGCAGGCGAGAAGGCATGACGCAGATCTGGCCGGCGTTGGTGAATGGAAAGGTCGATGCGTAAGCGGCGGTCGCCTCCAGATCGGCGTCGGGAAACACCAGGCTGGCCGATTTGCCGCCCAGTTCCAGCACCAGGGGCGTCAAGGTGTCGGCTGCGGCGGCTGCGATGCGCCGGGCCGTCATCGGACTGCCGGTGACACTGAGCTTGTCCACGTCGGGGTGCCGCACGAGCGCGTCCCCAGCCTCCGGGCCGCCAGCGACCACGTTCACCACGCCATCCGGAAAGCCCAGCTCGCGCGCCAGCTCGCCAAATCGGATGGCGAGAAACGGCGCCGATTCTGGCGGCTTGATCACCACCGTGTTGCCTGCCGCCAGGGCCGGAGCGACCTTCATCCCCAGGCCGGCCAGCGGTCCGTTCCAGGGCAGGATCGCCGCCACTACGCCATAGGGTTCGGGGACGACGAGGTCGAACGACCCGCCAAGGGCGCCGGAGGAGTAGTGCCCATCCAGCTTGTCCGCCCAGCCGGCGTAGTAGGCGAACCAGTTGTATACGAACGGAATCTGTCCGTAGAGGACGCCCAGGCGAGTGGCGCCATGCTCCAGGGCGGCGATGGTGGCCAGGCTTTCGCCCTCGGCCTTGATGGCTTCGGCCATGGCCTGCAGCAGATCACGTCGCTGCCCGGGCGCCATCGCGCTCCAGACCGGCAGAGCCGCTCGGGCCGCGCGGACCGCGAGATCGATTTCCGTCTTGCCGGCCAGGGGCAGGGACGCTTGCTCCCGTCCGGTGGTTGGATTGACGTGCGCCGTTTCGCCCCCGGAGCCCGAAGCGATGTCGCGGCCGCCAATGATCAGCTTGCCCTTGGGCAGCGCCTGAGCAGCTTTGGCGTGCCTCTGCGCGATCGCATTCATGGCGTTCTCAACTCCCGTTTAAGGGCCATACTAGCGTCGGCGGCAGACGTCCAATAGATTTAAATGGACATTTATATAACTAGCTGTCCCGCCCCCGGAGCCGAGGCTGAGCCATGGATTTCGCGTTCACCGAAGAGCAAACCCTGATGCGCGATGCGCTACTGCGCTTTCTCGACGGCGCCTACAGCTTCGCCGCACGGCAGGCGGCGGTGCGCGCCGAGCCTGGCTGGCGGCGTGAGGTGTGGACGTCGCTGGCGAGGGACCTGGGCCTGCTCGGCGTGGCCTTGCCGCCGGATCGCGGCGGTCTAGGCGGCGGACCGGTCGAGACGATGATCGTGATGGAGGCCTTTGGCGAGGCCCTGGTCGTCGAGCCTTTTCTCGAGACGATCGTCATCTGTGCTGAGATTCTCTCGCGCTCGACCGCCGCCGCGGCGAGCCAACGGCTGACCCAGGTTTTGGCTGGCGAGCAGCTCCTCGCCTTCGCTTGGGCCGAGCCTGGCATGCGCTACAGTCCGGCGGCGATCGCCGCCACGGCGCGGCGGGATGGCGGGGGCTGGCGGCTGGACGGCCGCAAGGCGATGGTGGCGGCCGCGCCTTGGGCGGATGCTCTGATCGTTGCGGCGCGCACCGCCGGCGCGCCTCCGGGCCTGGAGGGGCTATCCATGTTCCTGGTCGAGCGCCAGGCCGCGGGCCTCAGCGCCTTCGACTATCCCACCATCGATGGGCGTCGCGCTTCGGATCTGATTTTCGAGGGTGTGCAGTTGCCGGATGAAGCTCTGCTGTTCGAACCAGGAACAGCTGGAGCGCTGGTGGATGAAGTTCTCGACCGGGCGGTCGCCGCCCTGGCCGCCGAGGCGGTTGGCGTCACGCGCCACCTGCTTGCCGACACCATCGCCTACACAGGCGCCCGGCGCCAGTTCGGCCAGCCGCTGTCCGGCTTCCAGGCCCTGCAGCACCGGATGGTCGACATGTACGCCCAGGTCGAGACCCTGGAGTCGGCCAGCTATCTGGCGACGCTGCGCCTCGAGGCTGATCCGGCCCTACGGGCGCGCGCCGCCTCGGCCGCCAAGGTGGTCATGCCCGTCTCTCCGCCGCCGCGTCCGATGCGGAACGCGGTGGCGTTCTCAACTGATCGAACGCCAGGCGATGTGCTTCTGAATTTCAGTGGCGCCGCCGTAAATCGTCTGGGCCCGTTCGAACAGATACGACTGCGTGGCCACGGTCGCGAAAGACGGCGCCAGCGGCGCGGCCGTGGCCCAGTCAGCCGCTGTTCGGTCCAGTCGCGCGCCGCCGCTACGCCCCGCCAGGTGTGTAAAAAGCGCCGTCACGTGCTGGGCGCACTCGGTGCACAGGACCTTCAACGTCGCCACCGCGGCCCCCTCGGCGCCTCCGATCAGGGCCCGGAGTACGGAAATCTCCAGGGTTTCGACCTCGATCTCCACCGTGGCGAGGCGACGCTGGAAGGCGGCGTCGTCCAGCATCGATCCGGCGCCGTCCGCGGGCATGGTCGCGGCCAGCGCGCGGATGCGGCGCAGATCGGCCTGCTTGCGGGCGATATGGGCGTAGGAAAGGCGCTCGTTCTTGAGCAGCTCGTTGGCGTAGCGCCAGGCCTTCCCTTCCTCGCCGATCCGATTGGCGACCGGCGTGCGGACGTCGTCGAAATCGACCCGGTTGAGTTCATGCCGGCCGTCGATGGAGATGATCGGGGTAACGGTGACGCCGGGCCTGTCGAGTTCGGTGCAGATCAGCGAGATTCCGTCTTGTTTGCGCGCCTCTGCCGAAGTGCGCGTCAGGCAGAAGATCCAGTCGGCCCAGTGCGCCCCTGAGGTCCAGATCTTCGAGCCGTTCAGAACGTAGTCGTCGCCGTCCCGGACCGCCGACATCCGCAGGCTCGCCAGGTCGGACCCGGACTCAGGTTCGGAGTACCCCTGCGCCCACAGCGCTTTGGATGCGAGGATGTCTGGTAGCCATCGCGCTTGCTGCTCCGGCGTGCCGAAAGCGCAGATGATCGGGCCGATGTAGATGATCGCCATCGGGATGAGGTTTGGAGCGCCCGCCTGCTCGAGTTCGGCGTCAAACAGGTATCGCTGGATGGGGGACCAACCCGGCCCGCCGAACGCCTTAGGCCAGCTGACGCCGAGCCAGCCTCGCGATTGCAGGGCCGCTTGGGAAGCAACGTGATCGGCGCGCGTCAGGGTTTGGCCTCGGCGCAGCTTCTCAAGCACCGACGTTGGGTAGTCGGTCTCGAAGAAGCGCCGCACCTCCGTCCGGAACGCGATCTCCTCTTTGGTGAGGTTCAGATCCATGGCTCGTTCCTTAATCGCAGCGAACTCACGCTCGCATCCTCGCCGCTAGCTGGATGGAGCGCGCTCTTGAGCCGTTTTCTTTCCCAGGAAGCCGCTGAAGACCTGTGCGCCGCTCGAGCCCGCTGCCTTCATATGCTCAGTCATCCAATCGAACTCCGCTTCGTAGCCCGCTTGATGGGAGCGGCCCGCGAGGCCATTCACAAGCTGCTTGATGCCTTGGACGCCGTCCTCTGGATTGGCGGCGATCATGGCCGCCATCGCGACCGCTGCGTCCGCCACCGGCCCGTCCGTGACCAGCTGGTTGATCAGCCCGATCTCGAGGGCTTCGGCCGCCTCTACCACTCGGCCTGTGAAGAGGATCTCCTTCGCCTTAGAGACCCCGACGATAGGGGGCAGAGACCAAGTCGCGTTGGCCGCGCCGTAGCTGCTGGCCGTGATCTTGAAGCGAAGCGAAGGCGAGCCAAGCCTGATGTCGGCCGCCGCCGCCATGAGCGCGCCTGCGCCGAACGTCGCGCCGTTGAGCGCGGCTATGATCGGCTTGGCATGGTTGGCGACCTGCCAGAACAGGCGGTCGCGCTTGGTGAAGGCGGCCTTCATCGCGGCAGGATCAAAACCCGCCATCTCGTGAATGTCGAACCCGGCCGAGAAGGCGCGCTCGCCTGAGCCGGTGACGACGATCGCGCGCGCCTCCGTGTCGAGCTCGAAATCGCCAAGCGCTGCGGTCAGCTCCCCAAAGAGCGCCATGTCGATGGCGTTCATGACCTGCGGCCGATTGAGCGTCAGGAGGACGACGCCGTCCGCCGGGCGGCTGATCCTTAAGGTGTCGGTCACACGGTCAGCCCTCGAGATAGGTTCGGTAGGTGCGGTGGAAGAGCTGATTGACGATCTCATTGCGGCCTAGGTAGGCCTTAGGCCTGAAGGGCATGTCAGCCGAACTTTGGATGCTGTTTCCTACAGGGATGTCCTCGTTGACGATCGCCGAGACAGCGATCTGCCAATTCTTAGCGAGGATCTCATGCCCTCGCTCGTCCTGCTCTTTGGCCGGCGTGAGATAGCGCAGGTGCAGCTTGCAGCTCGATACGTCGGCGCCCTGATAGACCGTCCAGAACTCGATGTGATGGGGGTGCATAACCATCACCGAGTTGGGCGTGAAAAGGTTGCCAAAGA
>JBEKQJ010000206.1:0-5563 GCA_049519835.1 Caulobacteraceae bacterium | reverse complement strand
CCGACCGGCGGTCCGAGCGCGGTGATCAAGAGCCACCACAACGTCGGCGGCCTGCCGGACTACATGAAGCTCAAGCTGCTCGAGCCCCTGCGCGAGCTCTTCAAGGACGAGGTGCGCGCCCTGGGCGCCGAGCTCGGCCTGCCGCCCGCCTTCACCGGCCGCCACCCGTTCCCTGGCCCGGGCCTCGCCATCCGCATCCCGGGCGAAGTCACCGCCGACAAGGTGGCCGTGCTGCAGCACGCCGACGCCATCTACCTCGAGGAGATCCGCGCCGCCGGCCTCTACGACCACATCTGGCAGGCCTTCGCCGTGCTGCTGCCGGTCAAGACCGTCGGCGTCATGGGCGACGCCCGCACCTACGAAAACGTCCTGGCGCTCCGCGCCGTCACCAGCACCGACGGCATGACCGCCGACGTCTTCGAATTCCCCTGGAGCGTGCTGACCAAGGCGGCGACGCGCATCGTCAACGAGGTGCGGGGCGTGAACCGGGTGGTCTACGACGTGACCAGCAAGCCGCCGGGAACGATTGAGTGGGAGTAGGGGACGAGTGACAACGGGACGGGAATTGTCGAGGAGACGATCGAGCGCATGAGCGCAATGCTGTACGCCGTCTCCGAGGCGGTTGTCGCCGCGGCTTCCGGACCTTGACTGGACTCGCCGTCTTCGACGAAGGCGGCTTTGGGCTCATCGTTCGGGCCTACTGGACCTGGACTGGCGCGCCCGGCGTCTCCGGGGTCCCTTGCACGATGACCAGGTAGCGGCGCGGGGTGGCGGCGTCGCCTTGCACGATCTGGCGGATCGGGCCCACGGCGTTGACGATCGCGGCCCCGGCGGGATTGGTTTTGAAGGCCGCCAGCGCTTGCGGCGCGCCGCTGCCGTCAGGGTGGTCCGACAGAGCCAGCACGTAGGGCGCCCCGGGCTCGAGACCGCTGACCGCGGCTTCCAGCACCTGGATCAGGCCCTGATCGAACAGGGTGACGCTGGTCGGCGCCTTTGCCGCCCCATCGGCGCCGACCGACCTCAGGGTGAAATGCGCCGCCTGTCCCGCCACGCCGAGTGGTTGCAGGCCCTGCAGGCCGTCGCCGTCGGAAACGGCGCCCGGAACGTAGGCCAGAGCCTGTGGCGCCTGGCCGATCGGGATCGTCGCGATGACGGTGTTGCTCAGAGTGTCAATCACGGCCATGGCGTCGTCGTTTTCCAGGCCGACGTAGACCCGGGTTCCGTCGCCGGACGGCCAGATACCGTGTGGCAGCTTGCCGACGGGGATCGTGGCGACCTGGCTGAAATCGTCGGTCCGAAAGACCTTGATCTCGTTCAGCCCGCCCACCGTGACGTAGGCGAAACTGCCGTGCGCGTTGCGGACAAGGTTGACGTGATTGGTGATCGGGCCGGTGTCGATGGTCTTGAGCACCGCGAACGGCGGCCTGGCGGCGAAAACCTGGGTCTTGCCGGTGTCCTTGAGCGTGAACCACACCTGGGCGCCGTCGGGCGAAGCGGCGATGTTGGGGCAGAATGGGCTGGCCTGCACGACCCTGCCGACGATGCCGTGGCCGGCCACCGAGATGACGTCGGTCTCGGGATTGAACGACGAACAGACGTAGGCGTACTTGCCGTCGGGCGAGAAGATCGTCATCCCCGGCCCATTCGGCAGGACGATGCGCGCCTTTTCGCCATAGGTCTCGCTGTCCAGCACCGAGACGTAGTTCTCGCCGCGCACCGTCACCCAGACTTCCGAGCCGTCCGGCGTGAAAAACGCCTCGTGCGGCGAGCGCCCGACATAGGTGGTGTGCTTGACCGTGTTGGTCTGGGTGTCGATGAACGTGACCGAGTTCGAACCGATCGAGACGATGGCGAGCGTGTGGTGATCTGGTGAGAAACCCATGCCGTGCACCAGCACCTGACCCTTGTAGAGCGGGCTGAAGTTCAGCGGGCTGGGGTCGCCAAGGCGGATCACGCCCAGCAGCGTATTCGACGCCGGATCGACGACCGAAACGGTGTTGGAGAACTGCTCGGCGGCATAGACGCGATCGCGGTGGCTGATCGGAATGTCCGGCGATGCCGCAGCTGTAGGGACTTGGCTGCCCCAGCTGGCGCCGGCGATCATCAGCGCCGCGCTCCCGAGCAGGGCGGCTATCGGCAGTTTGGCGATCACGTTCCGCTCCTTAGATGTTTGGGCATGTCCATGCCTGGCGCGGGCGTCGATGGCCGATCGGGAGCCGCTTGCGAAGGCGGAAGTGGCTGGCCGAGCGCCAGCCGCATGGCGGCGATCTCTTGTTGCTGATCGACAATGATTTCCTGGGCGATCCGGCGCAGCCGCTCATTTCGGCCGTAGCGTAGCTCGAGAACCGCCATGTCGATGGCGCCCTGATGATGCGGGATCATCATGGCCGCGAAGTCCTGGTCGACGTCGCCGCTTGGCTTGATCGACATACCCGCCATCATCACCTGCATGGCGCGCTGGTTTTCCGTCAGAAACGGCCCTTCGGGCGATAGAGCGCTCGGTGAGGCCGCGGCGATAATGCCGACCGCGGCGACTAAGAACAGTGCCGCCAGAAACCGGGATGAACGAAAGGGTAGGCGACCCATCGCGCTCCTCGCCATATCGCGGGCTGCCGCGCGCCTTGGCGATCAGTGGGCGAACGGCCAGACCGATATAGTAATCGATCATTTGCTTGGGTTTTGACAGTGCTTAGAGGTCTTTCCGGCGAGTGTCCCATGAATTGGTCTGAACTCTGGCGGTTTGAGCGCGGCGGCGCCGGCGTTATCGCGCCAGGGCCATGGTTGTGGCTGCGCGCCCTCGGGTGGATGGCGCTCCTCTTCGCGGTCGCCACGTTGATTTTCTTCGCATCGTTCCAGGCGCCGGATTGGTTCAAGCTTCCGCCGGGTTCGGACTATGCCTGCGCCGTCATCCTGCCGACGCTCGGTGTGCTGCTCTATTGCCTCGCAGTGCGCGTTGCTGAGCGCCGCCCGGTTTCCGAATTCGGGTTACGTCACGCCCCGCTTGAATTGCCGGTCGGATTTGTGATCGGGCTTGCTTTCATTTCCCTGGTTCTGCGCCTGCTCTTGGCGTTGAGCTTGTACGGCATTAGCCCGGGTCATTGGCGGCGCTGGTATAATTACTTCATCTTCAACGCCTACGTCTCCGCGGTTCTCGAAGAACTGGCCTTTCGCGCCATCCTGCTGCGTCTGGTCGCCCGGGTGTTCGGCCCGGTGACCGGCCTGATCGTCTCAGCCGTGCTGTTCGGCGCCGCGCATGCGGGGCATGCCTCGCCGGTCGCCGTCGCCCAGATCGTCGTCGCCGGATTGGTCTTTGGCTTGCTGTACATGCAGAGCGGCCGCCTCTGGCTCTCGATCGGCGCTCATCTCGGCTATGACTTCACCGAGTGGTCGCTGATGGGCGTCGGCGACAAGAACGGCCTGCTGGTCATAACCCCCGCGCCCCACGCTTCGGCGCTTCTGACCGGCGGGAGCTTCGGGCCCGACGGCTCGGTGTTCACCACGCTCGTGGGTCTGCTCTTCATCGGCGCCTTTATCGCCGTCGGGGCCTCCCGCCGGCGCGCTTGAGCGCGGCGATGAGCTCTATGGGGGCCGGTCGCTCATCAGCCGGACTCCCCCGCCACGTCGACAACCAGTTTGCCGCGCGCCGCACCAGTCTCGATGATGCGGTAGGCGTCGCCTGCCGTGGCGAGCGTGAAGTGGCGCGGGTCCAGCGTCGGCGTCAGCTTGCCCGCTTCGGCGAGTCTGGTCGCCTCGGCCAGGATCGCGCCGTGGTGCGCGCGGCCCTCGCCAGTCAGCAGCGGCAGCAGCGTGAAGATCCCGGAGTAGCTCGCGGCCCGGAACGAGAGCGGCGCCAGCGCGTGACTGCCCCAGCCCAAAGCGCTGACCACATGGCCAAACCGCCGGACCATCATGAAGGCGGCGTCGAGCGACGCCCCGCCGGCCGTATCGAACACGATGTCGAATCCCTGGCCGCCGGTCAGTCGCGCCACGACATCGCCGACCGGCTCAGTCCGGTCGACATACTGGGCGCCGAGTTGCTCGATCGTCGCTCGGGCGGCGGGCGAGCCGGTGGCGGAGGTGGTCGCGCCCTGCGCCCGCGCGATCTGCAACACCATCTGGCCGACCCCGCCGGCGCCGCCCTGCACCAGGACATGCTGCCCGGCCCGGACCACCGCGCGGTCGACGAGGCCCTCCCAGGCGGTGATGAAGACCAGCGGCACAGCCGCCGCCTGGCGCATGGTGAGGTTGGCGGGCTTGCGCGCCAGCAGACGCGCATCGGCGGCCATGTATTTGGCCAGCGATCCTTGGTGTCCGCCGACGCCGCCGGCCATGCCGTACACGGCGTCGCCTTCCCGAAACGCCGTGACCTCTTCTCCCGCGGCCGCGACGACGCCCGCCACGTCGATACCGAGGATGGCGGGCAGCGCTCGGCGCGCGTGCTCGGCGGCTCCGGCCAGGATTTTCGTATCGAGCGGATTGACCCCGCTGGCGGCGACGCGAACCAGTACTTCGCCTGGGCCGGGATGGGGCGTGGCCGCCCGCACGAGCCGAAGCGGCTCGCCCGCCGCTTCCGCGCGCGCGGCCTGCATGAGCTGGGGAATGCTGGTCATGGTCAGACTCCGAGCTGCTCCAGAAAGCCGCACAACTCTAACGGCCGCTCAATCGGTGAGCGACCTGATCGGCAAAACACGGGTCTCGGTGACAGCCCACTTAGTTCAACGCCGGGATGTCGATTGGCTGGTGGGCGGCGACGCGGAGCGTTAACGAGGCCGGCGTTAAGCGCTTGATTTACGACATGACCGGCAAGCCGCCTGGGACGATCGAGCAAGAGTAGAAACGTTTCTACATTTTCTTGGCGGCCGCAGGATTTGATGATAGACGGTGCTCATTGGAGACCGTGCCGTGAGCATCACCACCATTTCGAGCCGTGAATTCAATCAAGACGCCGGCGGCGCCAAGCGGGCGGCGGAGAGGGGCCCGGTCATCATCACCGACCGCGGGCGGCCATCGCACGTCCTGCTCAGCTTTGAAGACTACCGCAAGCTCACTTGGCCTGGAAAAAGCCTGTTTGAGATCGTCGCCCAGGAGGAGGATGACGACATCGACTTCGATCCCCCGCTCATGGGCGATCAGATCTTCAAGCCAGTAGACCTCGATTGACCTATCTGATCGACACGAATGTCTGGTCGGAATTGCGCAACCGCAGCCGCGCCGACAGCAACGTCAGGACATGGGCAGAATCGGCGAACCCGGCCGAATTATATCTTTCCGTTGTCACGGTGTTTGAGCTCGAGCGCGGTGTCCTCCTCATCGCACGTCGCGATGCCGAGCAAGGGTCGCGCTTGCGCCGCTGGCTGGAAGAACGCGTGCTGGAGCCCTTTGACGGACGAATCCTGCCAATCGACGCGCTGATCGCCCGACGGTGCGCCGCCTTGCACGTTCCCGATCCTCGACCGGAGCGTGACGCTCTCATCGCCGCGACGGCGCTGATGCACGGGTTGACCGTGGTGACGCGGAACGTCGGCGACTTCCAACCTATGGGAGTGGCCCTGCTCAATCCCTG
>JBEKQJ010000205.1:0-5588 GCA_049519835.1 Caulobacteraceae bacterium | reverse complement strand
CCGGCTCCACATCACGCCTGAGGACAAAATGCCGACGATGCTCGACAGATCATAGCGGCGATCGCCGGCCTCCAGCGCGTTGAGCATCGGTTTCCCGAAGGCGTCGCCGACCATGGCGATGGTCTGCGGCCGGTGACGCTCGACGGCTTCGAGCAGCTCATCGGCGTCGAAGCTGGGCGACGTCAGGGTGACGACCGATCCGCCGCCCAGCATCGCCACCATGGACGGCAGCAGCCCGGTTCCGTGCATCAGGGGCGAGGCCGGCAACACGCGCATTCCCACACCTGTGGCGCGGATGTGGGCGACCAGGTCCTCCAGCGTGTCGGGCACCGGCCCGAGCAACCGCGCGCCACGGACCAGGATTTCCCGGAGGTCGCCGTGCGTCCACACGACGCCCTTCGGCATGCCGGTCGTGCCGCCGGTGTAGATGAAGAACGTGTCCTCGCCAGAGCGTCCCAGCCCCAGGGGCCGCCCATCGCCCGCGACCGCCAGGTCCTCGAACCGCAGCGCAAAGGGCAGGGCTTCGCCGTCTTCGGAGACTTCGATCCAGGTATGGACGTCGGGAAGTGTGGCCCGGATCTCGCGGACAACGTCGCGGAATTCCGCCGCATAGACGACCGTGCGGCTGTCGGAATTGTCGATGATGTAGGCGACTTCCGGCGCGGTGTAGCGGTAGTTGACGTTCACGTGGGTCAGGCGCGCCTTCCACCCCGCCGTCAGCGCCAGCAGGTATTCCGGCCGATTGCGCATGTAGATGGCGATGCGTTCGCCGGATTCATGGCCGCGGGCGATCAGCGCGCTCGCGAGGTTGTTGGTCGCCCGGTCGGCGTCGCCCCAGGTGATCGATCGGTCGCCGTGGATGAACGCCGTCGTCTCGGGGGCCACGGCGGTGGCCACCGCGTCCATCATGTCTCCAAAGTTCATGGGCATCTTGGCGCTGCTCCCAATGCAAGAGGGTCACGGCGGCGCGCCGCCGTCTCAAAAGGTTCAGAGGCCAAGGACGAGCCTCGCCATGATGTTGCGCTGGATTTCGTTGGAGCCGCCGTAGATGGAGCCCGCACGGTTGTTCAGATAGCGCGCCATCGCCACCAGGCTGTGCTCCGGCCCGATCGACTCGGTCTGGGAGAGGGGAGCCCGCGCGGCGGGCTGGTCGACCGCGCCGTAGTGACCCGCCGCCTCGACCCACAGCTCGTCGATGCGCTGCATGGCTTCCGTGCCCACGGCCTTGAGCATCGAGGAGGCCGGTCCCGGATTGGCGCCGGCTGAAAGCGCGCTCATCACGCGATGCTCGGTGACTTCGATCGCCTCGATGGCCACCTCGGCGTCGGCGACCTTGGCTCGGAAGTCGGCGTTGTCGATGAGCGTAAAGTCGGAGCCGGCCGGCTCCCGCGCCGCCATCTTGCGCAGCCGGGCGAGCGAGACCCGCAGGCCGGCGGAGAACGCGCCGCCGCGCTCGAACTCGAGCAGGGTTTTGGCGACAGTCCACCCCTCGTTTTCCTGGCCCAGCCGGTTCTTCTTCGGAACCCGGACGCCGTCGAAGAACACCTGATTCACTTCGTGTTCCCCGGCCAGGGTCAGGATCGGGCGCACGGTGAGGCCCGGCGCATCCATGTCGAGTAGCAGGAAGGTGATGCCGGCCTGCGGCTTGCCGCCGAAATCCGTGCGCGCCAGGCAGAACATGCGGTTGGCGAAGTGGGCGTGGGTCGTCCAGATCTTGCTGCCATCGAGGACGTAGTCGTCGCCGTCGCTCACCGCCCGGAGTTGGAGCGCGGCGAGGTCTGAGCCGGCGCCGGGCTCGGAGTAGCCCTGGCACCAGTAGTCATCGCCGGAGAGGATGCGCGGCAGATAAAACGCCTTCTGCTCCGGCGAGCCGAAGACGATGATGCAGGGGCCGACCATCCGCAGCCCCATGGGGGCAAGCGAGGGCGCGCCGGCCCGGGCGCATTCGGTGGCGAAGATGTGCCTCTGCATCTCTGTCCACCCGGCGCCGCCGTAGTCCTTCGGCCAGCTCGGAGCGACCCAGCCGCGGGCGTGCAGCAATTTCTGCCAGGGCAGGCTGTGTTTGGGATCGGTGAACACGCTCGTCGACCTGCGCGCGGCCTCGCGCAGCCCGTGGGTCAGCGCCTTCGAAAGAAAATCCCGGACTTCCCGCTGGAAGGCCTCCTCCGCCGGGGTCAAAGCGAGGTTCATTGTGACGCCGGGTGCGTCTGCGTGGTCATGACAGGCCGGCTCAAGCCGGCCTTCGGAGAATCCCGCGGGGCGCGCCGTATGATCCGCACCGAGAATCTCAAGCTGCCGCCTCCATGTCCCTTTACTCTGATCCAATCCACGCGGTGACGCAGGGGGAGTCCATAGGGTCCGGCGGCGGACTGACCGCGTTGACCTTCGCCGTTGCGAGGGGATAGGTCGTTCGCGGCTTATTGGAGGGAGGTCGCCATGTATGGTTGGGCGCGCGGACTACCCATCGTCATCGCTATCCTTGCCTGTCTCGCCGCGCCAGCTTCGGCTCAGGACTTCAATCCTCCGCCTCCGCCGGCGATGGCGCCGCCGCCAGGCATGACGCCGCCGCCCGATATGCAGACGCCCGCGCCGCCGGGTTTCGCGCCGCCCAGCTTCACCCCGCCGACGCCGCCGACCAACCCCTGCCCGAACAATCAGACCCAGTGTGAGTCGCACTCGAGCAGCTCTTCGAGCAGCTTCAGCTTCGGCTTCGGACCCAATGGACCGCCGCCGCCCGGTTGGGGTCCGCCAGGCTGGGGTCCGCCGGCGCCGGACCCAGTCCAGATGGCCGGACAGTGGATGCTCGGCCAGACCAACAGCAACGCCACCTGCAGTCTGAAGCTCTACCCCAAGGTGGACGCCTTCGGCCTTCGCCGAGCCTGGACCGGCGTCGGCTGCCCGGACGGCTTCTTCAACGTCGCCCGTTGGCGGATCGCTGGCCGCGAAGTCCAGCTGACCGACCTGATGGGCAATCCGCTTGGCGCCTTTCATCTGGTCGGGCCGGGCCAGCTTGAGGGTTACCGCATGAGCGATCACGCCAGGCTGTTCCTATCCCGCTGACCGGCTCGCCACGCTCGCATGCGCGGTTGGTCGGCCGCGCCGCGCTGGCCTTCGTTCTCTTCGGGGGCCTCGGGCTGCTGTTCCTGTTCGGGTTGCCGTTGCTGGGGGTCACGGGCCCCGCCGCTGCGCAGCGCTGGCTGATCCTGGCCCACGGGCCCTGGGCGCTGCCGATGACGGTGGCCGCCTTCGCCGTTCTGGCCTTTCTCGGCGTACCCCAGGTGGTGTTGATCGCCGCCGCGGTGCTGGCTTTCGGACCCTGGGCGGGCTTCACCTACAGTTGGGCCGGAACGATGGTTTCGGCCCTGGTCGGCTTCGGTCTCGGCCGCGGCTTCGGGGCTCGGCTGATCGCCGATTGGCCGGCCGCCCAACGCTTCGCCGATTTGGTCGGGCGCAACGGCTTCATGGCCAGCCTGGTGGTCCGCCTCGTGCCGTTCGCCCCCTTCGTGCTGGTCAATATCGCGGGCGGCGTCGCGCCGATGTCTTGGGCCGCCTTCGCGCTCGGCACGGCGGTCGGCATCCTGCCCAAGATCGCCGCCATCGCATTCGCCGGCCACTCGATCGCCGCGGGCGGGCTATTGAGCTTCGTCTGGCTGGGGATCGCCCTGGCGATCTGGGTTGGGGCCGGCTGGATCGCGCGGCGCTGGCTCAAGCGCTGAGGCGCAAGATTTTGCCCCACAGCGGGCATTTTGAGCCGCGTCCCGGCAACACCGTTGCGCCGCCAGCCCATATGCTATAGGCGCTCTCCAATGCCGCGCGCCGCGTCCCTGCCGCTTCTTCTTCTCCTCGGGCTTAGCCGCCCCTGGGCGCACTGAGGCTCGCGTAAGGCTTCGCGGGCCAGGCGTTCAGGGGTTCCTCTCCACCACTGGCCCCATCCGCGAAGAGACCTTCCCCATGTCCGTATCCGAACAGGCCGCCAAACCGGCGCACGTCATCGTTTTCGACACCACCATGCGCGATGGCGAGCAGTCGCCAGGCGCCTCGATGTCCATCGAAGAGAAACTCGAGCTGGCCAAGATGCTCGAGGAGATGCGCGTCGACGTCATCGAGGCCGGCTTCCCCATCGCCTCCAACGGTGACTTCGAGGCTGTGCGGCGCATCGCCGAAATCGTCAGCGAAAGCACGGTCTGCGGCCTGGCGCGCGCCGCCGCCGTCGATATCGACCGTTGCGCCGAGGCGATCCGGCCGGCCAAGCGCGGCCGCATCCACACTTTCCTCTCCACCAGCCCGCAGCACCGCGATCACATCCTGCGCGCCAGTCCGGAAGAGATCATCGATCTGGTGACCAGCTCGGTCACCCACGCCCGCAATCTCTGTGACGACGTAGAATGGTCGGCCCAGGACGCCACCCGCACCGAGCGCGACGTGCTGCGCCGCTGCGTCGAGGCGGCCATCCGCGCCGGGGCGACGACGATCAACATCCCCGACACGGTCGGCTACACCTATCCAAGCGAATACGCCGAGGTCTTTCGCGACCTGATCGACAACGTGCCGGGCTCCGAGCGCGTCGTGTTCTCGACCCACTGCCATAACGACCTCGGTCTCGCCGTCGCCAATAGTCTGGCTGGCGTCCAGGCCGGGGCGCGGCAGGTGGAGGTGGCGATCAACGGCATCGGCGAGCGGGCCGGCAACGCGGCGTTGGAGGAGATCGTCATGGCGCTGAAGGTGCGCGGCGATGCGCTGCCCTACGCCACGCGCCTGCGCACCGAGCACATCACCCGCGCCAGCCGCTACGTCTCGGCGATCACCGGCTTTCCGGTCCAGTTCAACAAGGCCATTGTCGGCAAGAACGCCTTCGCGCACGAGAGCGGCATCCATCAGGATGGCATGCTCAAGAACGCCTCGACCTACGAGATCATGCGGCCGGAGGACGTCGGGCAGGGCGGCTCCAACCTCGTCATGGGCAAACACTCCGGCCGACACGCCTTCCGCGAGAAGCTGAAGGCGCTGGGCTACGACCTCGGCCAGAACGCCCTCAACGAGGCCTTCGGCCGCTTCAAGGACCTGGCCGACAAGAAGAAACACGTCTTCGACGACGATATCGTCGCCCTCGTTGATGATGCGCTGTCGCGCGGCGCCGACCGCATCCAGGTCAAGAGCCTGCGCGTGGTTGCGGGCACCGAGGGGCCGCAGGAAGCGGCGCTGACCCTGGTCATCGACGGCGTCGAGAGCGCCGCGACCTGCACCGGCGACGGGCCGGTCGACGCGGTGTTCAACGCCATCCGGGCGATCGTGCCGCACGCCGCGATGCTGCGCCTCTTCCAGGTCCACGCGGTGACCGAGGGGACGGACGCCCAGGCCCAGGTTTCGGTCCGGCTGGAGGAGGACGGACGCATCGCCACCGGCGCGGCGGCCGACACCGACACGCTCACCGCCAGCGCCACCGCCTACGTCAACGCGCTCAACAACCTCTTCGCTCGCAAAGAGAAGACTGCGCCAGAGCCGGTCATGGCGCGGGGGTTCTGAGGGGAGAGGCCCCCTCCCGGCCTTCGGCCGTACTCCCCCCAGAGGGGGGAGAGAACGCCGGCGCT
>JBEKQJ010000204.1:0-5603 GCA_049519835.1 Caulobacteraceae bacterium | reverse complement strand
TCCAGCCGCAGCCCTCCAGCCCTTCCCGCGTTTACCTTTTGCTAACGAAAAAAATCCGTGCGCGGCCCTCGGCGCCCGTTGACGGTCTGTCAACCTTGTGACCCCATATCTAGGGAAATGGGGCGATCGGCCCACTATATATAGAGCTGTGAGCGGGGTCTTTGCGACTCACTCCAGCGGGCCGAAGATGCGGGGCGGTGGAGGATCATGGCGGGTCAACCGGCAATCAAGAGCGTGGCGTCGGCAGCGGCGGCGAAGGCTCGCGCGGAGGCCGAGCGGCCCAAGCTGCAGCTTGTCCGCAAGATCGAGATCGACCGCAGCCGTGACGCCCTGCTGACCGACTTCGGGCGCACGACCCTCGAGGATCGCTACCTGCTGGCCGGCGAGTCCTACCAGGACATGTTCGCCCGCGTGGCCACGGCCTTCGCCGACGACGCCGACCACGCTCAGCGCATCTACGACTACATCTCCAAGCTGTGGTTCATGCCGGCGACGCCGGTGCTGTCGAACGGCGGCGCCAACCGCGGCCTGCCGATCTCCTGCTTCCTCAACTCGGTCGGCGACTCGCTGGAGAGCATCGTCGGCACCTGGAACCAGAACGTCTGGCTGGCGGCCAACGGCGGGGGCATCGGCACCTACTGGGGCGGCGTGCGCTCGATCGGCGAGAAGGTGAAGGGCAGCGGCCAGACCAGCGGCATCATCCCTTTCATCCGGGTCATGGACAGCCTGACCCTGGCGATCAGCCAGGGCTCGCTGCGCCGCGGCTCGGCGGCCGTCTATGTCGACATCCACCACCCGGAGATCGAGGAATTCCTCGAAATCCGCAAACCCTCCGGCGACTTCAACCGCAAGTCGCTCAACCTGCACCACGGCATCTCGATCACCGACGAGTTCATGGAGGCGGTGCGCGACGGCGTGATGTTCTCCCTGCGCTCGCCCAAGACCAGCGAAGCGGTGCGCGAGGTCGACGCCCGCACCCTGTGGCAGAAGGTGCTCGAGCTACGTCTGCAGACCGGCGAGCCCTACCTGATCTTCTCTGACACCGTGAACCGGGCCATGCCGCAGCATCAGCGCGAGCTCGGCCTCAAGGTCCGGCAATCGAACCTGTGCTCGGAAATCGTCCTGCCCTCCGGCGTCGATCACCTCGGTAACGAGCGTACGGCGGTGTGCTGCCTCTCCAGCGTCAACGCCGAGAAGTTCCTGGAGTGGCGCGACGATCCGGCCTTCGTCGGCGACATCATGCGCTTCCTCGACAACGTCCTGCAGGACTTCATCGACCGCGCCCCGCCGGAGATGGCGCCGGCCACCTACGCCGCGGCTCGCGAGCGCAGCGTCGGCCTCGGGCTGATGGGGTTCCACTCGTTCCTGCAGAGCCAGAACGTGCCGTTCGAGAGCGCGCTCGCCAAGAGCTGGAACATGCGCCTCTTCAAGCACCTGCGGCGGGCGTGCGACGCCGCCAGCAAGGCCCTGGCCGAAGAGCGCGGCCCGTGCCCGGATGCGCAGGAGCGCGACGTCATGGAGCGCTTCTCGCACAAGCTGGCCATCGCGCCGACCGCCTCGATCTCGATCATCTGCGGCGGCACCAGCGCCGGCATCGAGCCGATCCCGGCCAACATCTACACCCACAAGACCCTCAGCGGCTCGTTCGCGGTCAAGAACCCCTTCCTCGAGCGCCTGCTGGACGAGAAAGGCCGCAACACCACCGAGGTCTGGGAGCGCATCCTCGAGGACGAAGGCTCGATCCAGAAGCTCGACTTCCTCAGCGACGACGAGAAGAGCGTCTTCAAGACCGCCTTCGAGATCGACCAGCGCTGGGTGATCGACCTCGCCGCCGACCGCACGCCGGAGATCTGCCAGTCGCAGTCGGTCAACGTCTTCCTGGCCGGCGACGTCGATAAATGGGACCTGCACATGCTGCACTGGCAGGCCTGGGAACGCGGCGTGAAGAGCCTCTACTACCTGCGCTCCAAGTCAGTGCAGCGCGCCGCCTTCGCCGGCGCCGACCCGGCCGCTGCAGTCGCCGCCGCGCCGGTCACCACCTCCCGCACCGACTACGAGGAATGCCTGGCCTGCCAGTAGGGCGGCTTCCCGACAATTCTCTGCGTCATCCCGGAAGCCGAGCG
Organism: Caulobacteraceae bacterium; assembly: GCA_049519835.1. Classification (GTDB taxonomy): domain Bacteria; phylum Pseudomonadota; class Alphaproteobacteria; order Caulobacterales; family Caulobacteraceae; genus Acaudatibacter. The sequence continues at coordinate 3,480 of JBEKQJ010000204.1, read as the reverse complement.
CAGCGAGGCTATCCGGGACCCAGAGGCCACAAGCGCAGGCGGAAGCCTCCCCTGGGTCCCGGATCTCGCCGTTTCACGGCTCGCCCAGGATGACGCAGTGGCAGGGGATGCGCCTCAGGTCACCACCGCGGGCGACTTGGCGAGGATCTGGATCACGAAATAGATGATCACCCCGCCCATCGCGACCACGAGGGGGATCATCAGCCACACCGCCGCCATGCCCTTCATGCGGCGTCGCGGGCCGCCGGGGGAGAAGACGATCTTCGCGATCCACAGGCCGCCGATGATGCCGACAATCCCGAGCACGAGCTGAAGGGTGGTCAACGTGGTGATGAGTGTCATGAATGCGGCCCACGCGGTGTGCATGGCGTTCATGAATCCGGCCCACATGGCCGCGAAATTCGGCATCGTCTCTGTCCCCCGCGAACGCGCTTTCTAAAACGCCGGCGCAGATTATGCACTTTGAGCGCGTTCGGGTCCCTGCGTCCAGAGACCGCGCCTTGGACGGCGGCCCGCGTGCGAAAATGTTGATCTAATTCACTGCGTCATCCTGGAAGCCGAGCGCTCTAGGCCCGCGCCGCAACGCGTGGGCCCCACCGACCCGCCAGTTCGTCGGGCGCCGCCAGGCCGAACTCGGTGATGAAGCCAGTGATCAGGCGGGCCGGCGTGACGTCGAAGGCGAAGTTCGCCGCCGGGCTGCCGGGCGCGACGACCTGCACCTCGGCGCGGGCGCCATCGGCCGTGCGCCCGGCCATCCAGGTCACCTCCCGCGCGTCGCGCTCCTCGATAGCGATCTCGCGAACGCCGTCGCTGAGCCGCCAGTCGATGGTCGAGAGCGGCGCGGCGACGTGGAACGGCACGCCGTTGTCCTTGGCCGCCAACGCCTTCAGGTAAGTGCCGATCTTGTTGGCTGCGTCGCCATTGGCCGTCACCCGGTCGGCTCCGGTAATGACGAGCTGCACGAGGCCGTGTTGCATCAGGTGGCCCCCGACATTGTCGACGATCACCGTGTGGGCGATCCCCTGCTGGCCGAGCTCGAAGGCGGTTAGGGCGGCGCCTTGGTTGCGCGGCCGCGTTTCGTCGACCCAGACGTGGACCGCGACGCCGCGCTCGGCGGCGATGTAGATCGGCGCCAGGGCCGTCCCCCAGTCGACGGTCGCCAGCCAGCCGGCGTTGCAATGGGTGAGAACGTTTACCGGCCACTTGGCGTCCCTGGCCGCCGCCTCGATCAGGGCCGCGCCATGCTCGCCGATGGCCCGGCAGGCGGCGACGTCCTCCTCGGCGATGGCGACGGCCTCGGCGTGGGCGGCGTCGGCGCGGGCGGAGAGCGCGAGCGGCCGCACCACTTGCGAAACCCGCTCCAGCGCCCAGAACAGGTTGACCGCCGTCGGCCGGGTCGCGGCGAGGGCGGCGACGGCGGTATCGAGGCCAGCGTCGGAGGCGTCGTCCATCAGGGCGCGGGCGAGGCCGAACGCGGCGGTGACCCCGATCAGCGGCGCGCCGCGCACCAACATGTCCTTGATGGCGTGGAGGTAGTCGTCCGGCGCCGAGAGCCGCACGCGCTCGACCGCGTGCGGCAGCAGCGTCTGGTCGATGATTTCCACCGCCCCGTCGCCGACGGGCTGAATGGTTCGCGTCGCTTGTCCGTCGATCAGCACGGCCTCACCCTTCCCAGCCGTCAGTGAATGGAAAGCGCTCGGCCCACAAGGTGGCGAGGCGGGGTTCGGCGTCCACCTGCCTCACCACCTCGCCCAGCTTGGGCGCCGCCTCATAGAACCGCTTCCGCCGCCGACCCCAGCGCGAGATCACCGTCACGTAGAGGTCGAGCACGCCGATCGTCTGGCCGGCGAGATAGGGGGCGGGCGACACCTGGCTGTCCATCACCGACCAGCAATGCAGGATGCGGTCGGCGGTGCGTTCGCGGACCAGCGCCTTCCCCGTCTCGTCACCGGCGATGCGGCTGGGATCGTCGCGGATCCAGTAGAGGCTGTAGATCGCCGAGGAGACGAAGGCCATCCAGCGCAGGAACTGCGCTCGGCCGGGATCGCCCGGCGCCGGACCCAGACGGGCCTCGGGATGAGCTTCGGCCAGCCAGATCAGGATCGCCGCACTCTCGGTGATCAGCTCGCCGGCCGGCGTGATCAGGGCGGGGACCTGGACCATCGGGTTGTGCCTGGCGAAGTCGACGTGGCGGACCTCTTCGACGCGGTAGGGCGTTCCCACCATGGTGAGCGCCGCCTCGACGATGACCGAGCCGGTGCCCGCCTGGCCGATGACGACATAGTCCGACACTTTATCCCCAGCTCGCCCACACCATATTGATAAACTGGTAACCGATCCTACCAGATGTTGTCGTGGTCAGCCCTTGCGCCCCGCCCTCGACTCGGGCGTCCTGCGTCGGTTGGAGACCCATATGACCGCTTCGCCTCGTATGCCCGGACTGATGACGCCGTCGGTGGGTTATAAGCCCTTCCGCTATCCCTGGGCCTACGACTTCTGGAAGCGTCAACAGCAGGTCCACTGGATGCCGGAGGAAGTGCCGCTCGGCGAGGACTGCAAGGACTGGGCCGCCCGGCTCAACGACCGCGAGCGCAATCTCCTCACCCAGATCTTCCGCTTCTTCACCCAGTCGGACGTCGAGGTGAACGACAACTACATGGAGCGCTACGCCCAGGTCTTCAAACCCACCGAGGTGAAGATGATGCTGGCGTCGTTCTCCAACATGGAAACGATCCACATCGCCGCCTACGCCCTGCTGCTCGAGACCATCGGCATGCCGGAGACCGAGTTCTCGGCTTTCATGGAGCTCGAGGCGCTCAAGGCCAAGCACGACTACATGAGCCAGTTCGGGGTCGGCTCGCACGCCGACATCGCACGCACGCTGGCCATGTTCGGTGGCTTCACCGAGGGGCTGCAGCTCTTTGCCAGCTTCGCCATGCTGATGAACTTCCCGCGCTTCAACAAGATGAAGGGCATGGGCCAGATCGTCTCGTGGAGCGTCCGCGACGAGAGCCTGCACTGCGAGGGGATGGTCAAGCTCTACCACGCCTTCAACGCCGAAACCGGCGCGGTGACCAAGGCGGTCGCGGGCGACATCGTCGACTGCTGCAAGACCGTGGTCGGCCTGGAGGAAAAGTTCATCGACCTCGCCTTCGACGCCGGCGAGGTGCAGGGCATGACGCCGGACGACATCAAGCAATACATCCGCTTCATCGCCGACTGGCGGCTGCGCCAGCTCGCCCTGCCGACGGTCTATGGCGTCAGCGAGAACCCGCTGCCCTGGCTGCAGAGCCTGCTCTCGGGCGTCGAGCACGCCAACTTCTTCGAGGCCCGGGCGACCGAATACTCCAAGGCCTCCAGCCGCGGCGCCTGGCAAGGCGAGACCGGCGTGTGGGGCGAGTTCGACAGGATGATGGCCCGCCGCAAGGAAGGCGAACTGACGCCGCACTAGGCGGGCGATTTCTCCTCCCCCTGTGGGGG
>JBEKQJ010000203.1:0-5651 GCA_049519835.1 Caulobacteraceae bacterium | reverse complement strand
TCTCTCCCCCCCTTGGGGGGAGTACGGCCGAAGGCCGGGAGGGGGGCCGACGCGGGACACCAACCCCATCTGGTCCGGCCAGGCTGGCGCCGCGCTCGCAGCCACCGTCAGCCAGTTGATCGACGAGAGCGACGCCCTGCCGCCGCTCAGCCCGCGCGGGTTCGTTCAGCTGCTGACGGGCCTCCTGCAGCGCGCTCTGGTCCGGCCGGGCGGCGCCACCCATCCGCGGCTGCAGATCCTCGGCGTCCTCGAAGCGCGCCTGGCCGAGGCCGACCTGGTCATCCTGGCCGGGCTGGAGGAGGGGGTCTGGCCGCAGGCCTCGCCGATCGATCCGTTCCTGTCGCGCCCCATGCGGCGCAACCTCGGCCTGCCGTCGCCGGAGCGGCGGATCGGCCTGGCGGCGCACGACTTCGCCCAGGCCGCCTGCGCCAGCGAAGTCGTCCTGCTGCACACCGAGCGCCGCGACGGCGCGCCGACGGTCGAATCCCGTTGGCTGTGGCGGCTGCGCACCCTGATCGACGGGGCCAGACTGGTGACGCCGAGCCGTCCGGCCCTGCTCGGCTGGGCGCGGTCGCTCGACGCCCCTCTGGCGGACCCGCCGCCGTCCCTGCGCACGGCCCGCCGGCCCGCGCCCCGGCCGCCGGTCGCCAGCCGGCCGCGCCAGCTGTCGGTGACGGCGGTGGAGCGCTGGATCCGCGACCCCTACGCCCTCGATGCCCGGCGAATCCTCCGCCTGGAGCCGCTCGATCCGCCCGACAAGCCGATCGGCGGGGCCGAGCGCGGCTCGGCGATCCACGCCGCCTTCGAGACCTTCGCCATGGCGTGGCCGGACGCCCTGCCGCCGGACGCCGAGGCGCAGTTCGCGGCCATGGTGCTCGCCGAACTGCGCGACATCGGCATGCCTGAGGCGCGGATGCCGCGCGAGACGGCCCTGGCCCGCAACCTCGCCCCCTGGGTCGTCGCCTTCGAGCGTCGCCGCCGCGAGGGCCGGCCGGCGCTACTCGTCGAGCAGTCGGGACGCTACCAGTTCGCCGCCCCGGGCGGCGCCTTCACGCTCACCGCCCGCGCCGACCGCATCGAGGTGCGCGGCGAGGCCGCCGACATCCTCGATTTCAAGACCGGGGCCGCGCCAACCAGGAAGCAGGTGCGGGCCGGCCTCGCGCCGCAGCTCACCCTGACGGCGGCGATCCTGGCGGCCGGCGGTTTCGAGAGCGCCGGCCCGAAAACGCCAAACGAGCTCCTCTATGTGCGGGTGACCGGCCGCCGCGAACCCGGCAAGGAAGAGCCGCGCGACGAGGGCGTCGCCGCCGAGCTGGCCGAGGCGACCCTTGCCGGCCTCGTCCGCCGCGTCGCCCGCTTCGACGACGAGACCAAGGGCTACGCCTCGCGCGCCGCCACGCAGTTCATGCACGAACCCGGCGACTATGACCCGCTGGCCAGGGTCTGGGAGTGGGCGGTGATCGGCGAGGCCGAACTGTGAGCCGCGCCGTCCGCACGCCGCAGATCGAGGCCTCGGATCCGAAGGTCTCGGCCTTCGTCGCCGCCCACGCCGGGTCGGGCAAGACCACCACCCTGGTCACCCGCGTCGCCCGGCTGCTGCTGGCCGGGGCGGCGCCCGAGGCGATCCTCTGCGTCACCTTCACCAAGGCGGCGGCGGCCGAGATGCAGCGGCGGCTGTTCAAGCAGCTCGGCGACTGGGCGGTGATGGAGGACCCCGACCTCACCCGCGAGCTGGCCCGGATCGACGAGGCCGGCCGCGATCTGCCGGCCGCTCGCCGGCTGTTCGCCAAGGCGCTGGAGACGCCCGGCGGCCTGAAGATCCAGACCATCCACGCCTTCTGCGAGAAGCTGCTGCGCCGCTTCCCGCTCGAGGCCGGCGTCGCGCCGGGGTTCACGGTGCTCGACGATGCGGCCGCCGCCGAGCTCTCCCACGAGGCGCGGGCCCAGGTCGCCGCCGCGGCCCTGGCCCATCCGCGCGTCGCCGAGGCCTACGACCACTTCTCGATCGAGCTCGACCATCAGGCGTTCGAGGACATGTTCGACGCCTTCGCCGCTCGCCGCGCCGCGATCGCCGCCTTCCTGGCCGCCTGCCCCGGCGACGATTTCGAAGCGGCGGTCTGGAGCCGCTGCGGTTTCAACGGCCCCGGCGATCCGGCCGAAATCGAGGCGGACTTGATGGCGCGCACGCGCCGGGAGAGCTGGCGGCGCAAGGCCGAGGCTTTGACTGAGGGTCGCAAGGCCCCGCTGCCGGCCATCGGGGCCGGGCTCCTGGCCGCGGCCGCCAATGGGTCGCTGAGGGAGGCCCGCGCCGCGGTCTTCACCCAGAAGGGATCGCCGAGAGTGGTCAAAGGCGCCGATCCGACCGACGCCGCCTGGATCGCCGAGCAGGTCGAGTGGTGCGCCGAGGCCTGGGAGCGGGTCGCGTCGGCCTGCGTCGCCCGCGAGACCACCCGCGCCCTCACCCTGGCGAGCGCCTACATCGCCATCTACGAAGACCGCAAGGACTCGCGCGGCGCCCTCGACTTCGCCGATCTGGTGACCCGCTCGGCGCGGCTGCTCACCGCCCGCGAGGACGCCGCCTGGGTGCTCTACAAGCTCGACGGCGGCCTGCAGCACCTGCTGCTCGACGAGGGCCAGGACACCGCGCCCGAGCAATGGGAGATCCTCAAGACCCTGACCGGCGAATTCTTCGACGGCGTCGGCGCCGCCGAGGCGCTGCGCACCCTGTTCGCGGTCGGCGATCCCAAGCAGTCGATCTTCTCCTTCCAGGGCGCCGTGCCCGAGCGCTTCGCCATGGAGGGCCAGGCCTTCCAGGCCCGCGCCGCCGCCGCCGGCATGGCGTTCCGCCAGACGCCGCTGCAGGAGAACTGGCGCTCGGCCGCCGAGGTTCTGGGCTTCGTCGACGCCGTGTTCGCCGATCCGGCATCCCCCGAAGGGCTGCATCCGGCCGAGGTCGACGCCTTGCCGCTGCGCCATGTCCCCAGGCGCGAGGGCGCCGGCGCGGTCGAGCTCTGGCCGCTTGAGCAGAGCGAGCCGAGCGGCGACGACGACGATCCCTGGGATCCGGTCGACAAGGAGCCGGCCCACAGCGGCAATCGCCTCCTCGCCGAGCGTATCGCCGCCGCCATCGCTGACATGGTCGCCAACGGCGAGGCGGTCCTCGATCCCAAGCTCAAGCAGCCGCGGCCTTGCCGCTACGGCGACGTCCTCATCCTCGTCAGGCGCCGCAAGGCCTTGTTCGAGGAGGTGATCCGGGCGCTCAAGGAACGCGGCGTGCCGGTCGCCGGCGCCGACCGCCTGGAGCTGAAGGCCCACGGCCTCTTCGCCGACCTGGCCGCGCTGGGGCGGTTCGCCCGATTTCCGTCCGACGACTTCTCCCTCGCCGTCCTGCTGCGCAGTCCGTTCTGCGATGTCGACGAGGATGGCCTCTTCGATCTCGCCTACGGCCGCGAGGGCCGGCTGTGGCGGGCGCTGCAGACGCGGGCGCCGGAGCGCAAGGAATGGGCGGACGCCCTGCGTTTCCTCGCCTGGGCCACGTCAGAGGCTGCGACAGCGCCGCCTTTCGACTTCTATTGCCGGGCTCTTGGCCGCATCGACGGTGAAGGTCGTTCGATGCGGCAGCGAATCGTGACCCGCTTCGGGATGGAGGCCGAGCCGGCGTTGGAAGCCTTCGTCGGTCAGGCCCTGGCCGCCGAGCGGGCCGGCGTCGTCGACCTGGAGAGCTGGCTCGGCTGGATGGAGGCCCTCGATCTTGAGATCAAGCGCGAAGCGGACGAGGCGGGGGCGAACGAGGTGCGGGTGATGACGGTGCATGGCGCCAAGGGCCTCGAGGCGCCGATCGTCATCCTGCCCGACACCACCATGCCGGCCAAACCCCAGGGCGGCGGCCTGATCGACGACGGCGACGGCGGCTTCCTGTGGGCGCCGCGCCAGGACGACGACTGCGAACCCTCCCGGCTGGCCAAGAGCGCCCGCGAGCGCGACGCCCGCCGCGAATACGCCCGCCTGCTCTACGTCGCCCTGACCCGGGCCCGGGACCGGCTGATCGTCGCCGGCGTCGCACCCAAGCAGGCCGGGCGCATGGAGGGCTCCTGGTACGAATTCGTCGAGCGCGCCTTTGACCGCGCCGGCGAGGAGGCGCGGCCGTTCGCGCTGCCGGGCGGCGGCGAAGGCCGCCGGCTCGGCGCCGACCCGGTCCACGCCGCCGCGCCGGAGGCGCTGGCCCCCGCCGCCGCGGACCTGCCGGCCTGGAGCCAGGGGCTGGCCCCGGCCGAGCCGCCGCGCGGCCGCCGCGTCTCGCCATCGCATCTCGGCGAAGACGATCCAGGCCCGGCGCCCTCGCCGCTGGCGGAGGTCGGCGGCCTCGGCCGCTGGCGGCGCGGCGAGATCATCCATCGCCTGCTGCAGGTGCTGCCCGACCTGCCGCCGGCCGAGCGGCGGGCGGCGGCGGTGCGGCTGCTCGCGCGCGAGCCGGGGCTGAGCGAGGCCCAGCGCGCCGAGATGGCCGACGCCGCCTTCGGCGTGCTGGAGGACGCCCGCTTCGCCGCCGTGTTCGGGCCTGGCTCCCGGTCCGAGGCCGCGGTGGTCGGCGGCGCCGCCAGCCTGCCGGCCGACATGACCGTCTCGGGCCGCCTCGATCGCCTGGTGGTCGGGCCGGACCGGGTGCTCATCGCCGACTTCAAGACCAACCGCCCGGCCCCGGCCCGCATCGAGGACGCCGATCCGGCCTATCTGCGCCAGATGGCGATCTACCGCGCCGTCCTCGCCGAGGTGTTTCCCGGCCGGCCGATCGAGGCGGCGCTGGTGTGGACGGACGGCCCGGCCCTGATGGCCGTCCCCGCCGTGCTGATGGACCGCGCCCTCGCCGAGCTCGCCGCATGACCGGGCCGCGATCGTTCCAGCGCAGCATGAAGATCATCGGCGTGCTGCTGCTCACCCTCTCGGCGATCACCCCGGCCTCGTCGGTGTTCGTGATCATTCCGGGCGTCGTCCAGCAGGCCGGCACCGGGGCGATCTGGAGCCTGCTGATCGCCGCCGGCCTGTCGCTGACCATGTGCTTCGTCTACGCCGAGCTCGCCTCGGCCTGGCCGCTGGCCGGCGGCGAATACGCCATGGCCGGCCAGGCGCTGGGGCCCTTCGCCGGCTATGTGATGATGGGTTGCAACGCCATCGCCTACACCTTCGTCTCGCCGTCCCTGGCGCTCGGCGTCGCCGGCTACCTGGGCGCGATCTGGCCGGGGGCGCCGGCCGTTCCCATCGCGGTCGGGATCATCGTCTTCTCGTCCCTGCTCTGCATCCTCAACATCCGCCTCAACGCCTGGGTGACCGGGGCCTTCCTGGCCGTCGAGGTGCTGGCCCTGGCGGCGGTCGCCGTGCTCGGCTTCGGCCACATGGTGCGGCCGATCGGCGAGGTGCTGGCCCACCCGCTGGTGATGACGGCGGCCGGCGGCCTCGGCCCCACCCCGCTGGTCTCGATCGGGGTCGCCACCACCGTGGCGATCTTCGCCTACAACGGCTACGGCGGGGCGGTCTATTTCAGCGAGGAGATGCAGGAGGCGCCGCGCCATATCGCCCGCACCATCGTCATCGCTTACATCATCACCGTCTCCCTGGAATTCCTCCCGGCCCTGGCGGCGGTGCTGGCCGCGCCG
>JBEKQJ010000202.1:0-5682 GCA_049519835.1 Caulobacteraceae bacterium | reverse complement strand
TGCGACAGCCAGGTCGTCCAGCAGGCGGGATCGCTTCGCCTCGGCTTCCAGCGGCGCTTGCCGCGCGCCCTCCAGCTGAAGCGCAGTTCCTTCGCGAGCCCTCTCCAGATCGGTGCGCCGCTGGCTGGTGCTGGCGGCGCGGGCGGCCCAGTCGGCGCGCTCGGCCCGCAACGATTTCAGCCGCCGGTCGCGGGCGCTCACATCGCGCAGCTCGGCGTCGAGGGCGAGGCGGGCACGCGAAGCGGCCTCTCGCGCCGAGGTCGCAGCCGTGCGCGCCGCCCGCAGTTGCTCGGCGAGGTCGGTGTCGACACGGGTCTGAGCGGCTTCGGCCGCGCGCGCCGCGGCGATTTCACCAGCCTCGGCCGCCTCGACTTCGAGCCGGGTGACCGTCTCGGCCAGGTGGGCGGCGCGCGTCGCCTCGGCCTCAGCTTGCCGGCGCAGCGTCTCCAGCGCCTGGGCGGCCCTGGCCAGAGTCGGTTCGGCGTCCGCCTGGGCGCGGCGTGCGGCCCGAAGGCGAGCCTCGGCGGATTCGACGGCGGCCGTGGCCTCGGCGTGCGCGACCTTGGCCGACTCGGCCGCCGGAATGAGGTCGGCGAGGCTGGCCTCAAGCGCCGCCAGGCGGCTCTTCTGCTCCAGCCGCGCCTGGGCGGGCCTCGGCGCATCGGCCCTTACCGTGAAGCCGTCCCAGCGCCAGAGGTCGCCGTCTCTGGAAACGAGCCGCGCCCCCGCCGGCAGACTCTTCTGCAGCCGTGGTCCATCGGTCGTCGCCACCACGGCGACCATGGCCAGGCGCGCGGCGAGTTCGGCTGGCGCTTCCACGTGCTCGGACAGAGGCTCCGCGCCTTGCGGCCAGGCCGGCGCGGAAGCGGCCGCGCCGCTCCAGTGGGCCGGCGCCTTGGCGTCGATGGCCGCGTTCAGGTCGTCGCCGAGCGCCGCGGCCAGCGCCGCCTCGTAGCCGGCCGCCGCGCGCACGTGATCCAGGGCCGGGGGAAAGGCCTTGCCCGGCGCCGTCTGGGCGACGCGGGCCAGGGCCTTGGCCTCGGTCTCGGCGCCGGCCCTAGCGTCTTCTGTCTGGCGCCGTTTCATCCGGGACAGCGCCTCAGCGGCGTGCGCCGCTCCCCGCGCCGTCTCAGCCTCCGCCAGTTCGGTGCGCGCCGCGGTCAGGACCTCGGTCGCCCGCACGTGGGCCGCCGTCGCCTCGTCAAGGCCAGGGTCCACCTGGCGGGCGAGCGCGTCGCGCTCCGACACCGCCCGAGCCAGCTCCGCGTTCAGCCGTGCGAGCCGCGACTCCGCTTCGACCCGGCGGCTCTCCGCGGCGCGGGCTTCCGCCTCGGCCCCCGCCAAGTCCGCGGCCAGGGCCTCGACGGCGCTGTCGGCGCTTTCACGCTCGGCCTCGGCCGCCTTGGCCGCGGCCTCCAGCGCCGGCGCGCGTTCGGGGGCGGCGGCGATCTCGGCCTCCAGCGCCGCGGCGTCGGCGTCGAGGCGGGCGAGGGCGGAGTCGGCGTCGGCCAGCCAGGCGGCTTCGCGCGCGTCGTCGTCGGCCAAGCGGGCGAGTTCGGCGGCCAGCCGCTCGGCCTCGCGACGGGCCTGATCGAGGTCGCGGTCCAGCCGGTCCTTGTCGATCGCCAGGCGCCCCAGCACGGCCTGGGCGACGATTTCTTCCTCGCGTAGCGGCTTGATCGCCGCCTCGGCGTCGAGCGCCGCGGTGGCGGCGACCGCGGCGGCGCGGGTCGCCGTTTCGAGCTCGGCGCGGATCTCGGCGGCCTGCCGCGAGGCCTGGCCTTCAGCGGCGCGGGCCTCCAGCCACCGCCGCTTCAAGAGTTCGCCCTGCAGGGCGCGGATCTCCGCCGCCAGGGCCTTGTACCTGGCTGCCTGCCGAGCCTCGCGGCGCAGGCGGGCAAGCCCGGATTCGATCTCGCGGGCGAGGTCGTCCAGACGCGACAGGTTGGCGTCGGCGGCGGCGACACGCAGCTCCGCCTCGTGACGGCGACCGTAGAGCCCGGTGACGCCTGCCGCCTCCTCGAGAATGCGTCGGCGGTTCTGCGGCTTGGCGGCGATCAGCTCGCTGATCTGGCCCTGCCGGACGAGGGCCGGAGAGTTGGCCCCGGTCGAGGCGTCGGCGAACAGCAGCTGCACGTCGCGGGCCCGCACCTCGCGGCCGTTGACGCGGAAGGTCGAGCCGGCGCCGCGGTCGATGCGCCGCGACACCTCCAGCACCGGATCGCCGCGGAACGGGGCCGGGGCGTCGCCGGCGGCGTTGTCGATGGTCAGGGTGACTTCGGCGTGGTTTCGCGACGGCCTGGACGTCGAGCCGGAAAAGATGACGTCGTCCATGCCTTCGCCGCGCATGGCCTTGGCCGAAGCCGCGCCCATCACCCAGCGCATGGCTTCCAGCAGGTTGGACTTGCCGCAGCCATTCGGGCCGACGACGCCGGTCAGCCCCGGCTCGATGCGGAAGTCCGCGGCGTCCACGAAGGACTTGAAACCGGAAAGGCGGATGCGGGCGAAGTCCACAGGCTCAGCGGCGCCGGTGGCCCGCGGCCTCGATCGCCGCGGCGAGCGCTTCCAGACTCTGCTCGCCCTCCAGCCGCTTGCCGGCGATATCGAAGGTCGGCGTCGAGTCGACCTTGTCGTTTTCGACGTAGGCGTCGGCGCGCGCCTCAAGCGCCGCGAGGGCGGCGTGATCCGAAAGGCAGTCGGACACCTGCGTCCGCGAGAGGCCGACCTGGGCGGCGACGTCGAGGATCGCCGGCAGGTCGTCGCCGTCGGATTCCATCCGCGGCTGGGCGGCGAACAGACCCTCGACCACCTGGAAGTATTTGGCCGGACTGGCGCAGCGGACGGTGAGCCAGCCGGCCGCGGCCACGGCGGAGTCGCCGGTCAGCATCTCGCGCACGACGAACCGCACCCGGCCGGTGTCGATGAAGCGCTTCTTGAAGGCTGGGAACACCTCTCGCGACCAGGTCCCGCAGTGCGGACAGCCGATCGAGGCGTACTCGATCACCGTCACCGGAGCCTTGGCGGCGCCGATGCTGATCTCGGCGAGCGGCGGGGTGGCGGCGTCGGCGGCTGGGGCGAGGCTCAGCGCAAGGAAGAATAGGCCGGGAAGGAGGCGGGCTCTCACGTCGCCGGCTTGCCTCCCTGGGCCTGGGCGATCGCCTGATCCATCTCCGGGAGCGACATCTCGCCTTTTTCGTAGACCTTGCCGTTGATGACGAAGGTCGGGGTCGAATTGATCTTGTTGTCGGTGACGTAACGGTTCCAGCGATCCTCGATCGCCTTGCGCGCGTCAGGATCGCGCACGCAGGCCTCGAACTTGGCGTCTGTCATGCCGGCCCCGCGCGCGATGGCCAGCAGCGTGGCGTGGGGGTCGAAGGCGCTGGTGTCGCCCTCTTCGTGATACGCCGGGACGTGATAGATGGCGTCGGTCACCTGGAAGTACTTGTCCTTGCCGGCGCAGCGCGCCGTCAGGAATCCGGCGATGGCCAGGGCCGGATCCGCGGTCATGGCTTCACGCGCCACCCAGCGGACCTTGCCGGTGTCGATGTACTTGGCCTTGAAGGCCGGGAAGACGTCATTGTTGAAGGCCGCGCAGTGCGGGCACGACAGCGAGGCGTACTCGATCACCGTCACCGGGGCCTTGGCGTCGCCGAGGGTCATGTCGTCGTCGCTGACCGCCGTGGCTGGCTTCTGGCAGGCGGCTAGGGCCAGGACGGTGGCGAGAAGGGCGAGACGGCGCATCACCAGGCTCCGAACGAAGTGGCAAGTAGAGCCCGATTCCGCGGGGCTCCAAAGCCGCGCGCCATGGCCGCCGGCCACGCGTCCGTCAAGGCGTTTTGTCGCGCAGGACCTCCCGGCCGAGGCGGGCGAGGGCCGCTTTGAGCGGGCCTTCGGGTAGATCCTCCAGACTCTCGGCCAGGGCCTGCTCCTTGGCCGCGTCGAGCGGCCCGCGCGGCCGTGTTCGCACGACAGGCGGCTGACGCAGGGCGTTCCGCAACGGCCCCTGGACGATGCGCAGGCGATCCACGGCGCCTTCGCCGAGGAAGAGGTTGACCCGGGCCAGGATCTCGCCGGCCTGATGCTGGACGAGGGTGGCGGCCGGGCCATCCACCCGCACCTCCAGGCTGCCCGGACCGCCGGCCCGCGTCCGAGCGATCTTCACCGGCTCGGTGCGGCGGGCGAGGTTGGCGCCGACGATCTCGCTCCAGTGCGCCTTCAGACCGTCGGAGCTCTTGCCGAACTTGCCTTCGAACGCTTTCAACGTCGCTGTCAGGGCCCGCGAGGCGACCGGCGTCGGCCGTCTGGCCGGCCGGGTGCGCCGCTCGGCCAGGATGCGCAGGGACTCTTCGAGCGTCGGCAAGGTGCGAGCCATCTCAGGCCTGAGTATAGAGCCTCCGATGCCGCCCGTCGCCGAGATCCGCGCCGCTTTGCTCGCCTGGTACGACGCCCACGCCCGCGTACTGCCTTGGCGCGCCCGCCGGGGAGCGCGGGCCGATCCGTACCGGGTGTGGCTGTCGGAAATCATGCTCCAGCAGACCACCGTGCCGCACGCCACGCCCTATTTCCTGGCCTTCACCCGCCGCTGGCCGACGGTCAGCGATCTGGCGGCGGCCGACGACGGGGAGGTGATGGCCGCCTGGGCCGGGCTCGGCTACTACGCCCGCGCCCGCAACCTGCTGGCCTGCGCCCGGGTGGTGGGGCATGAGTTGGCGGGCAGGTTTCCGGATACCGAGGCGGGCCTTGCCGCTCTGCCGGGGGTTGGCCCCTACACCGCCGCAGCCATCGCCGCGATCGCCTTCGACCGACCGACCAACGTCGTCGACGGCAATGTCGAGCGGGTCATGGCGCGCCTCTTCGCCGTGCGGACGCCATTGCCGGGCGCCAAGCGGGAGCTGCGGCGGCTGGCGGCGGGATTGGTGACTCCCGAGCGGCCGGGCGACTGGGCCCAGGCTCTGATGGATCTCGGCGCCACGGTGTGCCGCCCAGCTGCGCCGCTCTGCGAGCGCTGTCCACTGAGAGCCGCCTGCCGGGCCCGCGCCGAAGGCGCGCCGGAGGCCTATCCGTATCGAACGCCCAAGGCGGAGCGGCCGCATCGCCATGGCGTCGCCTTTCGGTTGATGAGCGGGGATCGGGTCGCCCTCGTGCGCCGCCCGCCCAAGGGCCTCCTCGGCGGCATGCTGGGCCTGCCGACCACGCCCTGGCGCGCCGCCCTGTGGACGAAGACCGAGGCCCTGGCCCATGCTCCGCTCACGTCCGGCTGGCGACCGGCCGGCGAGATCGAGCACGTCTTCACGCATTTTTCGCTGACGCTCAGCGTCTTGGAAGCGCGCGCCGAGCGCGCCGATCCGGACTATGTCTGGACGCCGCTGGCCGAGGCGATCCAATCGACGCCGTCGGTGTTTGCCAAGGCGCTGCGGTCGATCTAGGCGCCCGTCCGGACGTCAAGCTCGGCGGCGGCGAGCTCGGCAATGGCGAGGCCCGGACCGGGATCGTCGCCGCTTTGCAGGCTCCAGGCGGCGCCGAGGCCGGCGTAGGCGAGGATCCAGGCCAGCAGGCGGCGGGGCTCCAACGCCGCCTTTGCCGCGACGATCTCCAGGCGGCGGAGCATCGTTCCCGGCGCCAGGGCGATCTCGGCCGAGGGATTGCGGAACAGGTTGGCGTATTCGAAGGCCCGTTCGCCGA
>JBEKQJ010000201.1:0-5715 GCA_049519835.1 Caulobacteraceae bacterium | reverse complement strand
CGGTGTCGGCGTGGCCGGCGCCCGGCACCGGGCCCTCGCGGCCGTGGCCGCGGTGACCCAGGCGGTGCGGATCCTCGCGGACACGCCGCAGGGCCTCGACGGCGACGGGAAGCTCGACGTCGCTCATGGCAAGGCCCCCTGGCTCGCGAGCCGTTCGATCAGGGCCGCGCGGGCGGCGCGGCGGGCGCGGTCGACGCGGGCCACTTCCTCGACCGGCACGTGGAGCTCGTGGACATCGCGCCAGGCGAAGACCACGAAGCCGGCGAAGGCGGCGATGAGACCGAGCGCCGCCAGCCACCAGATCTGCCAGATGAGGGAGAAGCCGGTGATGGTGGCGAAGACGGCGGTGTAGAAGCCGACCGGGCTGTTGACCGGCATTTCGATCGGCTCATAGCTCGGCTCGGGGGTGAGCTGCTGGGTCTCGATGGCGCGCTGCTTGATGTCCCAATAGGCTTCCTCGCCTTCGACGTTGGGCATCACGGCGTAGTTGAAGAACGGGGCCGGCGAGGGCGTCGCCCATTCCAGGGAGCGTCCGTCCCAGGGATCGCCGGTGACGTCCCGCAGCTCGTCGCGCTTGAGGATGCTGACCACCAGCATGGTCACCTGGCAGGCGGCGCCGACGATGAGGACGCCGACGCCGACCAGGGAGACATCGAGCAGCGGTCGCCATTGCTCGACGCTGATGTGCTGCAGGCGGCGGGTCATGCCCTGCAGGCCCAGGATGTAGAGCGGGGTGAAGGTGATCCAGAAGCCGAAGAAGGCGAACCAGAACGACGCCCTGCCCCAGCCCTCGTGCAGGCGGAACCCGAACGCCTTGGGGAACCAGTAGTCGAGGCCCGCGAAGAGCGCGAAGACGACGCCGCCGACGATGACGTTGTGGAAGTGGGCGACGAGGAACATCGAGTTGTGGACCAGGAAGTCGGCCGGCGGGATCGCCAGGAGCACGCCGGTCATGCCGCCGATGACGAAGGTGAAGATGAAGCCGAGCGACCACAGCATCGGCACCGAGAAGCGCACGCGGCCGCCGTACATGGTGAAGATCCAGTTGTAGATCTTCACCCCCGTGCCGACGGCGATGATGCTGGTGGAGATGCCGAAGGCGGTGTTCACCGCCGGGCCGGCGCCCATGGTGAAGAAGTGGTGCAGCCAGGTCATCATGGCGACGATGCAGATGAACAGGGTCGCGGCGACCATGGAGCGGTAGCCGAACAGCGGCTTGCCCGAGAAGGTCGAGAAAACCTCCGAGAAGATTCCGAAGGCGGGCAGGACGAGGATGTAGACCTCCGGATGCCCCCAGGCCCAGATCAGGTTCACGAACATCATCGGGTTTCCGCCCGCCGTGTTGGTGAAGTAGTGCCAGCCGAAGAAGCGATCGAGGCTCAGCATCGCCAGCGTGGCGGTGAGGATCGGAAAGACGGCGACGATCAGCAGGCTGGCGGCGAGCGTCGTCCAGCAGAACATCGGCATGCGGAAGTAGGTCATGCCGGGACAGCGCATCTTGAGCACCGTGGTGACGAAGTTTATCCCCGTCATCAGGGTGCCTATCCCCGATATCTGGACGGCCCAGAGGTAGTAGTCGACTCCGACGCCGGGCGAATAGGCGGCCTCGCTGAGCGGCGGATAGGGGAGCCAGCCGACCCGAGAGAACTCGCCGACGAACAGCGACACGTTGACCAGCAGCGCGCCGGTGGCGGTCAGCCAGAAGCTGACCGAGTTCAAGGTCGGAAAGGCGACGTCGCGCACGCCCAGCTGCAGCGGGGTGACGAAGTTCATGAACCCGATCACCAGCGGCATGGCCGCGAAGAAGATCATGATCGTGCCGTGGGCGCTGAAGATCTGGTTGTAGTGCTCCGGCGGCAGGTAGCCCGGCGCATTGATGGCGAGCGCCTGCTGGCTGCGCATCATGATGGCGTCGGCGAAGCCGCGGATGAGCATCACGACGCCCAGCAGGATGTACATGACGCCGATCCGCTTGTGGTCGACGGATGTGATCCACTCGCGCCAGAGGTAGGGCCACCAGCCCTTGACCGTCACCAGGGCGAGCGCGCCAAGGATGATGACCACCAGGACCAGGGAGGTGATCAGGGGGATCGGCTGGTCGAAGGGGATGGCCGACCAATTGAGCTTGCCGAACATGCTCAGCGCCCCCCCGCCGTTGCGCCGGCCGAGGTCGGACGGATCGCGGGCGCAGGGCCGGCGGCCGGCGCGATCGCCTGGCTGGCGATGTCGTTGAACAGCATCGGATCGACGCTCCGATAGGAGAACGGTTTGACGTTGAGGCTCTGGCGGCTGAGATCGACGTAGGCGGCCCGATCGAGCGCCGGCCCGCTGGCCTTGGCCGACTGCGCCCAGGCCGAGAAGTCAGACGGCGCGACGCTCTTCACCTGGAACCGCATGTCCGAGAAACCATCGCCGCTGAGCTGGGAGGACAGACCTGAAAGCTCGCCGGGACGATCGGCCTGCAGATAGACCTGCGAGACCATGCCCGGCATGGCGTAGACCATCGAGCCCAGGCGCGGGACGAAGAAGACGTTGAAGACGCTCGCCGAGGTGATCGAAAAATGGATCGGCGCGCCGGCCGGCACGACCAGCTGATTGACGGTGGCGACCCCCTGCTTGGGATAGATGAACAGCCACTTCCAATCGAGGGAGACGACCTGAACTTCGACTGTGGGCGTCTTGGAAGGCAGGGGCCGGAACGGGTCGAGCTGGTAGGAGCCGGTCCAGATCAGGCCGCCAAGAAAGGTGATGGTCAGGATCGGGATCGACCAGACGAGCGCCTCGATGCGGCCGGAATAGGACCAGTAGGGGCGATAGTCGGCCTTGGTGTTGGAGGCGCGGTATCGCCACGCCATCCAGAAGGCCAGCAGGATGGTCGGAACGACGATCGCCATCATGATCAGGAAGGCGTCCATCATGATTTTGGAGTCGGCGGCGCCGACCGGGCCGACCGGATCGAGGACGCCGCCGGAGCAGCCGCCGAGCATGGTCGCCGTCAGAAGGCCAAGGCGCGCAGGCCACCGCCATCCGCGCCGGAGCCAGCCTCGCATCGCGACGTCGCACCGCATGGAGACATCCATACTTTCGATCGGCCGAGCTTCAGATTGATCGAAATCAAAATGACCGGCGCGGACATTGCGACGTTTCCCGTCCGCGCGGAAGGCCCGCGAAGATTCACTTCGCCTTCAGGTCACCGCTGCAGCGGCTGGATGAAGAATCCGTCAGTCTGATCTGAGCGGGGCGTCAGGCGGCGGGCGGGCGCGGCGATGCCGAACGCCGGCGCGCGGGCCAGGAAGGCGGCGATGCGGTCCTCGTTCTCCTCGGCGAACAGCGAGCAGGTGACGTAGACGAGGCGCCCGCCCGGCTTCACGAAGGGCGCGGCGGCGTCGAGAACGGCGTCCTGCTCGGCCATGCGGCGGGCGAGCTGAGCCTCGGACAGCCGCCACTTGGCGTCGGGATGGCGGCGCCAGACGCCCGAACCGGTGCAGGGCGCATCGACGAAGACAAGGTCCATGCGGCCCTCGAGACCGGCGAGCGCGTCCGGCCGCAGGGGCGAGCGGACCTGCAGGTTGCGCACGCCGGCCCGCTGGGCGCGCGTCGCGGTCTCGGCCAGGCGGCGGGCGTCGGAGTCGTAGGCGAACAGCTGGCCGGTGTTGGCCATGGCGGCGGCCAGGGCCAGGGTCTTGCCTCCGCCGCCGGCGCAGACGTCGAGCACCTGCTTGTGGCCGACCTCGCCGGCCGCGGCGGCGGCGATCTGGCTGCCGAGATCCTGGACCTCGAACCAGCCCTTGGCGAACTCGGGCAGGGCCTCCAGCGGTGGGGTGCGCTCGGCCGCGGCCGGGGCTGGCAGACGCAAGGCGGTGGGGAGCGCGGCGAGCGGCTCGGCTCCCAGGGGCGCGAGGGCTTTCAGGCCCCGCTCTGGATCGGTCTTCAGGGTGTTGACCCGCACGTCCACCGGCGCCCGCTCGGCCAGGGCGACGCCTTCCGCCGAAGCGTCATCGCCGAAGGCCCGGGCCATGTAGGGCGCCAGCCAATCCGGATAGTCGCCGCGCACGGCCGGCGGGGCGTCATCGAGCGGGATGGGCGAGGCCAGTCGCGCCGCCTCCGCCTCGGTCAGCGCGCCCGGCCCGTGGAGTTCGGCGGCCGCCGCCGCGACGCGCTCGGCGGGCCAGTCCCAAGAGAAGCGGACGACAGCGAGCACGACGGACCGCCAGGTGTCCTCGCCCATTCGCCAGGCCAGGGAGCGGCGCTTGCGGAGCGCGTCGAGGACCAGGCCGGAGACGAAGGCGCGATCCTTGGACCCGGCGTAGCGGGCCCCGTCGCCCCAGGCCTTCAAGGCCAGACGCACCGGCTTGTGACGCGTCTGCATCTCGGCAAGGACGTCGATCGCCGCCGCCAGGCGGCCGCCGTCACGCATGGGACCTCGAGGTCACAGCCAACTCAGCAAGATCGATCCTAAACCGCGCTCGGGTAGTTCGGCGCCTCGCGGGTGATCATCACATCGTGGACATGACTCTCGCGCACGCCCGCGCCGGTGACGCGGATGAAGCGGGCGCGAGCCTGGAGGCTCGGGATGTCCTTGGCGCCGAGATAGCCCATGGCGGCGCGAAGGCCGCCGACCAGCTGATGGACGACGGGGCCGATCGGACCCTTGTACGGCGTCTGGCCTTCGATGCCCTCGGGCACCAGCTTCAGGGCGTCCTCGACCTCCTTCTGGAAGTAGCGGTCGGCGCTGCCGCGGGCCATGGCGCCCAGCGAGCCCATGCCGCGGTAGGCCTTGTAGCTGCGGCCTTGGTAGAGGAAGACCTCGCCAGGCGCCTCGTCGGTGCCGGCGAACATCGAACCCATCATGGCCGTGGACGCCCCCACGGCCAAGGCTTTGGCCAGGTCGCCGGAATAGCGGATGCCGCCATCGGCGATGATCGGCACACCCGTGCCGTCGGCGGCGCGCACCGCCTCGGCGACGGCGGTGAACTGCGGCACGCCGACGCCGCTGACGATGCGGGTGGTGCAGATCGAGCCCGGCCCGATGCCGACCTTCACCGCGTCGGCGCCGGCGTCGATCAGGGCCCGCGCGCCGTCGTAGGTGGCGACATTGCCGGCCACGATCTGGACGCGGTTCGTCTCGCGGCTGAGGCGGCGGACGGCCTCGCCGACCTGGGCCGAGTGGCCATGGGCGGTGTCGATGACCACCACGTCGACGCCGGCGTCGATGAGGGCCAGCGAGCGCTCGAAGCCGGCGTCGCCGACCGTCGAAGCGGCGCCGACCAAGAGGCGGCCCTTGGAGTCCTTGGCCGCGTTGGGGTGAGCCTCGGACTTCTCCATGTCCTTGACGGTGATCAGGCCGACGGCGCGGTAGTCGTCATCGACGACGATCAGGCGTTCGATCTTGTGCTGGCGCAGCAGGGCCCGCGCCTCGTCCTGGCTGACGCCCTCGCGGACGGTGACCAGCCCCTCGCGGGTCATCAGCTCGCGGGCCTTGACGTGGTCGGAGCGCTCGAAGCGCATGTCGCGGTTGGTGAGGATGCCGACCAGGCGGCCGCCGCCGTTCTCGACCACCGGGAAGCCCGAAATGCGGCGGGCGGCCATGATCTTGCGGATCTCACCGAGCGTGGTGTCGGGATGGATGGTGACCGGATCGATCACCATGCCGCTCTCATAGCGCTTGACCTCGCGCACCCGGTCGGCCTGCTCCTCGACAGTGAGGTTGCGGTG
>JBEKQJ010000200.1:0-5723 GCA_049519835.1 Caulobacteraceae bacterium | reverse complement strand
CCGCATGACCGATTTTCTCGAAAAGCTCGAGGCGCATGACATCGGCTGCGCCTCCTTCCACCTCTCGTCCGGCTACACCTCGATCGGCGACAAGCGCTACGTCTTCCACTGGAACCGCGACAAGTTCCCCGACCCGACCGCCTTCGTGGAAGGATTCCGGCGGGCGGGCGTCGAGCTGATCCCCAATCTCAAGCCGGCCTTGCTCGCCGACCATCCACAGTTTCGCGCCGTCGCGGAAAAGGGGTTGTTGGTTTCGGATGAGGCGGGCCGGCCCGTCGATGTCCAGTTCTGGGACGCCCTTGGCGCGCTCGTCGATTTCACGAATCCCGAGGCGGCCAGATGGTGGCGCGAACAGGTCAGGGCCGCCCTAATCGACCACGGCGTGCGCGCCACCTGGAACGACAACAACGAGTTCGAGGTTTGGGACGCCCGCGCCCGCTTCGACCTGTTTGGAAACCCTCGCCCGGCGGCCGAGGCCCGGCCCCTGCAGCCCCTGCTCATGGCGCGTGCATCACGCGCAGCGCAGCTCGCCGCCGAACCGGCGCGACGGCCCTACGTCGTCACCCGCTCTGGCATGGCGGGGATGCAGCGCTATGCCCAGACCTGGAGCGGCGACAATCTCACCGCCTGGAAGACCCTCCGCTTCAACGCCAAGATGGGCCTCGGCCTGGCGTTGTCGGGGGTGTCGAACAGCGGACATGACGTCGGCGGCTTCGCCGGACCGCCGCCGGACCCCGAACTTCTCATCCGCTGGGTCCAGGCCGGCGTGCTCATGCCGCGCTTCAGCATTCACAGCTGGAACGACGACAGGAGCGCCAGCGAGCCCTGGATGCATGCGGACGCCCTCCCGGCCATCCGCCGGCTGATGGCCCTGCGCCAGACCCTGACGCCACATCTCTACGACCTGATGTGGCGCTACCATCGGGACTACGAGCCCGTGGTTCGCCCCGTCTGGCTCGATTTCCCGGCCGACCCGGAGGCCTGGCGTGATGGCGATGACCATCTGCTCGGTCGCGACCTGCTCGTCGCCCTGGTTTGCGAACCGGGCGTCACGACGCGCGCGGTGCGACCGCCGGCCGGCGCCGATTGGACCTGTGTCTGGACCGGCGCACACATCCCTGGCGGGACCACGGTCGGACTGGCCGCGCTTCTCGATGGTCCTCCGCCTCTGCTCGCTCGCGCGGGTAGCGCGATCCCGGTCGATCTCGCCCGCGGCGGCTTTCGCCCGGAACCCTTCCAGCGCGGCGTGTGGCTGTTTCCGCCACACGGCGACGGCGAGTTTGCCTGGAGCTTCCACGAAGACGACGGCGAGGGTTTCGGCGATCCAGACGTGTGGCGCGGTGTGGGTCGCTGCGCCGGCGCGACGATCGAGGTTGCCCTCAACCGACACGGCGCGGGCGCGTTCGGAGACGGGAGCATCACCGTGCTTTTGCCGCCAGGCGAGACGCGCCGCCTGGTTCTCGCCGGCGGCGAGCCGGTCGAGCTCGCTGGTCGCCGCGGCGCCCGTCTCGACCTCATCAGGAGACTCTAGGGTCGGCCCACGCTGACATAGGCAAAGCCGCGCGAGCGGACCTCCTCGGGCCGGTAGATGTTGCGCAGGTCGACAATCAGCGCGTTGCGCATGAGTTCGCGCATGCGGTCGAGATCGAGGGCGCGGAACTGATCCCACTCGGTGAGGATGACGACCGCGTCGGCGCCTGCTGCGACCTCGTAGGGACCGTCCTTGAAGTCGACACCGGGCAGCAGGGCGCGGGCCTCGTGGCCCTCAGGATCGTAGGCCTGCACCTTGGCGCCGCCGGCGATGAGGGCCGGCGCGATGTCGAGCGAAGGGGATTCACGGACGTCATCGGTGTTGGGCTTGAAGGTCAGCCCAAGGACGCCGACGACCTTGCCGGAAAGGTCGCCCCCCAAAGCGTCGGCGATCTTGCCAGCCATGGCGCGTTTGCGCGCGTCGTTGATGGCGATCGTCGTCTCGACCAGGCGCATGGGCGCGCCGGCGGCCTGGGCGGTGTGGGCGAGGGCGCGCGTGTCCTTCGGGAAGCAGGAGCCGCCGTAGCCCGGCCCCGCGTGAAGGAACTTCGAGCCTATGCGCTTGTCGAAGCCGATGCCGCGCGCTACCTGCTGCACGTCACCGCCCACTTTCTCGCAGAGATCGGCCACCTCGTTGATGAAGGTGACCTTCATGGCCAGGAAGGTGTTGGCCGCATACTTGATGAGTTCCGCAGTCCGCCGGTCGGTGACGATCATCGGAG
Organism: Caulobacteraceae bacterium; assembly: GCA_049519835.1. Taxonomy (GTDB): domain Bacteria; phylum Pseudomonadota; class Alphaproteobacteria; order Caulobacterales; family Caulobacteraceae; genus Acaudatibacter. The sequence goes on along the minus strand of JBEKQJ010000200.1, from coordinate 3,471 downwards.
TCTCGTTGAGGCTCAGCGGGCGGTAGAGTTCATGCATCACCGGCCGGGCGCGCTCGTCTTCGAGCCCCACCACCACCCGGTCCGGACGCTTGAAGTCCTCGATGGCCGAACCTTCCCGCAGGAACTCCGGGTTGGAGACCACGGCGATGTCGATGTCGGGGTTGACCTCCCGCATGATGGCTTCGATTTCGTCGCCCGTACCGACAGGCACCGTCGACTTGGTCGCCAGGACGATGAACCCGTTCACCAGGGCGGCGACTTCGCGAGCAGCCGCATGCACATAGGTGAGATCGGCGTGACCGTCGCCTCGGCGCGAGGGGGTGCCCACGGCGATGAACACCGCATCGGCCCCGGCCACGGCTTCGGAGGCGTCGGTGGTGAAGAAAAGACGCCCGCCGCGCACGTTGCGCTCGACGAGATCCTCGAGCCCGGGCTCGTAGATCGGCATAACGCCGGCGATCAGCCGCTCGATCTTGCCGGCGTCCTTGTCGACGCAGGTCACCGTATGGCCGAAATCGGCGAAGCAGGCCCCGGACACCAGACCTACGTAGCCGGTTCCGATCATCGTCACGCGCATGCAGCTCTCCGGTGGGCGCCGCGACCAGACGCGGCAAGGGTTCAGATTTCCTGGTTGTAGTCGCCGACTTCTGGATGGGCCGCCAGCCGCGGTTTCACCTCGTCGCGGAACAGGCCCCGCATGTCGTCCGCCGACTGCGTGCTCTCGACCACGACCACCAGCTCGGGCTTGTTGGACGAGGCGCGCACCAGCACCCAGGAACCGTCCTCCAGCGCCACGCGCACGCCGTTGACGGTGATCACCTCGGAGATCTTGCGCCCGAGGACGCGGCCGCCCGCTGCGGCCAGGGCCTGATACTCGGCCACCACCTGCTCGACCACGCCATACTTCACCTCGTCGCCGCAGTGAGGGCTCATGGTCAGTGATGTGAACGCCACCGGCAGCGCCGACTTGAGGTCGGAGAGTCGCTTGCCGGGGTTGCGGTCCAACATGGCGAGAATCGCGGCCGCGGCGGTCAGGCCGCAGTCGTAGCCGCGGCCGAGCGGCGGCCCGAAGAAGAAATGGCCCGACTTCTCGAACCCGGCCAGCGCGCCGAGCTCGGCGGTCTTGCGCTTGATGTAGCTGTGGCCCGTTTTCCAATAGAGCGTCGAGGCGCCGTGGGCGGCCAGCACTGGATCCGTCGCGTAAAGGCCGGTGGATTTCACGTCGACCACGAACTTGGCGCCCGGATGCAACGGGGCGAGGTCTCGGGCCAGCATCAATCCGATCTTGTCGGCGAAAATCTCCTCACCGGAATCGTCCACCACGCCGCAGCGATCGCCGTCGCCGTCGAAGCCGAGGGCCAGGTCGGCGCCGTGCTGGCGCACCGCCGCCGCCATACTGTGAAGCATTTCGGCGTCTTCGGGGTTGGGGTTGTAGCGCGGAAAAGTGAAGTCGAGGTCGCAGTCCATCTCGATCACCTCCGCCCCCATGCGGCGGAGCGCGTCAGGCGCGAAGGCGCCGCCAAGGACGATCTCCTTCAGCCGACCCATCTCCACCGGGCCGAAGGTCACCGGTGGGCTGGCGCCCATCTTGACGCCGGTCCAGCCGTTCTCGTTGTGACTGGCCGTGACCATGGCGACGCACGGCGCCTCGAGGTCGAACTGGGCGAAATAGGCGGTCGGCGAAAGGCAGAGACCGATATCCAGCACTTCACAGCCGGCCGTGACCAGCCCGAGCGTGAGCGCCTGCTTCACCGACAGCGAATAGGACCGAAAGTCATGCCCAACCACGATCCGGCGCAGACCGAGTTCGTGGATGTAGGTCCCCAGGCCGAGGCCCAGCGCTTCGACGCCCAGCAGATTGAGATCGGGGCCCAGCAACCAGCGGGCGTCATACTCGCGAAACCCCGTGGCCTTGACGAGCGGAAACATCTCGTAGGCGAAGCTGTTAGGCGTGAGATCGGAGCGCGGGGTCGGAAACGTCATACTGCTCAATCCATCTTCAGCGGCGCCGTCTCAATGCCTGGGCGGGCTCGCCGGCGCCATGGCGTGGCCGAATGGCGCCGGCGAGCGCCGACCTGATCCCTGGGGCCACATCAGCGCCGCCACGATGATGGCCACGGCGGCAAGGGCCATCAGAGGCAGGATCAGTCGATCGGGCACGGGCGGCCTATAGCGAGGTTGCCGGACCGGCGCCATCGCCCCAACGTCGCATGCTTGACGGTTTAGGTGAGGCGGCCTAGCCGGGCCATCCTCCAAGGCTGACAGGGATCCCGATGCCGACGCTGGTGCTGCTCCGCCACGGCCAGAGCCGCTGGAACCTCGAGAACCGCTTTACCGGCTGGGTGGACGTGGACCTGACGCCGCAAGGCGAGGCTGAAGCGATTCGGGCCGGCGAACTCATCCGCGAAGCCGGACTCGCCTTCGACCGCGGTTTCGCCTCCGTGCTGACGCGCGCGATCCGCACCGCCTGGCTGACGCTCGGCGCCGCCGACCAGGCCTGGATTCCGCTCGCCAAGGATTGGCGGCTCAACGAGCGGCACTATGGCGCCCTGACCGGCCTCGACAAGGCCGAGACGGCGCGCCTCCATGGCGAAGCCCAGGTGAAGATTTGGCGGCGATCCTACGATGTCGCCCCGCCACCGATCGATACGGGCGGCCCTTACGACCTCTCTGCAGACCGCCGCTATCGTGGTGTGGCCGTGCCGACCACCGAGAGTCTCAAGACGACGCTGGATCGTGTCCTGCCCTTTTGGACAAGCCACATGGCCCCGGCGCTCACCGCCGGCGAATGCGTGCTGACCGCCGCGCACGGCAACTCGCTGCGCGCGATCGCCAAGCACCTGTTCGACCTGGACGAGGCGGCGGTCGTGCAGTTGGAGATTCCGACCGGTAATCCGCTGGTGGTCGAGCTGTCGGCCGATCTGACGCCCGTCTCGGCGCGCTACCTCGACGTGGCGCGCCGCCAACCTTTGCCGGCGATCCAGGCATGAAAAAAGGGCGGCGTTGTGCAACGCCGCCCTCTCCTTCAGGCCCGAGGGTTTAGGCTCAGGCCGCTTTGGCTTCGATCAGCGTCTCGGCCTTGGGCGTCGCGATCTCGATCTTGCGCGGCTTCAGGGCTTCCGGAAGTTCGCGGCGAAGCGAGATCGACAGCAGGCCGTCGGCCAGCTGGGCTTCGCTGACGACCACATAGTCTGCCAACTGGAAGCGGCGCTCGAAATTGCGCTCGGCCAGGCCGCGATGCAGGTAGCGCCGCGCTTCGTCGTTGGCCGCCTTGCGACCCTGCACGGTCAGCAGGTTTTCCTTCACTTCGATGGTCAGCTCGTCGGGCTTGAAGCCGGCGACGGCGATATCGACGCGATAGGCGTTATCGGCCGTCCGTTCGATATTGTAGGGCGGATAGCCGCTCGCGGCCTCGCTGGTGGCGGCGTCGAGCAGATCGGCAAGCCGGTCGAAGCCGACGACGGAGCGGTA
>JBEKQJ010000199.1:0-5737 GCA_049519835.1 Caulobacteraceae bacterium | reverse complement strand
GCGTTCGTCAAGTCGCAGACCCCGTTCGGCGACATTGTCAGCCTGCTCGGCGGCCGCACCTTCGGCGTCGTCGTCAGTCTCGGCGTCGCCCTGGCGATCATAAACGCCGTCATCGCCACCCTGCTGGTCAACGCCCGCATCCTCTATTCCAGCGGCCGCGACGGAGCCTGGCACACCCTCGTCAACGACCTCTTCACCCGCCTGCACCTGAAGTTCGACTCGCCGTGGGTGGCGACGCTGGTCGCCGGGGCCGCCTGCGCCGCCAGCTGCTTCATCCCCCTGCACCTGCTGCTGGTCATCAATGGCACCGGCGTGACCTTCATCTACCTCTCGCTCGCCCTGGCGGTGATCGCCGGCCGCCTGACGGGGGCCTCGGCCCATGCGCCCTACCGCATGCCGCTCTTCCCGCTCGCCCCGGTGGTGGCCATCGTCGCGCTGCTGGGCGTCCTGGCCGCCAACTGGACCGACCCCGATGTCGGCCGGCCGAGCCTGCTGGCGACGCTGGCGATCATGGTCGCCTTCGCCGGCTACTACCTGCTGCGCCGGCGGCGCGGCGGCTTCGCCTGGTCCCTGGCCGCACCGGTGGAATCACCGCCGCTCACGGCCGTCGCACAAAATCTCGAAATGAGCGGCAGTTGACGGCCAGCGCGCCAGCATTACATCCGGACATCCCTCCGAGGAGACTCACATGAGCACTGTCGCCGTCACCGACGCCACTTTCGAGGCCGATGTCCTCAAGGCGGCCGGTCCCGTCCTGGTCGACTTCTGGGCGGAATGGTGCGGACCCTGCCGGCAGATCGCCCCGGCGCTGGAAGAGATCGCCAAGCAGCTCGATGGGGCCATCACCGTGGCCAAGCTCGACATCGAGGAAAGCCCCGCGACGCCCTCGCGCTACGGCGTGCGCGGCATCCCGACCATGATGCTGTTCCGCGACGGCCGCATGGCCTCGATGAAGGTCGGCGCCATGCCCAAGCAGAAGATCCTCGACTGGCTGGCCGAATCCGGCGTCGCCCTGGCGGCTTAGTCAGTCGTTCCAGCTGACCCCGTCGCGCTCGGTCAGCGCGACGGCGGCCGACGGCCCCCAGGTGCCGGCCGGATAGCCGCGCGGCTTGGTGCCGGTGGCCGCCCAGCCGGCGCGGATGGCGTCGATCCAGGCCCACTGGGCCTCGACCTCGTCGCGGCGCACGAACAGGGTCGGATCGCCGTCCATGAGGTCGAGCAGCAGCAGCTCGTAGGCGATGCGCCGGCGCTTGTCGGCGAAGGCGTTGGGCATGGAGATGTCGAGCGGCACTTCGCGCAGACGCATCCCCTCGCGGTCGAGGCCCGGCTCCTTGGCCATCAGCCGCAGGCGGATGTTCTCCTCCGGCTGCAGGCTGATGATCAGCTTGTTCGGCTCCAGGCCCGCCCCAGGGCCGGCGAAGATCGAGTGAGGCACCTTGGCGAACTGAATGAAGATCTCCGTTCGCCGCGTCGCCAGGCGCTTGCCGGTGCGCAGGTAGAACGGCACCCGCTGCCAGCGCCAGTTGTCGACATGGGCCTTGAGCGCGACGAAGGTCTCGGTCGAGCTCGGGCGACCGAGCTCCTGGACATAGCCAGGCACCGGCTGGCCGCCGATCGAGCCGGCCTCGAACTGGCCGGTGACGCTGTGGGTGCGGACGGTGTCGGCGTCGATCGGCCGCAGCGAGCGCAGCACCTTGACCTTCTCGTCGCGCACCGACGCCGCGTCGAAGCGGGCCGGCGGCTCCATGGCGGTCAGCGCCAGCAGCTGCAGCATGTGGTTCTGGACCATGTCGCGCAGGGCGCCGGTCTCGTCATAGAAGTCAGTGCGGCCCTCCAGACCGACGACCTCCGAGACGGTGATCTGCACGAACTCGATGCCGCGGGCGTTCCACAGCGGCTCGAACAGGCTGTTGGCGAAGCGCAGGGCGATGAGGTTCTGGACCGTCTCCTTGCCGAGGTAGTGGTCGATGCGAAAGGTGCGGTTCTCAGGGAATCCGCGCGCCACCGCGTCATTGATTACCCGGCTCGAGGCGAGGTCGACGCCGAGCGGCTTTTCCAGCGCCAGCCGGGCGCGGGCCCCAGCAAGGCCCGCCTTCTCAAGGCCGTCGATGGTCGGTCCGAACAGCGACGGCGCGGTGGAGAGGAAGATCGACAGGTCCTTTGGGTGGGTGTCGCTCACCGCCTTGGCCAGCGGGCCGAACGGCTCGGGCTGGGTCACGTCGACGCTGAAGTAGTGCAACCGGGCGAGGAAGCGGGCGAGGACATCCGGCTTGACACGGTCGGCGTCGAGGAACTCCAGCAGGGCCGCCTCGACCTTGCCGCGCCAAGTGGCGTCGTCGCCGGCGCTGCGGGCGGCGCCGACGATCCTGAGGTCGGTCGGCAACAGGCCGTCGCTGTCGAGGCCGTAGAGCGAAGGCAGCAGCATCCGCCGCGCCAAGTCCCCCGTCGCGCCGAACAGGAGCAACGTCTTCATCAAATTCCCCGATTCGTACGACGGCGGCCCGCGGCGCTCTTAGCGGTCCAACTCACCGCGGCCAAGTGTCGGGGCTGAGCGCCAGGACGTCGCCGATGAAATGCAGCGAGCCGCAGATGATCACGTGCGGGGCCGGCCCCTCGGCCGCCAGCGCCACCGTGAGCGCTGCTTCAACGCCGTCCGCCTGTTGCGCCTCGAGGCCCACGGCGCGAGCGGCTTCGGCCAGGACCTCCGGCGGCGTGGCGCTCTCGGAGTGGAAACCTGTGACGAAGACCCGAAGGTTGAGGTCGACGAAGGCCTCAAAGAAGCCGCGCGCGTCCTTGCGGCCGAGCATGCCGACGATCAGAGTCAGCGGCCGCCCGTCCCGCGCGCTCAGGCGCCGCGCCGTCTCGGCCAGGGCCAGGGCGGCATGCGGATTGTGTGCGCCGTCGAGCCACAGGTCAGATCCGCGCGCCCGCGCCTGCGCCGCCAGCGGGCCAACGGTGAGCCGCTGGAAGCGGCCCGGCCAGACGGCGGTCTCGACGCCGCGCCCGAGGGCGGCTTCGTCGACGCGCCGCTCGCCGATCGCCAGCATGGCGGCGGCGGCCAGGCCGGCGTTGGCGAACTGGTGCGGGCCGGCGAGAGACGGAGGCGGCAAGTCGAGGAGCCGGTCTGGGAGCTGCAGCATCAGCCGGCCGCGTTCCTCCCAGGCGTCGAAATCGCGGCCCATGATGGTGAGCGGCGCGCCGACCTTGTCGGCCTCGGCTTCGATCACCGGCAGCGCCTCTTCCTTCTGGCGTCCAATGATCCCTGGCGCGCCGGCCTTGAGGATGCCGGCCTTCTCCCAGGCGATCTTGGAGAGTTCCGGTCCCAACCACTCGAGATGGTCGAGATCGACCGGCGTGATGACGCTGGCGGCCGGGTGGGCGAAGACGTTGGTGGCGTCGAAGCGCCCGCCGAGACCAACCTCCACCAGCGTGACGTCGGCCGGCTCGGCGGCGAAGGCGTGGAAGGCCAGGGCCGTGGCGATCTCGAAGAAGCTGATCGGCGCCCCGGCGTTGGCGGCCTCGACCTCATCGATGCGCTGGGTCAGCTCCTCGTCCGATATAAGCCGCCCGGCGATGCGGATCCGTTCAGCGAAGCGGACCAGGTGCGGCGAGGTCAGGGCGTGAACCTTGAGGCCGGCGGCTTCGGCGATGGCCCGCAGATAGGCGACGGTCGAGCCCTTGCCGTTGGTGCCAGCCACATGGATCACCCGGCCGAGCCGGTCCTGTGGCCGCCCGAGGGCTTCGAGCAGGCGCTCGACCCGGCCAGTGGAGAGGTCGATCAGGGTCGGGTGCAGCGCGCGCAGGCGGGCGATCGCCTGATCCGAGGCGCGGATCGGATCGTGGTCGATAACTGGCAGGCTCAGAGGAGGCGCTCAGGCGGCGGCGCGGCTGGCGCGCCCAGCCATCAGGGTGCGCAGGATCGAACCCAGGACGGCAGGCAGCTCCTGGCGGGTGACCACGCGGTCGACCATGCCGCGCTCGACCTGGAACTCTGCGGTCTGGAACCCCGGCGGCAGGGCCTCGCGAATGGTGTCCTCGATCACCCGCCGGCCGGCGAAGCCGATCAGCGCCGCCGGCTCGGAGAGATGGATGTCGCCCAGCATGGCGTAGGAGGCGGTGACCCCGCCGGTGGTCGGGTCGGTGAGCACGACGATGTAGGGCAGGCCGACCCGCTTCAGTCGCTGGATGGCGGCGGTGGTGCGCGCCAGCTGCATCAGCGAGAGGGTGCCCTCCTGCATGCGCGCGCCGCCCGAGGCGGTGAAGACCACGAACGGAACGTCCCGCTGCAAGGCCTCGTCCACCGCCGCCAGAAAGGCCTCGCCGGCCGCCGCGCCCAGCGAGCCGCCCATGAAGGCGAAGTCCTGCACCAGCACCACGGTCGTCTGGCCGCCGATCTCGCCGACCGCGGCCGCCATGGCGTCGGTCTCGCCGGTGTTGCGCCTGGCCGCAGCCAGGCTTTCGCGATAGGGCTTGCCGTAGCTGAAGCCGAGCGGGTCGTCGGGCGTCTTGGGAAGGGCGAGCGTCTTATAGCGGCCTTCGTCGAAGGTATAGGTGAAGCGCAGGTTGGCGCGGATGCGCATGTGGCGGCCAGCCGGCGTCACCCACAGCGCCGCTTCGAGATCGGGGCGATAGATCATCTCCCCGGTGTCGGGACACTTTTCCCAGAGGTTCTCCGGCGTGTCCTGGCGCGCCACCAGCTTGCGGACGCCCGGCGCGATCTTGGCCAGCCAGCCGCCGCGCTCCTTCGAGACGGGCGGCAGGGGATTGCGGCTCGGCCTCGCCTTTTTGTCGTCGGTCAGGGCCAAAGGTCAGACTCCCGTCCGGGCGGTGCGCACAGCCTGAGCCATAGCCGCCACCGCCGCCAGAACTTTTGGAGCCGGATCACGGCTTAGTGCGAGGCTGGCGGCGATCTCCTCCACCAGCGCCGTGCCGACCACCACCGCGTCAGCGATCGCCGCCACCTCGGCGGCCCGCTCGGGGGTTCTGACCCCGAATCCGACGGCGACGGGCAGGCCGGTCGCGGTGCGGGCTTGCCTGACCTGGGCCGCGATCGCCGCCGCGTCGGCTTCCTTGACGCCAGTGACGCCGGTCACCGAGACGAAATAAAGAAAGCCGCGGGCCCGACGTCCGACGATCTCGAGCCGGGCGGCATCGGTGGTCGGGGTGGCCAGACGCACCAGGGCCAGGTCGTGGGCCTCGAGGGCGTCGGCCAGAGGCGCCGATTCCTCCGGCGGGACGTCGACCATGATCAGGCCGTCGACGCCCGCCTCGGCCGCCGCCGCTGCAAAGGCCTCGAGGCCGAAGGCGAGGACCGGATTGTAGTAGCCCATCAGGATGAGCGGCGTCTCCGCGTCGGTCTCGCGGAACCTGGCGGCCAGCGCCAGCACGCTCCTGGTGTCGGCGCCGGCGGCCAGCGCCCGCGACGCGCCGCGCTGGATGGCCGGGCCGTCAGCCATGGGGTCCGAGAATGGCAGGCCGAGCTCGATGAGGTCGGCGCCGGCGGCCGGCAATTGGCGCAGGATGTTCCACGACGTCGCCGCGTCCGGATCGCCGGCCACGATATAGGGCACAAAGGCCGCGCGACCTTGGCGGGCCACGGCGGCGAAGCGCGCCTCGATGCGGGCCAGGCTCACGCCCGGCCCTCCAGGCGGGGGGCCACGGCGGCGAGATCCTTGTCGCCCCGGCCGGACAGGCCGAGGATGATGATCCCGTCCTTGCCGACCTCGGTGGCGATCTC
>JBEKQJ010000198.1:0-5797 GCA_049519835.1 Caulobacteraceae bacterium | reverse complement strand
GCGCTTCCGCCTCGTCATGGCTGTCGGGGTGATCTTCTTCGCCTGGCTGACCTGGGCGGCGTTCACCGCCCAGCCGTCGGTTTCGATCTGACGACGCGCCAGCTTGCCTAGGCGTAGCTGGGGTTGCCCAGATCCTTGCCGGTCAGGATGCCGATTTCGCTCTGCGCCCGGACCCCGTTGCCGGGCTTGGCCGCGTCATGGTTACGGGACGTGGCGGCCTCGGATTTGATCGGTCCGCGGCTGTCGGCGAGAAACCGCTTCTGCATCGTCCGGCTGATCAGGAAGCGATCGGTCAAGGTGTCGAACTCATGGGTCGACCAGCCCTCGGGACAATCGAGTTTGAAATCGAGCTGAATCGCCGGAGGCGCGATATCGACCTGCTCAAAGCGGGCCCGCCCGGCGGACAGCCGGGCCGAGAAGGCCGACAACCGTTCGGCCGCTTCGAGGCGAGCCTCGATGACAGCCTCCCAGAGCTTGGTCGCGCGCAAGGCGCCCGCCCGGCGATCGACGGTCAGGTCGGCGACGCGGGCTTCGGCTCGAGCGAAGGTTCTGGCTCGAAAGTCCAACTCCTGGAAGTGCCACTTCACCAGTTCGACAAAGGCGGCGCGATCGGCGGGCGACAGGCTCCCGACGGGCGCGGCCCCCAGTTCGCCCTGGATCATGCTCGCGAGAAGCTGGTCGGGCGAACCACCGAATCGGTTCTCGCGATCGGTCGGCGGCGCGCTGACATATTTGTAGAGTCCCATCAGATCGGCGGCGAGCTCGAGATGCTGCCGCCAGGGCCGGACGTTGGCGATGCACTCCATCAAGGCGGCCATCTTCTCGCCAGAGCCCATCTCAGGATGGGTGCCGCTGGCGTAGAGCCGCTTGCCGTCGTCGAATTCAGCGTGGGCTTGGGGGGCGCCAGCGGAGGCGACCCAACTCGTGCATTCCGGCGGCACGATCACTTTGAATTCTCGATAAGAATTGGGGTCGGAACGTTCTGCTGGCCGTGGCCGCTCGGCCACGGCTTAGGTGTTCCTTGCTGACGCTCGAATGTGTAGTCCAACACTGCGTGCTCCTTGGCGCGACGGCCGGCCAATCGATCGGCGTTCGCGGATTTCCCTGAATTACGCACGTCCGGCGGGGCTTACACATGCCCAGCCCACCATGTGGGTCACATTGAATCTGTGATCTCTCAAGGTCCCCCAACGGCGCAGGGTGACCCAGAGCGTTAACGAATACAAGTCGATTCGCCCAAGGCCATACGCTGTCGTCTCGTTCACCGCTCAGCCGGATTTTGCGATCTGACCGCCTCCCAGCCGGCCTCGCGCGCCGCGATGTAGCGGTCGTAGTCCGCGGCGGTGGCCAGCTGCGGCGCCGGGGCTGTGCGGGCCTCGCCGGGAGCCGGCAGGTCGGCGGCGAGGGCGGCCTGGATCATCTGCAGGTGGGTCGGCTGGTTCGCGGCAGACGTCGGCGGGCTGAGGGCCGGCGGCGTCACGCCAGCCAGCGGATCGTCGGTGCGCGGCGCCGCCAGCGTCAGCACGCCGGAAAGGTCGCTGGCGGCGGCGTCGCGCTGCGTCAGCGGCTTCAGGCCATAGCGGTTCTCAAGGGTCTTGAGGACCACGGTGTGGTCGTGCGGCGGGCCGCCGGCGGGGGCGCGGAACACCGTTCCCGCGGCGATCAGCGGTGAGACAAGCACCGCCGGCACTCGCGGTCCGAAGCGGTTGAAGCCGAAGCCCAGCTCGCCGACGCTGCCGTCGCCCGGCGGGGTCGCGGTCCACGGCGGCGCCACATGATCGTAGAGGCCGCCGGACTCGTCATAGGTGACGACCAAGAGGGTGCTCGCCCACTTCGGTCCGGATTTCAGAGCCTGATAGACCTGATAGATCAGCTGCTCGCCGGCGGCGATGTCGGAGACCGGATGCTGGTCGTTCTGGCCCGATCCGCTCCACTCGGGCTCGAGGAAGCTGTAGGCAGGCAGGGTCCCCGCCGTGGCGGCGGCCTGGAAGTCTGTGAAGACGCCGAAGTTGGCGCCCGGCGCCTGCTGCACGTCCGGAAAATCGCTCTTCGTCAGCGGCGTCGCCGCATAGCCGAAGATCCGCCAGCTGACGTTCGCGGCCGTCAGCGCCCCGAAGATCGTCGGCGCCGTGTAGGGTGAATCCCGGTCCTTGAGGTGGCCCTGCGAGGTCGCGGCGTGGACGAAGGCGCGGTTGGGCAGGGTTTCGGTCGGGGCCGAACAGAACCACTGGTCGCAGACCGCGAACCCGCTCGCCAGGGCGCTCAGCACCGGGACCATGGTCGGGTCGTAGCAACCCATGATGGCGGACTCGGTGGTTCCGGCGAGGATCGTCCAGCCCTTCTCCTTGGCCTGCCAGCCGAGCGTGTAGGCGAAGTCTTTCACGAACCCCTGGTTGGAGACGGTCGGCTGGCTGGGCGGCGCCGTGATGCTGCCGAACAGCTGGTCGTTCATCGCCGCATAGCCTTCGCCCGGGTCGGCGCCCGGCATGAAGGCGGCGTTGGCCGTGGCGCTGGTGATGCGGAACACCTGGACCGGCGATCCGTCCGAAGCCGGATTGCTTTCCTGGCCAGTCAGACCGTCGAAGGCCTGACCCGTCGGGCTCAAGTTGTTGGCGCCGGCGTAGAGCCAGCCGAGCAGGTGGTCGAAAGACCGGTTCTCCAGCATCAGCACGACAAAGGTGTCGATCTGGCTGAGCGCGCTCCCGTTCATGGTCTCGCCTCCCGCGGTTCAAGCCTGTGAACTTCTAGCACCTGCTTGTGACGACTGCGGCGGCCAGTCGTCTCAAGGCTGCCCGCTGAGAGAGATCGCCGCACCCTCGCCATCGCGGATCTGGGCCAGGAGCACGCCGTGCTCCAGCCGCGGCGGCGCCGGGAAGTCGAGGCCGTTCTGCGTGCGGTTCGCGTAGAGCGCGGCGAGGTCCTCGGCCGCAAAGCCCAGCTCCACCCCGCCGGCCGGATTCTTGTCGCTGGCGATGTGCAGGGCGAGCGTCACCTCGCCGGTGTCGAACTCGCTCCACCCGGGCGTCGAGAACTTCACCGCCAGGCCAAGGGTGTCGCGATGCCAGGCCACGGCCTTGTCCATGTCGGCCACGAACTTGATCGCATACGTGAAGCGCGCCTGCATGGTCTGGCCCTCCCTGACCAGCCTCGAAGTATAGACTCTCTTCGCGACTTCGCGACGCCGGATCGGTCTCCCCCTCCGCTCATCCCGGCGAAGGCCGGGACCCAGGCTTTTTCCTCATAGAGCCCGGTGTTTCATAAAAAGCCTGGGTCCCGCGTCGCGCCGCTCTCGCGGCTTGCACGGGATGAGCGGGATTGGAGAAATGCTCACTTGCACCACCGTGGCTCCGAATATAGTTATGTTGCCTAACTAACTATATGGCCGAATCGTGACGCTGCTCGAAATCGACGACAACCTCATCGCGCTGGCCGAGGCGCTGCGCCCCGGCCTGCTACGCGTCTCGCGCCAGCTGCGCCGCGAGGCCCAGAAGGCCGGCGTCTCGGCGCTCGACGCCCAGCTGCTTGCCCACATCTTCAAGCACCCAGGGATCACGGCCGGCGCCATCGCCGAGACCGAGCAGATGACCGCGCCTTCGATGTCGGCCCACCTGAAGCGTCTGGAAGCCGCCGGCTGGATCGAGCGCGAGGCGCCGCAAGCCGAGGATCGCCGCCGCATCGGCCGGCGTGTCACGCCAGCCGGCCAGGCCGCCATCGACGCCATCCGCGCCCAGCGCAACGAGTGGCTGGTCCGGCGGCTCGCGGCGCTTGGCGCCCGCGACCGGCGCGCGCTCGCCGCGGCGGCCGAGGCCCTGCGCCGCCTGGCGGGGGATCGCTGATGGCCGATGCGGTCGCCATTCCGGAAACGGTCTTCGAGGCCGAGGACAAGAAGTTCTCCTCGCTCGTCCCGGCCATCATCGGCGGGGCCCTGGTCATGCAGACCCTGTCGGCCACGGTCATCGCCAACGCCCTGCCGACCATGGCCCGCTCGTTCGGCGAGGATCCGATCCGCCTCAGCTCGGCGATCACCATCTATATCCTCGCCTCGGCGGTGTTCCTGCCGGTCAGCGCCTGGGTGGCCGACCGCTTCGGCGCCAAGCGGGTCTTCCTGATCGCCATCGTCGCCTATGCCGCCGCCTGCGCCTTCTGCGGCTTCGCCACCAATCTCTGGGAAATGCTGGCCGCGCGGGCCTTCGAGGGCGCGGCCGGGGCGATGATGACGCCGGTCGGACGGCTCGTTCTCTTGCGCGCCACGCCGCGCCACCACCTCGTGCGGGCGATGAGCGTGCTGACCATGCCGGCCCTGCTCGGCCCGGTGATCGGTCCGCCGATCGGCGGCTTCATCATCACCTACGGTTCCTGGCGCTGGATCTTCTTTCTCAACCTGCCGATCGCCGCGCTCGGCGTCGTGCTGGTGTGGAAGTTCATCGCCGACGCGCGGGAGGAGGCGGTGGGCCCGCTCGACTGGACCGGCTTCGTGCTCACCGGCCTCGGCATGGGCGGCGTCGTCTGGGGCTTCGACAACATGGGCCGCGGGCCTCTGCCGCCGCTGGCGATCGGCGCCATGATGGCCGGCGGCGCGGCTATGATGGCGCTCTACGCCTGGCGCGCGAAGCGCATCGCCAATCCCATCCTCGATCTCAAGCTGTTGGCCGTCCAAACCTTCCGCGCCGGCACGGTCGGCGGCGCCTTCATGCGCATGGGCATGGGCGCGACCCCGTTCATGATGGCCATGCTGCTGCAGGTGGCCTTCGGCCTGACCGCTCTGCAGGCCGGATTGATGACCTTCGCCAGCGCCGCCGCGGCCCTGGTCATGAAGACCTGCGCCCCGCCGATCCTGGCCCGCTTCGGCTTCAAGCGGACGCTGATCGTCAACGCCGTCATCGTCGCCGCCAGCTTCATGGCCTACGCGCTGTTCCGGCCCCAGACGCCGCATTGGTTCCTCTACGCCGTGCTGCTGACCGGCGGCTTCTTCCGCTCGTTGCAGTTCACCTCGCTCAACGGCATCGCCTTCGCCGACGTCGAGCACGGCCGCATGAGCCGCGCCTCGACGCTGTCGACCATGGCCCAGCAGCTCTCCCAGAGCATGGGCATCGGCATGGCGGCGATGTTTCTGCACCTCTCGATGGTCGCCCATCACGCCCAGCACCTGACCGCCGACATCATCGGCCCGGCCTACATCGCCGTCGGGCTCGTCTCACTCATCTCGGTGCTGTTCTTCCTGCCCCTGCCGGTCGACGCGGGGGAGGGGCTTCATGGCGCCCCCCGCGGCGGGCGCCGCGCGTGAGCGTCGGCGGCGTCCGGATCGGCCCAGCCGGCCGCCCGTCGCCAGTCCGTCGCGTCCCGCACCGCACTGTCGAGCGCTTCGGCGCGGCTGAGGGCGATCGCTCGCCACGCGCCGTCGCCAATCGCGGCCTCGCGGGCGTAGGCGGCGGCCAGGGCGCGGGCCTCGATGAGGCGGATCGGCCCATGGTCGGCTATCACCATGCCCCCAATGGCGCGGAACGGCGTCACGCCGCTTCCATCAACTCGGCCAGCACCCGCCAGGCCGGCGGCGCCAGGGTCTCGTCGAACACCGTCTCCAGCACCAGGTCGCGGGCGCGCGGGCTGTCGAGCCTCCGGGCGAGCTCCATCTCGGCGACAAGCACGCTCCATTCGCCGAGCGCGCGGCCGATCGCCTCGGCCAGGGCGGCGATCAGGCGCAGCTCGCGCTCGGCCACGGCCAGAGGCGCCTCGAACCGTTCGGAGCAGCATTCGAAGAGGGCTTCCGCGTGCGAGGGCATCATGCTCAAAATGATTA
>JBEKQJ010000197.1:0-5824 GCA_049519835.1 Caulobacteraceae bacterium | reverse complement strand
CCTGCCGGCGCCGCTGATCGTCGAGGAGCAGCACACCGTGGGGGCCGAGCTCGGGGCCGACGCCGTCAGGGCCGGCCAGATCTCGATCCTGATCGGCGCGGCTTTGATCCTCACGTTCATCATCCTCTCCTATGGCCTGTTCGGCGGGTTCGCGGCCCTGGCGTTGGCGGTGAACGGCCTGATGATCGTCGGAACCATGAGCCTTTTTCACGCCACCCTGACTTTGCCGGGCGTGGCCGGCCTGCTGCTCACTCTGGCCGTCGCCGTGGACGCCAACGTCCTGATCTACGAGCGCATGCGTGACGAGGTGCGATCGGGGCGGCCGGCGATGGCCGCGGCAGACGCCGGCTTCTCGCGGGCGTTAACCACCATTGTCGACGCCAACGTCACCACCGTGGTGGCGGCGGTGATCATGTTCTGGCTGGGCGCGGGGCCAGTGCGCGGCTTCGCCCTCACCCTGCTCATCGGCGTGCTGTCCAGCGTGTTTACCGCGGTGCTGATAACCCAGGTGCTGATCGGCTGGTGGTTCCGCGCCACCCGCGCCAAGAAGCTGCCGATCGTCTGAGGACCTGCCGTCATGTGGCCGCTCATCAAACTCATTCCCACCAAGACGAAGGTGCCTTTCGTCTCCCTCTCGCGATTGTTTGCGACCCTCTCGATCCTGGCGGCGATCGCCACGGTGGGGGGTGTCTTCTACCCGGGCCTCAACCTCGGCATCGACTTCAAGGGCGGCACGGTGGTGGAGTTCAACACCGGCGCCAAGCCAGCCGACCTGGGGCGCGTGCGCGGCGTCGTCAACGGCCTCAACCTCGGCGATGTCCAGGTCCAGCGCTTCGGGGCGGACAATGACGCCGTGGTCCGCTTCCAGACGCCGCCTGGTGCTGATGCCGGCGCGGTCGCCGGCAAGGTCAAGGCGGCGATCTCTCAGGCCCTCGGGCAGGTCACCTTCTCACGCACCGACGTGGTCGGCCCGGAAGTCTCTGGCGAGCTCATGCAGAAGGGCATTCTCGCCCTGCTGACCGCCATCGGCCTGATGCTCATCTACATCTGGTTCCGCTTCGAGTTGCAGTTCGGCCTGGGCGCCGTGGTCGCCCTGTTCCACGACCTGACCCTCAGCTTCGGCCTCATCCTGCTGCTGCGCCTGGAGTTCAGCCTCAACCTCATCGCGGCCCTCCTGACCATCATCGGCTATTCGATGAACGACACCGTCGTGGTGTTCGACCGCCTCCGCGAGAACCGCCGCAAGTACAAGCGCATGCCGTTGCGCGACCTCATCGACCTGTCAGTGAACGAGACCCTGTCGCGCACCGTGATCACAGGCCTGACCGCTCTCCTGGCGCTTTCCGGCCTGGCGGTGTTCGGCGGAGAGTCTCTGCGGCCGCTCTCCATCGTGCTGCTGTTCGGCATCGTCATCGGCACCTATTCGTCGATCTACGTCGCCTCGCCGATCGTGCTCCTGTGGGGTGTGCGGCGCGACGACGAGCCGGCCAAGCCGATCGGCCCGCAGCCGGCCAACTTCGTCAGCCGACCCTGACCTTGCGTGAGCCGCCCTCCATCGACGCCTGGGGCGGCGGCGGATTCCGGGTGTCTGGGCTCTGGCGGCCCGCGTCGCTGCTGATCCTCGATGACCAGCCACGAAACTGGCGGCCGGCTTACCTCGACGATCTCACGCTGGAGGACTTCGCGGACGTGTTCGCCGCCGGTCTTGAGACTTCCGAGTTCATTCTGCTGGGGACTGGCGCGGCCGCGGCGCTGCCGTCGCGCGCCGTGCGTGACGCCGTGAAGACCGCCGGCTTCGGCTTCGAATTCATGGCCAGCGCCTCGGCCGCGCGCCTGCACAACGTGCTCGTGTCGGAGGGGCGGCGCTTCGCCACCGCCCTCATCGCGGTGTAAGGGAGGCGCAATCACAAGGAGGAAGCCATGTCCGGACCGTTCGGCGCCCAGTCGACCACCGACGATGTCCTGGAAGGCGTCGATCTCACCGGAAAACGCATCCTGGTGACAGGCGCCTCGGCGGGCTTGGGTATCGAGACCGCCCGCGCGCTCACCGCCCATGGCGCCAAAGTCGTCGGCGCGGCCAGAGACCTCGAGAAGGCCCGGCGCGTCACCGCGCACATCCCGGGCGTCGAACTCATCGAACTCGATCTCGCTTCCCTCGCCAGCGTGCGGAACGCCGCCGACGCCCTGAACGCGGCCGGAGAGCCCTTCGACGTGGTTATCGCCAATGCGGGCGTGATGGCTTGCCCCAAGGGGGTCACCGCCGACGGCTTCGAGACGCAGTTCGGCACCAATCATCTTGGCCACTTCGTGTTCGTCAACCGCATCGCGCCCCTCATCCGCGAGCGGCTGGTCAATCTATCGTCGGCTGGACACCAGTTCGCTGACGTTGATCTCGAGGATCCGAACTTCGAGACCACGCCCTACGTGGAGTTCGTCGCCTACGGCCGATCCAAGACCGCCAATATTCTCTTCGCCGTTGAATTCGATCGCCGACACAGAGACCGGGGCGTGCGCGCCACGGCGCTTCATCCTGGCGGCATCCAGACCGAGCTCGGCCGGCACCTGACGCCCGATGTCATTCAGCAGCTGGTTGAGGCGCGCCGCCGCGCCGGCCGTCCCGTTGATCAGGCGGAGCTTACGAGTTTCCAGTGGAAGACCATTCCGCAGGGCGCCGCGACCTCTGTCTGGGCGGCCGTTGTGGCGGATCCCGGCGAGGTGGGCGGCCGCTACTGCGAGGATTGCCATGTCGCGGCGGTGACCGAGTCTTCCGCTGGCGTCACCGGCGGCGTGAGGCCCTACGCCCTCGACGCCGAACGCGCCAAGGCGCTGTGGGCCAAGAGCGAGGCGATGGTCGGCGAGCGGTTCTGAGGGGCCGCTTTACGGCCTGCGCCGAAAGGGTCTATGCCAACGCTTCCGGGGAGAAAACCTAAAGGGGACAAGGCCATGGCCGGGCTGCTTCTCAACTTCCGCAATACCATGATCCTCAGCGTCGTCCTGGCGCTGATCATGATCGTGTCCTATGCTCAAGTCAGTCCGCAGGGAACAGGATTGATCTTCTGGCAGGCGGTGTTCCGCTGGATGCACGTCGTGTTCGGAATTCTCTGGATCGGACTCCTCTACTATTTCAACTTCGTCCAGATCAGGAAGATGCCGGAGATTCCGGCCGAGCTTAAGCCGGCGGTGTCGAAGTACATCGCGCCCGAGGCGCTCTTCTGGTTCCGTTGGGCGGCCTTGTTCACGGTGCTGGCGGGATTCGGCATCCTGGGGCTACGCGGCGGCGCCTATGCGTCCAAGGTGCTCACCCTCGGGATGGCCGGCGGCTATGAGGGCGGCGACGGCGGCTTCACGCTGATGGGAATCGGCGTCTATCTGGCCCTGATCATGTTCCTCAACGTTTGGGGGATCATCTGGCCCAACCAGAAGATCGCGCTCGGCATCAAGGAAGCGGACGCCGACGCCAAGGCCAAGGCCGCGCGTATCGCCACGCTCGCCTCGCGCACCAACACCCTGCTGTCGCTGCCGATGCTGACCTCCATGGCGATGTATCAGACGCTCTACGGCTAGGCGTTGAACCAAGGGGTCGATCTGGACGGCGAGGTCCGCCGGGTCGACCCCGACCGCTGGCTGGCGAGCCGTTTCATCGTCGATCGCGCTGCGCGCGCCGACGTCGTGGCGCTCTACGCCTTCGATCATGAGCTGGCGCGTGCGGGCGCGGTCACATCCAATCCGTTGACGGCGGAGATTCGCCTCGTGTGGTGGCGCGAGGCGCTGGATGAGATCTTCGCAGGTCGGCCAGTCAGGCCTCATCCCACGGCTGAGGCCTTGGCGGTCGCCGTGCGCGCCCACGGCCTGCCGCCCGAGCCTCTCGAGGCGATGATCGAGGCGCGGCTTGCCGTGTTGGAGGCGCCATCCGCGAGCGCAGCCGACGCTCTGGCCTGGGCCGGCGCGACGCAGGGCTCATTGGCGCGGTTGGCGGCCGAGATCCTGGGCGCGGGTGGTCGGGCCCGGCTCGCGGAGCCTGCCGGCGTTGTCTGGGGTTTGCGTTTACTCGGCCGGAATGAGCTTCTGGGCGAGACGCTCGTCGCAGCACGGACCAGCGCCAGGAGTTTGCCGCCGGCGGCCTTCCCGGCCGCGCTGCCGGCGACGCTGGCCCGCGCGCCGAAGGCTTCGGACCTGGAGAAGCGCGCCCGGCTGACCTGGGCGGCGCTGACAGGGCGGATCTAGTGTCCCGATTCCGAAGTTCGCAAACGCGTGATGGCGATCTCCGACGAACTTCGGAATCGATCAGGACACTAGCCAACTAGATGACTCTAGCGTGCCATTTTGGTTCTGAAGTTCGCTCAGCGTTCGATCGAATGAGGCGGCGAACCTCAGAACCGGCACACTAGACTTCCAGGCCCGCGGGTTCGGCCTTCTTGGCCTTCTTGCCCTTCTTGGCCTTTTTGCCGGCCTTGGGCGCGGCGTCGGCCTTGACCTTGGCGAGCTTGGCTTTCGGAGCCTTGGGCGTCTTCTCGGCCTTCGTGGCTTTGACCTTCTTGGCGGCCTTGGCAGGCGGCTCGTCGGCGGCCAGCGCCACGGCGCTCAGTGTCTTCAGGAACCCTTCGCGCTTCTTGGATGAAAGGACAGCGAGCAGGCGGTCGTCGGCATGCGCGACCGGCTCGGCGCCGGCGGCCAGGGCTGCGCGACCGGCTTGCGAGAGGCGCACGGAGTTCGCCCGGCCGTCCGTCGCCGAGCGTTCGCGCACGAGCAGGCCCTTGACCAGCATGCGCGCGACCAGGTCGGCGAGCGTGGAGCGATCGATCCCTGTGGCCCGCACGAGATCGTTCTGGGTCAGACCGTCGTTGGCCGCGGCCGCGGCCAGAACCGTGTATTGCCGCTGGGTGACGGCGCCCGAGCCGGCCGCTTCCGAATGATAGTCGAGCGCCAGCTGGAGGGCCCGGTGCAACAGGTGCGTTGCGGAACCCGTCAGGACGTCCGTAGACGGCTTGACTTTGGACTTGGCCATGGCGCGTCCCTCTGGTCGATCGCCGGTCGATCCCGCCGATTTCCGCTTATCGCATTTTCGCGTCGATTTGACGACAGACCTTCCGTAGTCGGTCTTTAGACTCCGAGATCCGGCGGCGGCGCGCCAGTCTTCTCGGCAAGAGCATTGTGCTTGATGAGAAACGGAGTCTGCGCCAGGGCGAAAACCAGGCCTGCGACCAAGCTTCCGGCCCGGAAGAGAACCCAGACGTGGTCGCTGAAGTTGCGGCGTACGACTTCGTTGGCGATGGCGCAGGCCCACCAGAAGAGGCCGTAACGGATGGCAAGCTGCGTCCAGGCCTTGTCAGGGAGGGAGAAGGTCGCGTGGAGGAGATACTTCAGCGGGTTCTTGCCCATGGCGACGCCGCCGATGAGAACCGCTCCCAGGATCCCATCGACGATGCTCATCTTCATCTTCAGGATCTGCGGGTCGCGCAGGAGCAGGGAGGCGCCGCCGAAGCTGATGGCCAGAGCGGCCACCGCGGTCGGCAAGGGTCGAAATCGCCGCTCCACCGCCAGCATGGCGAGGAGCGCCACGGCGGCGGCGATCACCAGGGTGAGCGTTGCAGCGCGGAAGTCGCGCGTGAACAGATAGGCGACGATGAAGAGGACGCCCGGGCCGCCGTCCACCACGGAAGCGAACCAGCGCGGCGGGGCCCGATCAGCCATGGACTGGCGCCTCGAGGCCCACGAGCGAGCGGGCGAATGCACGGGCGTCAAACGGCTGCAGGTCTTCGATCCCCTCGCCAACTCCGACCAGCATGATCGGAGAGTCCGAGGCCTGAGCGACGGGCACCAGCAC
>JBEKQJ010000196.1:0-5825 GCA_049519835.1 Caulobacteraceae bacterium | reverse complement strand
CGCATCCAGTGGCGATCGTCCCAGAGCTTCGACGCCGATTGCTCTCTAGCGTCCGGCGTCATGGCGCGGCAGGCTTCGCGGCGGGGCGTGGACCAAACGCCCTGTGCAACGGGGTCTGTCGAGTGCGCGTTGAGATTTCCGGTGCCGTCGAGCCTTGCCGTCGCTGCCTTGCGCCGACGTGCCGCTCGGCTGCAATCGCTCGCGATCCTTAGGCTATCGCGCCTACCTTGGCGAAGTTCGAAATCCCGGGCCGCGTCGGCCGCCCACAAATCGAAGACAGAGAGAATTTCAGTCTTGTGCCGCCGCCATGTTGGCCGGTGCGCTCTGGCCAGTGCAAAGAGCTGGTCATCGTCTCGCGGACGGGGTCGACACTCGGACCTCCAAAAATGCTCGCACAGGCTCAGTAACATGCCGCGTCCGGCGGCCGGCAGGGCGACATAGGTCGGGTTCAAGAACAGACCCTCGACGGGCATGGGACAAAGGCGGCGACGGGGCACGGGGACCTCGCGAAAACGTGACGCTATCTTCCGCCTATCTTCCGGCGCGCGCGACGCCCGGCGGGCGGCTCCGAATGAGCCGGCCTAACTATATATGTTTTCTGAGAAAATCTGGAGCGGGCGAGGCGATTCGAACGCCCGACCCCAACCTTGGCAAGGTTGTGCTCTACCCCTGAGCTACGCCCGCACTCCATCCGGGCTGTCCGCCCGGGAGGGCGGCTTATGGCCCAACAGCCCGCGGATGGCAAGCGCCCGCTTGACCCCTGCTCAACCCCCCAACTTGAGGGATTTCATCCGTCGTTTGTTGACGTGCGCCTTGGGGGCGGGGGCGTCGAGCGGCATCTCGCCCTTGAAGTAGTAGCGCTGCCAGGCCTCCTTGATGGTGGCCGGATCGCGCTTGTAGAGCTTGGCGTTGAAGTCGTCGCGCCGGCCGCGCCAGGCCTCGTATTGGCCGTGCAGGTCGGGGTCCCGAACCAGGTCCTTCTGCACCAGGTCGAAGGTCTCCATCACCCGGTCCTGGACCAGGCTGACGAAACAGAATGGCTCGCCCTTGGCAAAGCGAACGCGCCCCGGCCGGGTGAACACCCAGTTCATTGTGAAGGGGAAGGGCAGCCAGTCGGTCTCGACGAGGCCTTGCAGCGGCTGGATGCCATCCTTGACGTGGTTCGGCGCCCCGCCGGCCCACAGCGACCAGCCGTCCGGCGTCCGGAAGAGATAGCCGGGATGGAAGGTCAGCACCCCATGCGAGAAATGGCTCTTCACGAAATCGTCGAACCCAGGGAAAGGATGGTCGGCGGCGATGACGATGTCGGTCTGCTCGATGCCGCCATTCCATTCGGCGGTGAAGCCGATCGGGCAGAGGATCTCCCAGCCGGTGGTGTTGGCCATGGTGAGCGGCAGGCAGCGATAGGGATGACGGTCGAAGAAATTGTCCATCCAACCCCGCTGGGGGCGGCCTGGCACGATGTCCGGCGGCCGGGCGGACATGGGATAACATTCGAGTTGCATGGATTTTCCTTAGCGTGCGCAGCCGCGCCGTCCAACGGCGCCGCATGACCTCCGACGAGCTGCTCGCCTTCCTCGAGACGCACGGCGTCGCCCACGCGACGCTCGAGCATCCGGCTGTGTTCCGCGTCGGCGAGGCGAGCCCCGCCCTGGAAGCCCTGCCGGGCGGTCAGACCAAGAACCTCTTCCTGCGCGACCAGAAAGGCGCGCTCTGGCTGGTCTCGGCGCTGCAGTCGACGCGGATCGACCTCAAGGCTCTGCCGGCGGTCATCGGCTCGGGACGCCTGTCGTTCGGTAAGGCCGAGTTGCTCGAAGAGGTTCTTGGCGTCACGCCCGGTTCGGTCACCGCCTTCGCGCTCGTCAACGATCACGCGCGGCGGGTGCGATTCGTGCTCGATCGCGCCCTCGCCGAGGCCGATCCGGTCAACTTTCACCCCCTGCGCAACACCGCCACCACCAGCGTCAGCCAGGCCGGCTTTCGCGCCTTCCTGGCGGCGGCCGGTGTCGAGCCGATCGTGGTCGACTTCGCGGCTCTCTCTCCCGCCACCTCCTGAGGCGGTGGCGCTCCACGACAGTTTCCTTTTCCCACCCGAGGGACCATCTTAGGCCCTCACGCATTCGGAAAGACCTATGACGCTGATTGGAGAGGCCGCGCCGGCCGGGACGGGCGCAGACATCATCAAGGACGGCTCGGACGCCGGCTTCATAGCCGACGTGATCGAGGCTTCGCGCGAAACCCCGGTGATCGTCGATTTCTGGGCCACGTGGTGCGGGCCCTGCAAGCAGCTCGGCCCGGCGCTGGAGAAGGCGGTCAAGGCCGCCGGCGGCGCGGTAAAGCTGGTCAAGATCGACATCGACAAGAACCCGGTCTACGCCGGCCAGCTTCGCGTCCAGTCGATCCCCACCGTCTACGCCTTCGACGGCGGCCGGCCCGTAGACGGTTTCACCGGCGCCCTGCCGGAGAGTCAGGTCAACGCCTTCGTCCAGAAGCTGGTCCGCGAGCCGCCGGTCTCCGAGGAGGCCGAGCTCCTGGCTATGGGTCGCGAGGCCCTGGAATTGGGCGACGTCGCCGGGGCGGCCCAGGCCTTCGCCGAGGTGCTGCAGATCGCCCCGGACAACCTCGAGGCGATCGGCGGCCTGGCGCGCTGCTACCTGGCGGGCGGAGACCTCGAGCGCGCCGCCGAAGCCGCCGCCATGGCCCCGGCCGACGCCAAGAACGCCGACCTCGAAAGCGTCCGCGCGGCCCTGTCGCTGGCCAAGGAAGCGCCCTCGGAGACGGCCGAGGCCGAGCGTCGCCTGCAGGCCGACGCCAACGACCATGCGGCGCGGTCCGAGATCGCCGCCGGCCTCGCCGCCCAGGGCAAGCTGGCGGCGGCCGCCGATCACCTGCTGGAGATCATCGCTCGCGACCGCGACTGGAATGAAGGCGCCGCGCGGGCTCAGCTCCTCAAGGTGTTCGAAGCCGCCGGCCAGACCTCGGAAGTGACCCGCCAGGGCCGCCGGCGCCTCTCCTCGATCCTGTTCTCGTGATCCTGCCGGAAGTCATCCCGGTCTTCCCGCTCGACGGCGCGCTGCTGCTGCCGGGCGGGATCCTGCCGCTACGCATCTTCGAGCCGCGCTATCTCAACATGGTCGACGACGCCATGGCCGGGGAGCGACTGATCGGCATGGTCCAGACCGAAGACGGCATGACGGGTCCGAAGCCGCGCCTGGCGCGGGTGGGATGCGTCGGCCGCATCACCAGCTACGCCGAGACCGGCGAGGGCGACTATCTGATCGCGCTGACCGGCGTCTGCCGGTTCGAGGCGCTCGAGGAAGTGCCTCAGCTCACGCCCTACCGCCAGGTGCGCGCCGACTACGTGACCTTCGAGGGCGATCTCGATGACGACGAGGCCGAGGAATTCGACCGCACCTTTTTTCTGGAGCTGTTGCGGACCTACCTCGACCGCAAGGGCTTCGGCGTCGACTGGGATGTTGTGGCGAGCGCGCCGGGTCCGGCGCTTGTCAACAGCCTGGCCATGGCGCTGCCGTTCGAGCCGGCCGAGAAGCAGGCCCTGCTCGAGGCCCGCGACCTCGCGGATCGCCGCGACGCGCTGGAGGCCTTGCTGGCCATCGATGCGGCCGAAGACGATGACGCCACGCACTCGGTTCAGTAGGCTCCGCCCATGACCTCCCCCGAAATCGACCCGCGACTGCTCGAAATCCTGGTTTGCCCGGTGACCCGCGGGCCGCTGGACTACGACCGCGAACGCGGCGAGCTGATCAGCAAGGGCGCGCGCCTCGCCTATCCCATCCGCGACGGCGTGCCGATCATGCTGCCGGAAGAAGCGCGGAGTCTGGACTGAATTCCTCTCCCCACGGGAGAGGTGAATGGGAACTTAAACCAGCTCCCCTCTCAACAACCTCGGCAGGTCGCCGAGCGCGCCGCCGGCTTCGGCCATGAACGCCCGTCGGGCTGGGCCGAGGCGGTTCACCGCCGCCATGCCGATGTCGCGGGCCGTGCGCACCAGCAGATGGTCGTTGGCGAACAGGCGGTTGAAGGCGTCTGTCGCCGCCGCCACGGCGATGTTGTCGAGGCGTCGCCAGCGCTCGTAGCGAGCCAGCACCGCCGCCGCGCCGATGTCTTCGCCGAGACGCTGGGCCTCGATCACCACCTCGGCCAGGGCGGCGCAGTCCTTGAGACCCATGTTGAGGCCCTGGCCGGCGATCGGATGGATGGCGTGGCCGGAGTCGCCCGCCAGGGCCAGGCGCGGGGCGGTGAGGCGTTCGGCCATCTGCAGGCCGAGCGGATAGGTGAAGCGCGGCCCTTCCGGCTTGGCGGCGCCGAGGAAAGGGCCGAAGCGGCGAGCGAGGTGGGCCTCGAAGGCGGGCGCGGAGGCGGCTTTGAGCGCGGCGGCGCGGGCGGGGGCCTCGGTCCACACCAGGCTGGCGCGCCGATCCGGCAGCGGCAGGATGGCGAACGGCCCGGTTGGCAGGAAGTGCTCGTAGGCGACGCCCAGGTGATCGCGGTCGGCCTCCACCGTCGCCACCACCGCGGTGTGCGGATAGCTCCAGCCGAAGGTGTCGATGCCGGCGGCCTGGCGCACCAGCGAGCCGCGGCCGTCGGCGCCGACGACCAGCGGGGCCTCCAGGATCCGGCCATCGGCCAGCCGGACGCTCGCCATTCGGGTCGAGACCTCGACGGCGGTGACCTTGGCCGGGGCCAGCACCGCGATGCCGGCGTCGCTCACCGCCTTGGCGAGGCCGGCGCGGATATGGCGGTTCTCCAGCATATAGCCGAGCGGCTCACCCTCGAAGCGGTCGGCGATCTCGGCCGAATCGAAGCGCAGGAAGGCTGGCGACGGGCCCCGCGCCGCGGCGCCTGGCGCGCGCCCGTCGGTGACCACGATCTGCTCGATGCGCTGGGCGTGCGGCTCGAGATAGGGCGCGGCGGCGAGCGCCCGCCACTGCCGGAAGGCCGCGAAGGAGATGGCGCTGGCCCGTCCATCGAAAGTCGGCGCGCACTGCAACTCGAAGGGCAGGGGATCGATGAGGACCGGTTCCAAGCCGCCGGCCGCCAGAGCCAAGGCCAGGGTCGCCCCCGGCATGCCCGCCCCGACGATGATGACGTCCGGCCGGGTGGTCATATTCTTAGTTCCTCCTCCCCCTCGATGGGGGAGGTGGCTTGCGTAGCGTTAGCGAAGCAAGACGGAGCGGGTGGTGCGGCGACCCCACCCGTCCCGCGTTTCACGCGGTCCACCCTCCCCATCAAGGGGAGGGAGGTGGGAGAGGGTGCGTTCAACTCTCCTCCTCGCTCGCCAGGCCCATCATGTGGAAGCCGGCGTCGACGTGGGCGATTTCGCCGGTGGTCGAGCGGCCGAGGTCGGAGAGCAGCCAGAGGGCGCAGCCGGCCACCCCCTCCATGGAGGTGTCCTCCTTGAGGGCGCTCAGCGCCCGGCCCTGCGACAGCATGGAGCGGCCCCCGGAGATCCCGGCCAGCGACAGCGTGCGCATCGCCCCCGCCGAGATCGCATTGACCCGGATCCCCTTCGGCCCGAGGTCGCGGGCCACGTAGCGGACGCAGGCCTCCAGGGCGGCCTTGGCCACGCCCATGGTGTTGTAGTTGGGGATGGCTCGCTCGGCCCCGAGGTAGGTCAGGGTGATGATGGAGCCGCCGTCCGGCATCAGGGCGGCGGCCCGGCGCGACGCATCCACGAAACTGTAGGCGGAGATATCGAGCGCCTGGGCGAAGGTGGCCCGGGTGGCGTTGTCGACGAACGAGCCCTTGATCTGCGAGCGGTCGGCGAAGGCGATGGCGTGGACCAGGAAGTCGATCTTGCCCCA
>JBEKQJ010000195.1:0-10290 GCA_049519835.1 Caulobacteraceae bacterium | reverse complement strand
CCAGTTGTAGCGCGGCAATGACACCGTCTGGACGGCCTGGGCGCACATGACGCCGCTCTTCACGTCTGCCTGGACGGCGAAGCCGACGATCCCAAGCCGCGGGCTGGGTCCGGTGACGTTCGGCCTCAGCCGCGGATTCGACCAGCAGGAATTCGGCAGGTCCGCCGTCACCTGGATGACGATGGTGTGGCGCAGCACCCGAGAATAGCCGGCCGACACCCGGTCGATGACCGGCACGGTCTGCGGCTGCGCCGACGCCCCGGCGGCCGCCAGCGTCGCGGAAGCGATCATCAGTGTGGCGAGGCTGTGCATGTCATCTCCCTTTCGGCTTTCGTCTGTTATCGCCCAGCGCACTTCCGTGACCAGGCGACATCGGCCGCGGCCGCATCCATGGCCGCGCGATCGTTGGCGTCGACCCGCCGCTGCGCCTGCGCGCGGCTGGTGGAACCCGCCGGACCTTCGAAGAACACGACCCGCACCTCGCACTGAGCGACGATGCCGGCGGCGGCCGAGCTGGCCGGCACGTTGAGGCTGCGGGTCTCCCAGGCCCGCGACTTCAGACACGCCGCCACTTCCGCTTCCGGCGCGCCGTGGCGGGCGGTGGACTCGTTCCAGGGATTCGGCGCTGCACACCCGCCGCTCTGAGCCATCGCGGGCCCGAACGGTGAGAGACAAATCGCCAGCCAGGCCATCCATCCCACGCGCCAAGCATGACACCGTTGGGACCGCATCTTCACCCTCCTCGCCGACGTCACCTTAGGTCGCGATGTCGGGGTGGGGAATAGCCTGGGGCGTCCGCCCATCGCCTTCGACGGTTCATCCGCTTCCCGGCCGCGCGCCAGTGATCCCAAAATTCAATGTGGACCGAGCCTCTGGGGACGTCGCGCGCTCTGATTTTCGCTTGGGGCGCCCCGTGCGGAAGCCTAGGCTGAAGCCGATGGCGGCTCGCCTCGGCTGCGCGGTCGTGGCCCTCGCGAAGGTTCGGTCCGATGGCGATGCTCCTGACGCTGGCGTTCGTCCTGCACATCGCCGGGGGCTCGGTGGCCCTGCTGTCGGGCGTGGTGGCCATATTTGCGCCGAAGGGCGGCCGCCTTCATCGCGGCGCAGGCAATGTGTTCTTCTTCTCGATGCTGGTCATGGCGATCTTCGCCGCTGTCCTGGCCGTGCTGAGGCCCGGGCAGATCATCAACCTCTTCATCGCTGGCTTTGCGCTCTACCTGGTCGCGACCGCCCGGCTCACAGCCCGCAGGCCCGACGGCGTCGCCGGAAACGCCGAGAAGGTGGCGCTCGCGGCGTCCCTCGCGATCTGCGCACCGTTTGCGCTCATCATCTTCCAACTGCTGACCGGAATTAAGCTCTTCAGCAGCGCCTTTGCGATCAAGGGGCCTGTCCTCATCGCGCTCAGCAGTTTCGCCGCTGTCATCGCCATAGCCGCCGTGGGCGACGCGAGGGTGGTCATGGCCGGCGGCGTCTCGGGGCGATCGAGGATCGCGCGCCACCTGTGGCGCATGTGCGTCGGGCTGACATTGGCGACGGGCTCGGCGTTCACCAACGGGTTCGCGCGGTTTCTTCCCGGCCCCTATCATGTGCCCCTGCTGTTCTTTCTGCCGCAGTTCATTCCGCTGATTCTGCTGGCCTATTGGATGGCGCGCACATGGTTGGCGCCGCCCGGCGATTGGAAACGCGCGATCCTGGCCGCCCAGACGGCTCCGAAATGACCGCCTCCCGAACGGACCTTGGCCGTGTCAGCTGTCGGTGGCCGCCGAGCGAGGTGGCTTGGGCGGAATTTCGGGCACATCGCGGATGTCCATCGCCCAGGGCATTGCGGAGCCGCAGAAGCCCTGAGCCTTTGGTGGTAGCGACCTCCGTTGGCTCGCGGAGCCGACGCGGAGGTTTACGAAGTCGGCGTCGCTGCGATGGGAGTAGAGAGCCGAGCCACAGTCGCCGCAAAAGGCGGTCATGACCCCGCGACCGCTGTCGCCTACCTTCCAATACGTCTTGGGCTCACCTTGCAGGTTGAACTTGCTGAGCCGCACCCGGATGCTTGTTCGGTAGGGCGCGCCGGATATGGTCTGGCAGTCCGTACAATGACAAATCACGACATTGTCCGGATTGACCTCCGCCTCATAGCGGATAGCGCCGCAGTGACATCCGCCATCAATCCGCATCTTGGCTGGCTCGTTGGTGTTTGACCCGCGCGGCAACCCTCGTCGCCGTGGTTGACCTAGTCAATGTCCGCTGTCGACCCGGAAGGGATGTCGGCGATGTGACAGTGGAAGTGCTCGAGCTGGCGCTTCGCCACCAAGGGGCGGCTTTTGTCAGAGGATTGGCTCCAGGCCTCTAGGGCTGGCGCCCTTCGTCCGGCCGACGGTCAAGCCCCGCCGGACGCGGGGCGGGCGCCCTGGCCTCGGGATGCTGTGCTTGTGGGCGCCATTGGGCGACCTGGCGCGGCGGCGGGGGACGACCCTGGACTTCTACCACGACCGGCGCGGCGGCGGCCGGAGCCACGGTCTGGGCCTGCTGCGGCGGGTTGCATCCGGCCAGAACCAGGGCCGTCGAAGCGGCCAGGAAGAAGGATTGTTTCACGGCTGTTGTCCTTAAAGACGTCGGCGTTGCGTCCGGCTGACACGCCAGACTGATCCGCCTTGGCGATAACCTGCGCCGGACGGCATCCGTTCCGACCCTAAGCGGACCATATCCGTTGCCGATTCCGGCTTGAGGCGCGATGCTCACTCTGTGAGTAACGCAGACGACATGCTTCGCGAATTAGAGCTCAAAGTCGCAGAATGCGACGAGCTCATTGCGGAGCTCGTATCCGCACTAATCAATTCCATGTCGGCGAACGGCGAGGAGGTCGCCCTGCGCGCCTTAAGGGATAGACGGGCGCGTTATCAGGCAGCGGCCGAGACGCTCAAAGCCGCCATCGCGACTCACCGCGACGGCGGTTGATTCGCGCTGGCGCCGCAATCCTCCCTGCCAGCCCGCGCTACCGCCCGGAAGGGTCCGCGCGCCAGCGCCGTGCCGGCGGCCGCTATCGGACCCACAGCGGACGTTTCACTGAGCGGCTCAGGGGGCTGACTCGCCGCCCTAAACCCCGATCAGTGGGTCGCTGATCGACGCCTTGCCGCTCTCCATGCGGCCGGCCAAGCGGCGGCGGAAGCCGCCGTCGTGGACGTCGGTCACCTCGAGGTCGTACCAGCCGCCGCTGGCTTCCACGAACCACACCAGCTCGGTCTTGCCGCCCGGCGCCAGGGCCAGCCGGTCGGTGGGGAATTTCAGGTAGGCCCGCGACCGGACCACGGCTGTGCGCGGCGAGGCGCTGGGGTTGCGCAAAACCAGCGTGAGCCGCCGGCCGTCCGGCTCATAGCGCGCCTCGGCCTCCAGCCCGGCCACCGCCCCGCCGGCGAACTGGCGCAGGAAGCCGTTGGGGCCATAGACGGTCAGGTCGTAGGGCCCGACTGGCAGCGGCGCCGCAGCCAGGGTCTTGCCGGCCTCGACGGTGTACGACCACGGCCCCGCCAGCGCCCCCGGCGTATGGGCGCTGAAGTGGGCGCCGGCCGCGCCGTCGTTGACCAGCGTCAGCTTCAGGCCGCCGCCCTCCACCGCGCCGTGGACGTGCAGGCGATAGGGCAGGGCCCGCGAGGGCCGCGTGCCCGGCTCCTGCTTCGGCACGTTCTGGCCGGACGTGGGAACCACCGGGGCCGGCAGCCTGGCCGCCGCCTCCGCCCTCGCCCCCGCCCCCGAAGCATCGGGCAGCCGCGGCGGAATCACGTCGGCCCCGGCGAAGTCGAACGCCGAGGTCAGGTCGCCGGTCACCGCCCGCCGCCAGGGGCTGATGTTCGGTTCCGGCACGCTGAATCTCACCTCCAGGAAGCGGATTACCGAGGTGTGGTCGAAGAGCTGCGAGTTCACCCAGCCACCCCGGGTCCATGGCGAGACGATCAGCATCGGCACCCGCGGCCCCAGCCCCATCGCTTCGCCATCGAAGCTCTCGCCGTGGGTCGACACGGTGCTGGCCCCCAGCGCCGGCCGGGTGGCCGGGGTCGGCGGCGGCACATGGTCGAAGAAACCGTCGTTCTCGTCGTAGTTGAGGATGAAGACGGTCTTGGCGAACACCGCGGGGTTGGCGGCCAGGGCCCCGATCAGGCCGGCGGTGAAGGCCTCTCCCCAGCCCGGGGCCGCGTCAGGGTGCTCGCAGGCTCTGTAGGGGGCCACGATCCACGACACCTGCGGCAGGGCGTCGGCCGCCACGTCCTTGGCGAACGCGGCGACCAGGTGCTCGCCGTGCGACTTGGGGGCGTTGGCCCGCGTCGAGCCCTCCACCCAGGTCTGCGCCCGCTGGCGCAGCGGATCGCTCTCCGCCAGATCGCGGTAGGCGCTGAACCACATCAGCGGGTTGTCGCCGAAAGTGTCGTACTCCTGATAGACCTGCCAGCTCACCCCCGCCGCCTGCAGCCGCTCGGCGTAGCTCGTCCATTTGTACGGCGTGAAGGCCTTGTCGTTGCGGCTGGGGTCGGCCGTCCAGTTGCCGTCGTCGACATTCATGATCGAGTGCGGCCCGGGGTGGCCGGCCGAGACGCCGTTGGAGCCCGAGAACAGGAACAGGCGGTTGGGGTTGGTCGGCCCGAAGAGCGAGCAATGATAGGCGTCGCAGATCGTGAAGGCGTCGGCCAGGGCGTAGTAGAACGGGATATCCTGGCGGGTGAAATAGCCCATGGTCAGGGGCCCCTTCACCGGCGCCCAGGCGTCGTGGTTGCGCCACAGGCTGTTCTGCGCCTTCCAGCTGTGGTCCAGGCTCTGCAGCGACTGGGCGCTGGTCGTCGCCGTATCGAGGCGGAACGGCAGCACCGCTTCTTCGACGCCGGGACCGAGCGGCTGGTGGAAGACGCTCTTGCCGGTCGGCAGGGTCAGCGGCCTTGGGTCGCCAAAGCCGCGCACCCCGCGCAGGGTCCCGAAATAGTGGTCGAAGGCGCGGTTCTCCTGCATCAGGATCACCACGTGCTGCACGTCGGCGATCGTGCCGGTGACGCTCTGGGCCGGTGTCGCCAGGGCCCGCTCGATCAGCGGCGTCCACCAGGCCGCGGCCCCGGCCGCCAGCACCCCCCGCCGGCTCGGCTTCACCGCCATGACCCGCTCCCTGCCTGTTGAGCCCGCATTCCTATCACCTACCGTCATGGCCGGGCGCCAGTCCCGGCCATCCATAAACACGCGTGCTGGTGTGACCGCGCGTCGCGGTCACGAACCAGCTTCGCCACCTCGTCGTGACCATGCGAGGCATGGCCACCCGACCTTCGGCGTGCATGGGTCGCCGGGACTGGCGCCCGGCGATGACGTAGAGGTGGAAGGTCAGACGGGCCCCCCGCTCGGCAGGGGAGGATCAACTGGTGCAAGACGCGGCCAACACGCCGGCAAAGCTTTCCAGCGTCAGCGCCTCGTCGGTCTCCAGCTGCTTGCCGAAATCGTCCCACCGTCGGAGGCGGATCGCCTCGGTCGCGTAGGGCCGGGTCAGGAAGGCGTCGGCTTCGTCCGGCGCGAACGGCCCGCCCTGCAGTTCCAGGCTGAGCTGCGAGGCCGCGCTCAGGGCCTCGAAATACCCCGGCTCGCGCGCGCACAGCCAGCGCTTGGCAGCCACGTGCAGGGCTATGGGCTGGGTCACCGCCGGCGGAAACCACGCCGACAGCGACAGGGCCCCGAGCGCCTCGTGCTCGCCGTCCAGGCCGTCACGCTCGGCCATGTGGCCGCGGTTCTCGATCAGGTGGCCCGCGCACTGCAGGGCGTGGTCGAGCTGCGTCACCCGCTCGCCATAGCGCTCGCCCCCGCGCTCGGCGAACAGCGCGAAGATCTCCGCGACGACCGCTTCGGGCGTCATCGCGAGATCTGGGCCAGCTTGGCGAGCAGACCGTCTCGCTCGGCGTAACAGCCCTGCAGCCAGCGGCCGCCCCGCGCCCCATTTGTGCCGGCGTAGGCTGCCCGGCCGTGCAGCAGGCGGCGGTTGTCGAAGAGGACGATCTCGCCGGGGGCCAGCCGGCGGGCGATGCAGGCGTCCGGCGCATGCAGCCGGCCGTAGAGGTCGAGGTAGGCTTCGTACCACGCCTCGGCCCCATCCAGCGGCGTGGCCCCCATGGCCCGGTGGTTGACCCGGATCGAGCGCAGCCGCCCGGCGCCATCGGTCTCCAGGATCGGCCGGCGGGCCAGGAAGCGCTCGCCGGCCGCGCCTTCGTAGGCGAACGGGACCGGCGTCCTGGTCAGAATCTCGAACCGCTCCGGCGTCGCCGCGCGCAGCGCTTCGGCGTGGGCGAAACCGTCGGCGAACAGGCTCTCGCCGCCGTCGCTCGCCGCCTCGATGACGTGCAGGGCCTGCAGGGTCGGTTCGGGGTCGCGGTAGGGATTGTCCGTATGCAGATCGAGGCCGACCGGAGAATAGGCGAGGTGGCTCGGCCGCGCCTCCTCGCGGACGTCAAACAGCCGCCCGTAATTGGTCTCGCGAATATAGCCGAACCGGGCGACGAACCGCGCCACCGTTTCCGGCTCGCTCCCGGCCCCGGTCAGGAACACGATCCCCCGCCGGACGATCCGCGTCAGCGCCTCGGCCAGGGCCGCGTCGTCCTCGAGATAGGCCGTGAAGTCGATCGGCGGCCCGTCCTCGCCCGCCGCCGCCGTCAGCCAAAGCGCCGCGCCGTCGTCCGCCGGCGGCTCGCCGAGCGTCGCCAGCGGTACGCGCCGGGTCTCGCCGTCGCTGAGCCGCGCGAAGAGAGTCTCGCCGTCGATCCAGGCCGCCTCGACCGTGAGGCCGCTCAGCGCCAAAGCCCCGGCCAGGCGATGGCCGCCGGCGTGGCTGCGCGCGCCCTCGGCGTTGTCGGCCAGCCAGGCCGCCGGGATCCGCCGCCCGCCCAGCACCACCGCCCCGGACTCGATGCGCGTCTCGTTGGTTGCGATATCCATGCCAGCCTCCGTCGGCGGCAGCTTAGCCCAAACAGGCGACATCCGCGCGACGGGCCTAAACCCCCATCCCCGGCTTCGCCGGTACTTCCCCCAGAGGGGGAAGAGAGGCGTTGGCGCTCTCCTCCCCCTCTGGGGGAGGGGGACCCCGACTGCGAAGCAGAGGTGCGAAGCAGCCAACGGGTGGAGGGGGTCCAGCCCTGCTGTTCCTGCGGCGCAACCCTTCGCCGCGCCCTTCCCTCTGGACGCGCCGCCGCAAAAGCTGTTTGCAGAACCCCGTAAGCCTGAGGAGCAAACGAACGATGATGCACAGTGTGGGGGCGGCCCTGGCGGCCGGGGTGGTGATCGTGGCTCAGGGCGCCTGGGCGGCGGATCATCCGGCCGCGGACCAGGAAGCCCTCGAGCTGGCGCAAAAGGCCATCGCCCTGCGCTCGGTGGCCGGCCCTGGCAACAAGACCCCCGAGGTGGCCGAACTCTACAAGTCCGCCCTGGTGGCCGGCGGCTTCAGGCCTGAGGACGTCACCGTCACCCCCGTCGACGACACCGCTTTCCTCATCGCCCGCTGGCCGGGGTCCGACCCCAAGCTGAAGCCCCTGGTGATCTCCGGCCACATGGACGTGGTCGAGGCCAAGCCGCAGGACTGGCGGCGCGATCCGTTCACCCCGGTGGTCGAGAATGGCTACCTGTTCGGCCGCGGCTCGACCGACATGAAGCTCGACGGCACCCTCGCCATCGCTTCGCTCACCGAGCTGCGCCGCGAGGGCTTCAAGCCGCGCCGCACCATCGTCATCGAGTTCTCCGGCGACGAGGAGACGACGATGAAAACCAGCGCCGTCATCGCCGAGAAGCTCGCCGACTCTGAACTGGTGCTCAACATCGACGGCACCGGCGGCTCCCTCGACGAGGTCACCGGCAAGCCGGAGTTCTTTTCCTGGGACGCCGCCGAAAAAACCTACGCCGACTTCAAGCTGACCATCACCAACCCAGGCGGCCACTCCTCGGCCCCGCGCAAGGACAACGCCATCGACACCCTGGCCGAGGGCCTGGTGCGCATCCACGCCTATCAGTTCAAGCCCGAGCTCAACGACATCACCCGCGCCTGGTTCAAGGCCGCCGCCCGGTACGAGCCGGCCGACGAGGCGGCCGCCATGCGCGCCTTCGCCGCCGACCCCACCGACAAGGCGGCCATCGCGACCTTGACCGCCAACCCGGCCACCGTCGGGGCCATCGGCACCACCTGCGTGGCGACCATGATCGACGGCGGCCATGCCCTCAACGCCCTGCCCCAGCGCGCCACGGCCAACATCAACTGCCGCATCTTTCCCGGCCACAAGCCGGCCGACATCATGGCCGAGCTCGCCCAGGTCGCCGCCGAACCGGACATCAAGTTCGAGGACGTCACAGTCGGCTCGGTGGCCACCGACGCCTCGCCGCTGCGGCCCGACTTCGTGGCGGCGGTGCAGAAGGCGGTGGCGGCCGCGTGGCCAGACGTGCCGGTCTTCCCTTCGCAGTCGGCCGGCGCCTCCGACAGCATGTGGTTCCGCTATCACGGCGTCCCCAGCTACGGGGCCCCACCGCTGTTCATCAAGGATTCGGAAGACTTCTCCCACGGCCTCAACGAACGCACCCCGATCGCCTCGATCTCGCCGGGGGTGACCTACATGCTGACGCTTATCCCGGAACTGACGAGGTAGGGGGTCGCGCGACAAGCCTCCTCGCGGGCGCCGTCAGCGACATGTGATAGGCTGGTTTCATGGCCCACAAACCCCGCCCTCCGGACAAGCCTGGCGCTGAAGAGCGCGTTGACCCTGGCGTCGAGGACGCGCCGGCGACCCCGTCCAAGCCGCACAAGCCGGAGACCGGCGCCCCTGATGAACGCGAGCCCGATCCCAACAATCCCGACGCCGGCGGCGGACGCGACCCCAGATAGACTCTTGGGCCGCAGGGGGATTTCGCTGACAGGGCGCTGAATGCGGTCAGTCGGGGCGTATTAACTCAAGCGTTCCAGCTGATCGGATAATTGATGATCGGGGCAAACTCGACGCCGACGGCCTCGGCGTCCTTCCGCGCGTCGACGATCATTTCCTTCAAGCGACCCATCTGTTGGGCGCGCTCCTCGCTCTCCCAGAAGCTGACGTGAACCACCGATCCGGACGGCGAGACGGCGGCGGAATAGTGCAGCAGGCCCGGCAAACGCTGGATCGCGGGGACGAGGTACGCGGCCGTCTCGCGGGTCATAAACTCGACCTCAGCAAAGCGCGCCGGGTCGAAAGTCCCGCGAGAAACCCGAACCACCGCGGTGGGCGGAAGCGTCAGCGACATCTGAGGTCATCTCCCATCAAACGCGCGCTGGCCTGCATCCGCCGCCGGGCGCGCGAGGTCGCCATCTTCACCGCGGCCTCGGTGGTCCCGAGCAGACCCGCCGTCTCCTGGCCGGTGTAGCCATGAACGTCACGCAGAATGAACACTTCGAACTCTCGTGGCGATAGGGTGCGGGCCAGAAGGTCGAGCCACTCGCCGCCGAGTTCGCCCGACGGCTGCGGCGCCGCCGAGAGCGCCAGATGCTCCGGCAACAGGGTTTCCCTTTTATGGCGGCGGAGGTGATCGATCCACAGGTTGGCGGCGCTGCGGAAAAGGTAGGCCTTGGTGTTTTCGGGGCCGCCGCAGATCTGGCAGAGCGCGAGGCTTCGCAGCATGGTTTCCTGCTGCAGGTCCTCGGCCGCCGCGCGGTCTGCGGTCAGCCGTGGGCAGTAGGCGAGGAGCGCGTCGCGAAAGGGCGCGATATCCCGATCGAACAGGTGATTGCGCAGCCGCCGGATGGCCTGATCCCATCGCTGCTGAATGGCGTCCATTAGAAGCTCCGGCGCCCGTTGTTACCTTTCTAGCGCCTGGTTCGTCCTTAGGAAGAACAGCCAGACAGAGGATCGCCAATGCCAGCCAGACCGATACTTTACACGAGCCCGGGCTCCCATCACGCGCGACGGGTGGCGCTGCTGATCCACGAGCTCGGGCTCGACGTGGAACAGCGGCCTATTGACGTCCGTCCCAAGGGGATGGGCGGCGCCAACGACACGCCGGAATTCCTGAAGTTGAATCCCTTCGGCAAGGTCCCGGTGCTTCAGGACGGCGAACTGATCCTCACCGAGTCAAACGCCATCATGGGCTATCTGGCTGAGCGCCACGGCTTCCACCCGCTCTGGCCGGCCGACCTAGCCGAGCGGGCGCAGATCGCAAAATGGCAGTTCCTGCAGGCGGCGCACTTGTCGCCGGCCGCCGATGGACTGCTGTATGAGAACGTCTTGAAGCCGATGCTGGGCCAGCAGCCCGACGACACCGGTCGCCAGTCTGACC
>JBEKQJ010000194.1:0-5865 GCA_049519835.1 Caulobacteraceae bacterium | reverse complement strand
GTTCGGCGCCCAGCCGCCGTTCCGCTACGAGCCGATGCCGGTGCTGCGACGTTCGACAACACCGCAGCTTTGGGTGTTGGGGAGCGACGATCTCGACGCGCCGAGCGCCGAAACCGGCCGCCGCATCCGGTCGCTGATCGCCGAAGGCAAGGACGACACGCTCGCCATCTACCCCGGCGCCGAGCACGGCCTGACCGACTATGAGTTGAGCCCCAGCGGCGAGCGGCTCTCGACCCGCTATGCGCCCGGCTACTTCCAGATGATGGCTGATTTCATCCGCACCGGCCGCATCGGCGCGCACTACGGCGATGCGGCGATCACCCAGCCGAGGGCGCGCTAGGAGGAGGCGTCGGCGCCAGACTTCACCTCTCCCTCGAGGGAGAGGGGGATTGTCTCCACGTCACCTCGCGCTTCTCGAGGAAGGCGCCGATGCCGGTCTTGGCTTCATCGGCCAGGAAGTTCTCCACCATCACCCGGCTGGCCATGTCGTAGGCCTCGTCGAGCGGCAGGGCGAGCTGATCGCGGAACGCCGCTTTGC
Source organism: Caulobacteraceae bacterium (assembly GCA_049519835.1). GTDB lineage: Bacteria > Pseudomonadota > Alphaproteobacteria > Caulobacterales > Caulobacteraceae > Acaudatibacter. The sequence continues at coordinate 5,327 of JBEKQJ010000194.1, read as the reverse complement.
CGAAGCCGATCGCCTCGGCCGAGCGGCCGGCGATCGTGTGCGCGAGCGCCTTGGCGGCGGCCAGCGCCTCGCCCTTGGCGACGAGGCGATTGATCAGGCCGGCTTGCCGGGCGGTCTCGGCGTCGAAGAGCTCGCCGGTCAGCAGCATCTCCATGGCCGCCCTGGGGGCCATGGCGCGGCCGGTCGCCACCCCCGGGGTCGAGCAAAAGAGACCGATGTTGACCCCCGGCGTACAGAATCGCGCCGCCGCCCCGGCCACGACCAGATCGCAGCTGGCGACGAGCTGGCAGCCGGCGGCGGTGGCCAGCCCCTCGACGGCCGCGATCACGGGAGCGCGCAGCCGCGCGATGGACGTCATCACGACGGCGCAGCGCGCGAACAGGCCTTCGACATAGGTGCGGCCGCCGTCGGGATCGTTTCGATGGGCCTGCATTTCGCCGAGGTGATGGCCGGAGGAGAACACCGACCCCTCGGCGGCCAGGACCACGCAGCGCACGGCGCGGTCGGTCTCGATGACGGCGAACGCATCGGCCAGCGCCGCGAGCATCGCTTCCGAAAGGCTGTTGCGCGTGGCGGCGTCAGCGAGGGTCAGCACCGAAACGCCGCCAGCCTCGTCCTCACGCCGCAGTGGTCCTGCGTCCATGGCCTGCGCCCCTCCTGTCGGCGATTTCGGGGACAGTTTACTTAATTCCAGAACGTGCAGGGGCCGTGTGAACGGAAACCGGCATAATTAAGTAAACTGTCCCCGAAATCATTCCTTACACCCCGAGCCCGCACCATGTCCGACTATGAGCTCTACTACTGGTCCGCGCCGTTCCGCGGCCAGTTCGTGCGCGCCGTGCTGGCCTGGGCCGGAAGGACCTGGACCGAGGGCGGCGACGCGGCGATCGGCAAGCTGGTGTCGGCGCCGGTGGCCGAGATGCCGCTGCCGTTCATGGGCCCGCCGCTTCTGATCGACAGGAAGGCCGACGTCGCCATCGCCCAGACGGCGGCGATCATCCTCTACCTCGGTGAGACGCTGGATCTCCTGCCGGCCGACGCCGCCCAGCGCGCCCTGACTCTGAAGGTCGTCTGCGACGCCGTCGACGTCCTCGACGACATCACCCTCGATGGCGGCCGGCTGATGTGGACCGAGGAGTCGTGGCGGGACTACGTCCCGCGACTCAGGAAGTGGATGTCGTTCTGGGAGGAGACCGGCCGTCGCCATGGCCTCGCGCCGGACTCCGGCTTCCTGCTCGGCGGCGCGACGATGGGAATTGCCGATGTCGTCTCCGCGACGCTGTGGTCGACGATGAGCGAGCGGTTTCCGAGGCTCGGGACGATGCTCGAGGAGACCGCGCCGATGACCGCGGCCCTCTCGCGGCGGGTCTCGGCCCTGCCGCCGCTGGCCGCCCTCGCTGCAAAGGCGCGCGAGGACTACGGGGAGGTCTGGTGCGGCGGCCAGATCGAGGCGTCGTTGCGCAAGGTGCTGGGGCCGTAGGAACCGCTCCCTTTGAGCGCGCCAACCCTGGCCGCTCCACGGGAAAAGGACTAGGTTCGGCCGAGCCAGGTGGAGGATTGGATGTGACCTCGATCAAGCGCGGATTCTGCATCGGTATATCATTCGCGGTCCTGGCCGGCGGCGCCTGGGCCAGCGGCGGCGGGGGCATGGGTGGCGGCGGCATGACGATGCCGACGCCGAGCCAGGCGACGCCCACCTATGACCCGGCGGTGGAATACCAGAAGGGCCAGGCGGCGCTGCAGGACGGCAAGTTTCAGGACGCCGAGCATCACTTCGGCAATTCCCTGGCGGCCGATCCCAACAACGCCGGCACGCTATTCATGCTCGGCATGGCGCGGAGCGGCCGGGGCGACGAGAAGGGCGCGGTCAAGGCCTATGAGAAGTCGCTGAAGATTGACGACGGCCAGATCGGCGCCCGGCGCGAATACGGCGTGGCGCTGGCCAAGCTCGGCCAGAACGACAAGGCGCAGGCGCAGCTCGACCTGCTCAAGACGCGGGCCGACGCCTGCGGCGATAGCTGTCCGCAGTCGGCCGACCTCAAGGCGGCCCTGGCGGCCGTACAGGCCGCTCTCGCCCCTGGCGGCGGCGCGGCGGCGCCCGGCAAAACCAGCCTCCTGCTCATCGATCCGCAACACGGCGACAGCGCCTATGTCGCGGCCGTGCGGCTGATCAACGACCACCGCTATCAGGACGCCCTCGCCGAGCTCTCGCGCGCCGAGACGGCGTTCGGGCCGCACCCGGACGTGCTGACCTACACCGGCTACGCCTGGCGCAAGCTCGGCCGCTACGACAAGGCCGAGTTCTACTACCACGAGGCCCTGGCCATCGATCCCGACCACGTCGGCGCGACCGAATACTACGGCGAGCTGATGGTCGAGCGCGGCGATCTGCCGGGCGCGCGCAAGATGCTGGCCAAGCTGGAGCGGATCTGCAGCTTCGGCTGCGTCGAGAGCGAAGACCTCAGGCGGTGGATCGAGCACGGGCCGCCCGCCTCCTGACGCTGGCCGCCGGGCTTGGCCTTCTGGCTGCGGCCGGCGAGACGGAGCTGAAGGCGCGGCTGCACCCGGCCCGCTGGCTGGCGCCGGGGGCCGACGCGCCGCGGGCCCTGTCGACCAGCTTCACCGAGTGCCTGGTGCGGCCGGCCGACGCCAAGGAGGCCTATCTCGTCGAGCTCGGCCGCAGCGCCTTTCGCACCCCGATGCTGCTGGGCGGCCAGGCGGCCAGGGCCGGCCTCGCCTGCGAGAGCTGCCACCAGGCGGGCCGGCGCAATCCGGACTTCTACTTCCCCGGCCTTTCCGGCGCGCCGGGCACGGCCGACGTGACCTCGGCCCTGTTCAGCTCGCACCGCGACGACGGCATCGATAACCCCAAACCCATTCCTGATTTGAGCAGTCCCAAGTCGGCGCTGAAGGTGAGCCAGGACCCGGCGCGCGGCGATCTCGAGCGCTTCATCCACGGCCTGGTGACCGAGGAGTTCGACGGCGCCGAGCCGCCGCCGGCCGTGCTCACGGGCCTGGCGGCTTATGTGCGGGCGTTAGGGCCCGGCGCCTGTCCGGCGCAGGCGCGGGCCTCGGTGCGGGCGGCGGACTTCGTCGACGAGGCGCGGCGTTCGGTGCGCGCCGCCCAGGCCGCCCTGACCCATGGCGACAGCAGCGCGGCGCTCCTGATGATCGACGGCGCGCGCTGGCGGCTGGGGCTGATCAGCGAGCGCTACGACGATCCGGGATCGGCCGACGCGCGGGCGGCGCTGAAGGCAGCCGATCTGGATCTGCTGGCGGCGCAGGATGCGATCCGGGCGGGCGACAAAGGCGCGGAAGCACGCCTGAGTCTCTTGCTGGCGAGGTCAGAGGCCTGGGCGCCGATCCTGGCGCGTGAGGAGAAGCGATCGCTGTTCGATCCAGGGAGGTTGGAGGCCGAGGCGCGCGGCCGCTAGCCGGCCACCGCCTCCTTCGCGCCCACCCCCGCCATGATCGCCTCGCTCACCGCCCATAGCTTCGCGGCCGCCGCATCGTCGCGGCCCGCTGCGGAGGGTTCGGTAAGCTTGCGACGCACGAAATAGCCGCCGCTGAACTGTTCGGCCTCGGGCGCGCTGGCCAGCCAGATGAGCGTGTCGGCGCCTTTCGCCGGGGTCAACATGAGGGGACCGATCAGGCCGAAAACTCCCTTGAGCAGACCCTTGGTGTTGGAGCCGAAGCCGGTGTTGACCCCGCCAGGATGGAAGCAGTTGACGGCGACGTTGCGGCCGGCGAGGCGGCGGGCCAGCTCGCGCGTGAAGAGGATGTTGCAGAGCTTGGAGACGCCGTAGGCGCCCATGGCGCTGTATTTCTTTTCGCTCTGCAGATCGTCGAAATCGAGCCGGCCGAATCCGTGGGCCATGGACGAGGTCGAGACGATGCGCGCGCCGGCCGGGTCCAGGCACGGCGCCAGATGATGGGTGATGACGAAATAGGCCATGTGGTTGACGGCGAAGGTCTTCTCGAGGCCGTCGACGGTGACTTCGCGGTGGTCGAAGATCGCCCCGGCGTTGTTGGCCAACACGTCGATGCGTGGGGCCTTGAGAGCCAGGGCCTCACCCGCCGCGCGCATGCCGGCCAGGGTCGAGAGTTCGCCGATCACATGGTCGTGGGCCGCATCGGGGTTGGCGCGCACCAGCCGACCGGTGAGGTCGCTGGCCTTGGCCTCGTCGCGGGCGACGAAGACGATCCGCGCCCCCTTGGCCGCCAGGGCGAGGGCTGCGGCCTCGCCGATGCCCGAAGTCGCGCCGGTGATCACCACCGTCTTGCCGTTCATGGGAATGTTCCTCCGCCGCTGGCCCGCGCTGAATGTAGGGCGGAGGCGCCGCGGCGGGGAGAGGGCGGACGCCGTTACCTCGGGTTCTCCCGCAAGGGAAGAAGGGTGTGAGGTCGCCAGGCCAGGGCGAGTTCGGCTATCGGGAGCCATGGACGTGCGCCTGAGCTTTGTCGTGCTGGCGACCGCGGTCGGTTTGGCGAGCGCCGCCCAGGCGCTGGGACAGCCGCGGCAAGCCGGCGGGTGCCGATGGGTCTACGGCCGGTTCGCGGTCTACAACGGCAGCGGGGTGCAGAGGATCTGGATCATCGGGACGCGGCGGATCGTGGCGATCCCGGACGACGACCCGGCGCCGCTGCCGGAGACTCTCAAGGCGTTCGAGAAGGTCCGGACCGTGGACGGCGAACTCATCGCCGACTTCCATGTCTGCGCGCTCGAGCCGCGCCGGGCGGGCCACATGCAGCACGTGCGGGTCGATGGCGTGCGGAGCGCGCGTTACGAAGGCCGGCCGTTTCCGCCAGGCGGCTGATCCGCCTTCGACACCGACTGCATGTCGTCCACCAGGCGGCGCAGCAGGGCGACCAGGCTGGCGAAATCCTCGTCGTTCCAGCGCGCCAACAGCGGCGCCGCCAGTCGTTCGCGGGCGGCCTGCAGCGCGCCCAGGATCTCCTGGCCTCGCGGCGTTACGCTGGCCTCGTTGACGCGGCGGTCGCCCGCGCCCGGCCGCCGTTCGACCAGCCCCAGGGCGACCAGCTTGGCGACCTGCCGGCTGACGGTGGTGTAGTCGCGACCGACGCGGTCGGCCAGCTCGACGACGCCGATCGGGCCGGCGCGGCCGATGCCGACCAAAAGCGGAAACAGCGCCCGATCGAGGCCGACGCCCGCCTCCTTGAGCAGGGTGTCGTCCAGCTGCGGCCGCGCCATCATCGAGAACAGATCGACCATCGCGCCGTGCAGCTCAGCGAGCTGTTTGCCCTGAGCGGCCTTCACACCGTCACCCGGCCTCGCCTCACTTGCGTGTATTTTGCACTCATTTCTT
>JBEKQJ010000193.1:0-5865 GCA_049519835.1 Caulobacteraceae bacterium | reverse complement strand
CGCTCGGATTTCGAAAGCACTTCAACCCCGCAAGCCAGGACACCGTCTCACGGTCGGTGGCCAACTACGTCCTCTACGGGTCGCTCGAGGCCAACGGGATCCCAGATCTCGATGGCTGCGAGCTCCTGCTAGTCTTCGGGGCCAACCCGCTGGTGAGTCACGGCTCGTACCTGATCACCCCTCGCATCCGAGAGGACCTCGACGGCATCGCCGAGCGCGGCGAGGTCGTTGTCTTCGACCCGCGCAGAACAGAGACGGCTGAGCGCTATTCGCATGTCCCATTGACGCCAGCCTCTGACGTCTGGGTGCTCGGCGCGCTCGTCTCAGAGGTGTTTCGCTCTGGGGCGGCTGACGATGCGTTTCTTCGCGGTCATACGCGTGGGGCCAGGGACCTCGCCGCGGCGGTCAGTCCGATTACGCCCGAGGTCGCCCAAGAGCGCTCCGGGGTTGCGGCCGAAACGATCCGGTCGCTGGCGCGGCGCTTCACGAGAACCGCTTCGGCCGCCTACGGGCGCGTGGGCCTTTGCCGCGGGCCGTACTCGACGCTCGCCAACTTGCTACTGGACGCGCTCAATATCGTTGGTGGCCGGTTCGCAAAGCCTGGCGGCTGGGTGTTCGGCTACAGCCCGCTTGGCGCCCCCAAGGCTGCGGGTCCGCGCGGCTATGGAGCCACGCGATCGCGCATCGCGGACCTTCCCACCGTCGGCGGGGTCATGCCGAGCGCCCTGATGTCCGACGAGATCCTCGAACCCGGAGAGGGCCGCGTCAGGGCGCTCTTCTGCATGGCCGGGAATCCGGCGCTCTCGACGCCCGGCGGCGCCCGCTTGGCCCAAGCGCTGGCGTCGCTGGACCTCTTCGTCGCCTCGGACTTCTACGTGAACGAGACCAATCGCTATGCGGACTTCGTCTTGCCGGCGACGACGTTTCTCGAGCGAGCCGACGTCATCACGCTCCCGCTCGCCAACATGCTGCGCCCGTTCATGCAGTTTAGCAGCGCCGTCAGCTTGCCCCGAGGCGAGGCCCGGCACGAACTCGAGACCTACCAAGCCATCGCCGAGAACGTTTTGCGGCGCCAAGGCCGTGAGCCGCCAGTCTGGACCGATCCCTTCGAACTCTTCGACAAGGCGCTCGAGGCTGGCGACTCAGACCTGACGCTAGCCAGCCTGAAAACCAACCCTCACGGCGTGATGCTCGATCGCACGCTGCTTTTCGAGGGGTGGCAGGAGCGCATGGCCTACCCGGATGGACGGATACGCCTCTGGCACGAGCTGATTGCGGGCGAATTCGCGAGACTGGCGAGCGAGCCGGGCTCGCCCAAAGGCCAGCTGCGCCTTTTTGGCCGCCGCGACCTCAAGTCCATGAACTCTTGGATGCACAACGTCGATCGCCTGGTTCGGCGCGGAGCACCTGCGCTCGAGATGCACCCTGCCGATGCCGCCGAGCGTGGCCTGCGAGACGGCGCGACGGTCGAGATTAGCGGCGCAGGGCAACGGATCGTAGCGACCTTGCAGGTGACCGAGGCCGTGGCGCCAGGCTCGATCTGCTATCCCCACGGATGGGGTCACGCGGGAAGCTGGCGAACCGCAAACTCTGTTGGCGGCGCGAACGTCAACGCCATCGCACCATCCAGCCCGCAAGACGCCGAGGCCGTGTCTGGCGCCAGCTTTCTCGATGGCATCCCGGTCGAGGTCGTCGCAGCCACCGCTCCCGCAGAGGCGCATATCTCGGGAACTCAAAGCTCATGCTAGCCGAAAGCGACAAGGCAGGCGGGTGGACCAGCGTTCCTTGCCCGCTAGGACCGACCCGTTGACCAAGCGGACGATCTCGATTGAGGCCAGCGGTGGCCTCAGGCTGGCCGCGGATCACTGGGCTGCGCCGGGCGCCGCCTGCGTCATCCTTCTTCACGGTGGCGGCCAGACGCGCCATGCATGGGGGCCGACCGCCGAGCGGCTGGCGACGGCGGGCTACGACGTCCATTCGTTGGACCTTCGGGGTCATGGCGATAGCGCCTGGTCACCCACGCTCGACTACAGGCTGGCGGACTTCGGCAAGGACGTCGCGATCCTTTTAGGCCGCCTTGGGCGTCCCACCATTCTTGTCGGCGCTTCCCTTGGCGGAATTGCAGCGCTGTTGGCGGTGGGCGAGCTGCACGCACCGTTCGTCGCCGGCCTGGTGCTTGTCGACATCGCGCCCGCCTCGTCGGCGCAAGGCGCGGCCGCCATACAGGCCTTCATGCGCTCGGCGCCCGATGGCTTTGCCAACCTCGAGGCGGCGGCGGACGCGGTCGCGGCCTATCTGCCTCACCGCCCACGGCCAAAGAATCCCAGCGGCCTCATGAAGAACCTCAGAGAACGGCAAGGCCGGCTACATTGGCATTGGGACCCCCAGTTCATGGCGGTGTGCGCCTCAGATCAGCAGGCCGACCCAAATCGGCTCGAGCGCGCAGCCCGCAACGTCGAGGCGCCCACGCTCCTCATAAGGGGCGAGATGAGCGAACTGGTGCGCCCTGAGCACGCGGAGCGGCTTCTAGAGCTCGTCCCCCACGCCCACGTCGTCGAGATCGGTGGTGCGCATCACATGATCGCCGGTGATCGCAACTCGCAGTTTGGTGCTGCGGTGGAGAGCTTCGTCATAAAGGTTGCGCCTGTGATGCAAGGTGGCCAGCCTTTCGCGGCGCGCAGGGCCTAGAGAACGCTGACGAGATGTCCCCCGTCGACGGCGATGATGCTGCCAGTCATGTAGCTTGACGCATCGGACGCCAGAAGAAGCAGAGGCCCGTCCAGTTCCGAGAGCTCGCCGTAGCGGCGTTGCGGCACCCTTTTCAGCATGCTTTGGCCGAAGTCCGATTGGAGCAACTCTCGGGTGAGATCGGTCTCAAAGTAGCCTGGAGCGATGGCGTTGACCCGGATCCCATGGCGCGCCCATTCCATGGCCAGAGCCTTGGTCAGCTGGATCACCGCCGCCTTGGAGGAGGAGTAGCCCGCGACGGAGACGCCGGGGCGTATGCCGGTGATCGAGGCGATGTTGATGATCGAGCCGCCGCGACCAAGCGTATTCATTCGCAGCGCAGCCTGCCTGGCGACGAACCAGACGCCGTGGACGTTGACGTCATAGGTCAGGCGCCACTCGGCTTCCTCGCAATCGAGCGCTCGACCGCCCCCGCCGATGCCGGCGTTGTTCACGACGATATCGAGCGACGGAAGGCCGCCGATCATCTGTTCCACCGCCAAAGCATCGGTCACGTCCAGCGCGACCGCTCGGGCGACGCCGCCGGCGTCCCGGATCTCAGTCACCAGGCACTGCAACGCGTCCATCCGGCGTGCTGCCGCGATCACCTGGGCGCCTTGCATCGCGAGCGTCATCGCAAAGCGTCGGCCAAAGCCGCTTGATGCGCCCGTAACCAAGGCCGTTCGCCCACTTAGGTCGACCTGCATCTCCCTACCGTCCCTGCCGCTTGGCGACGGGGCCGCCCCATCGCTTGCTGTTGCCTGATTGGCCTCGCGCGCTTGCCGTTGTCGCGGATTTGTAATTTAAAACGTGATGTAATTATCTGGCAACCTGCCGCGCCGAATTTGGCTTCGCGCCGGGGGTGGAGGGCTCGATGACGGCTGGCATGCTGCATGGCATTCGGATCGTCGACATGACCGGCGTGGTGTTCGGACCCTACGCAACCCACATGCTCGCCGACCTCGGCGCCGATGTGATCAAGGTCGAGCCGCCCCAGGGCGATCAGATGCGGATGTCGGGTCGGCCCGCCCGCACCCGGCTGATGTCCCCCGCGCACCTGACCCTTAACCGCGGCAAGCGCTCCATCGTCCTTGACCTGAAGCTTCCTCAAGACGCCGAGGTCATGCGCGCGCTCCTCGCCGATGCGGAGATCTTCATCCACAACGTGCGCGCCGAGGCCATCGCCAAGCTGGGCTTTGGCTACGACGAGGTGCGCGACCTCAACCCCGAGATCATCTACGTCCACGGCGTGGGCTTCGGTAGCAGCGGCCCTTACGCCGAGCTTCAGGCCTACGACGACGCGATCCAGGCGGCGACTGGCGCCGTAAGCCTGGCAAGCCGCGTCGATGGCGACCCACGCCCGCGATACATCCCCTCGCTGATCGCAGACAAGGTGGCCGGCCTCTATGGCGCTCAGGCGATGCTTGCCGCCCTGACGCACAAGCTCCGGACCGGCCGTGGGCAGCTGGTGGAGGTGCCGATGTTCGAGGCCTTCGCGCACTTCATCCTGGAGGAGCACCTCGGCGGCCATACGTTCGTGCCGCCCACGGCCCCCATCGGCTACCCGCGCCAGCTGGATCCGGCGCGTCAACCCTTCCCGACGGCTGACGGCTACGTCAGCATCGTCCCTTACACCGACGCGAACCTTGTCGAGACGTTTCGTGTCCTCGGCCGTCCCGAGATATGCGAGGGCGAGGGCTTCGCCACAGCGCGCGATCGGGGATTGAAGATCAGCGAGCTCTACGCCTTGATCGCGGAACTCACGCCAAAACGGACGACGAGCGAGTGGGTGGAGGCCCTGCGCGCGGCGCGCATTCCAGCAATGGCCGTGCGCGATCTGGCCGACGTGACCGAGGACCCTCACCTGAAAGCTGTGGGGTTCTTCAGGCAGCGAACCCACCCAACCGAGGGAGAGTTCCTCGAGATGCAGCCGCCGGTCCGGTACTCGGATGCTTCTCCGGCCACTATCCGCACCGCGCCGACGCTGGGCGAGCATAGCGAGGAGATCAGGGCTGAGCTGCGCGAGGCAGGGTTGCTCACCTGAGCCCAGGCGGCCGCACCGCGAGCGGCGAGTCGCTTTACACTTTTCGTCAATTGTAATATTCCAATCGCCGGTGAGGGAGTGACGGGATGGACCTCCGCGTCGAGATCGGCGAGGTCAACAGCCGGCGGCTGGCGACCCCGAAGGACGTGGCATGGAGCAAATCCGTCCGCTGTGGTGCTCCTGAGCGCTGTTTCGTCGTTTCCGCCGACATCCGCGCCCAAGGAGGGCCTGTCTCATGACCTACTACACGCCCGTCCGGAACAAGCAGCTTGCCTCGAAGCTGTTCGATCACGTGCGCGCCGGCACGACCGATCTCTTCGACGAGATCCTCGAGTACGACCTTGGGATCTACGCCGATCCGGAGTTGGCGTTGGCCGAGCGCAAACAGATCTTTCAGCGGCTGCCGATGATGGCGGCACACTCCGCCCAGCTACCGGAGGCCAAGAGCTTCATCACGTTGCGCCTCAATCGAAGCAACGTCCTCATCTCTCGCGACACGAACGGTAAGGTCGGCGCGTTCCTCAACGTTTGCCGCCATCGGGGCGCGACGCTCGTGATCGAGGCCGCAGGCCGGCGGCCGCTCTTCACCTGCCCCTATCACGGCTGGAGCTACTCCTCCGACGGAGCCCTCCAACGCATCAGCTTCGAGGACACCTTCGGCCAGGCGCCCGCCTGCGTGGCCAAAGGGCTCATCCCGTTGCCCGTCGAGGAGCGTCACGGATTCATCTGGGTGGTCGAGAACCCGGAAGGCGAGATCGACGTCCCGTCGTTCCTAGGGTCGCAGATGGATGAGCTCCTTGGCGAATACAACCTTGATCGTTGGTTCGTGTATCGCGACGAGGTGTTCGACTTTCCCCAGAACTGGAAGGTCATGATGGACGGCCTCATCGACGGCTATCATGTGCAGTTCCTGCACGGAAAGACGATCAGCCCCTACTTCTACCCGAACATGCTGAGCGCCGAATTCATGGGACGTCATATGTCCTGGGGGAATCCGCGGCGAACGATCGACAAGATCATCGACCAGCCGCCGGGCGAGAGCCCCCTCGACCGCTACGTTATCTTTGGCAACCTTTTCACGCCCAACTCGGTGA
>JBEKQJ010000192.1:0-5869 GCA_049519835.1 Caulobacteraceae bacterium | reverse complement strand
CGAAAGCTCTGCCCGCGGCGCTCACAGCCTTCATCGATGCGAAGATCCAGCCAGGGCTGGACGACCGCATCTATCTGGTCCGGCCGGATGGCTACCTCACTTGTTCAACCCGCGTGGTGGCAGACGTGTCGTCGTACCTGGGGCGGATAGCGGCCGCGCATTGAGACGTTCGAAGCGGCCGCGGCTAGCTGGCTTCGCGGCCGCTGTGGCCTGACTGCTGTTGGCCCGATGACCGCCTCAGGCAGCGGGCTCAACTGATCGCCGCTACACCCTTCCCCGAACCAACGACGTCTCCGCCAGCCTTCTCGACCCTGGCCTTCACGATGTCGGCGATCAGGTCGTGCGGGATGGGCTGGTCCAGAGGAAACCTGAGGTTTCCCTTTTCACCGCGGTAGGGAAGCGCCCGACTTTGGAGTTCCTGCTCCCTCACAGGTGGATAAAGCCCAATGTGCCCCTTGAAGGCGCCGAAGTGGATGATGTCCCTGTGCAGGGCGAAGGTCGGCATTCGATAGCTGATCCTCTCGCGCGCCGTTGGCGCCGCCCGTCGAATCGTCTCGCGAATGTCTTGCAGGACGCGCTGTATCTCGGCCGGAAAGGCCGAAATGTAGTCGTCGACCGTGGCTGGATTTGCGGGAGGCTTCATGGGCGTGTGTCCGACCGTGATCGCGCGTCACAATGGCATGGCCGGCCGGCTGCCGGGAGTCCGTTGAGGGTGGTGAGCAGAGGTTAGCTGCGACGGACGCGCCGGGGATGAATCGATTCCCCACGGGCGAGCATGGCGACCAGTTCAGCAATTTTCTTGGCGCGGCCTTCCGGCGTCCTGGCGTGATGAATTCGATAGAGCACGGCGTATCGATTGGCCGAGTCGAGGGCGGCGAAGAACGCGCCGGCTTCGGGTTCGGCGGCCAACGCAGCTTCCAGATCGTGATCCGGGGCGGCTTGCGACTGAGATGCGTATGCGGCCACCCAGCGACCGTCGGCCTTGGCCTGATCGATTTGAGCCTGCCCACTTGGCCTGATCCGCCCGGCGGCCGCCAACCGCTCCACGCGTTCCCGGTTGACCTGCGACCACGCACTCCTTGGCCTGCGTGGCGTGAAGCGCGTTTTGAAGAAGTCGTCGTCGACACGGCCGAGCTGTCCGTCCACCCAGCCGTGAGCGAGCGCGCAATCGATGGCGTCGGACTTGCCGATGGTCAGCTCAGACGCGCCTTTCTTGGCGAACTTCAGCCATGCGCCAGGCGAATTGTCGGGTTGGTCCGCCAGCCAAGCCTCGAAGGTCAGGATGTCGCGAAAGATCAGGAGCGGGAGTTCGTCGGACGCCATCCGCCAAGTTTACGGCGGAAGCCAGAGGGCTCAAAGCGGGCAGCTCCGACAATCGCCACCGAGCAAAGTCGCCCACGGCGTCCCAACCGTCAGAGCCTGTCAGTCAGCGGCGGCGCCGGCTCGCGCGGATGCTGAAACGGCCAATCGATCAGGCCGCTGCAAAACAGGGGCCACCAGACCAGAACCGGCTGAAGCGCAAAGCGAGGTCCGCTGAAGTCCCAGCCGACGGGATGGCCGCGGAACGGAATGTGCTCGAAAGCCTGGCGGATGTTGGCCGGAAAAACGCAGACGGCGTAGAGCGCCAGCATGGCGCCGGCGAACTTGCGCACCCTCGGGATCAACAATCCGGTGGCGCCCAGGAGCTCGCACCAGCCCGTGAAGATCACCAGCGCGTGGGGCGCCGGCGCCCAGGTCGGCACGATGGCCTCGAAATCGCTCGGAGCCGTCAGATGCCAGGCGCCGGCCAGGTAATATAAGATGGCGAGCACGACGCAGAGAGCGGTGCGAACCAACTCGAAGCTACGACCGCGGGGCATGGTGGGTTGATAGCACTTCCGAAGGGGCGCTGCGCGGCGATCCGGCCGCGGTTGCAATCGGCGCGGCTGTTGGTCACGGTGGCGACAGGATGAAAGTCTCCGTCGCCGTGTTGATCTCAGCTTTCGCGTGGCCCTGCGTGGCGCAGCCCGGCGATTGCGCCAATCCCACCAGCCAGGCGGCGATGAACGCCTGTTCCAACGACGTCGCCAAGAAGGCGGATGCGGCGCTGAACCGGACCTACGGCGTGGTCAAGTCGCGGCTCGGAGCGGACGGCCAGATCAGGCTTCGCGACGCGCAACGGGCGTGGCTGGCGTTCCGCGACAAGGAATGCATGTTCGAGTCGAGCGGGGCGGACGGCGGCTCCGTCGCGCCGATGGTGGCCGACAACTGCTTCACTGCCCTGACCGACCAACGGACGCACGCGCTGGCCGGGTTCAAGGTTTGCGAGGAAGGCGACGTCTCGTGCCCTCGATGACGCCGGCGTTTACGGAGCCGTGGCCGACCTTCCAATAGGGCTGCGCCGGCGCAATGTTGGTCAAACGGTCGGCCTTGCGGGCATACTGAAGACGAAGCAGGTTTCTCGCGGGCGGCGAGCCGCTAGGCGCATCGCCGCAGGCGGATGCCGTCCGCCTGCAGGAAGATCGAGGCCATGGCGGCGGAGGGCGCCGCGCCATCGGCGGGAATACGGCCTTCGGCGTAGATCAAGGCCAGGCGGTCACGCGCCCGGCTGACCCGGCTCTTCACCGTTCCGATCGCGACTCCTGTGATCGCGGCGGCGTCTTCGTAGCTGACGCCGGCGGCGCCGATCAGGATCAGGGCTTCGCGCTGGTCGTCCGGCAGCATGGCCAGGGCCCGGCGCAATTCATCGAGCTGCAGGGCGCCGGACGGATCGTCATTGGCGATGAGCGTGCGTTCGGCCATTTCCGGATCCAGCTCCGTCGAGCGCCAGTCGCGGCGCTTGTTCGAATAGAACCGGTTGCGCAGGATCATGAAGGTCCAGGCCTTGAGGTTGGTGCCGGGCTGGAAGCTGTCCTGATGGGTCAGGGCGCTCGACAGCGTGTCCTGGACAAGGTCGTCGCCCTGGTGCCGATCGCCGGTGAGCGAGCGCCCGAAGGCGCGCAGATGAGGGATAAGGGTCACAAGCTCAGCTTCAAAGGCCGAGGGGCTGTCAGGCTGCGACATGTCGAGATCCTCCAAGGATCCAACGCCCGGATCGCGGAATGGCTCCGCTTGGCCTCGGGGCGGCGGCGGATGTGCCTGGGACAGCCATCATCGGCGAGGATCTCGCTGGGCGTCATCGCTGCGAGGGCGGCAAGGTCTTGCCCTCGATAGGCTCGCCGGGCAAAGTGACATTGTCTTGGACGTTCAAGACTCAATCGAGAATTTTGCAACCATGGAATCCGGTTCATCGGAATTGGTCTCTCTGACCTCAGGAATTGTCGCGGCCTACGTCGGCTCGAACGCAGTCTCATCGGGAGATATCCCGGCTTTGATCGCGACCGTGCACAAGGCGCTCACGGCCGTCGGCGCGCCAGAGGCCGAAATAAGCAATGCCCCCGCCAAGCCGACCCCCGCTCAGATCCGCAAGAGCATCACCTCCGATGCCTTGATCTCGTTCGAGGATGGGCGGGCCTACAAGACGTTGAAGCGACACCTCACCACGCACGGCCTGACCATCGCGGCCTACAAGGCCAAGTGGGGACTCCCGCACGACTACCCGACCACGGCGCCGTCTTACAGCGCTGCGCGGTCGGCGATGGCGAAAGCAGCGGGACTCGGCCAACTTCAGGGCGCGCGCGCGGCCGTCGCCAAGCCTGCCGCCGGATCGAAATCGGGGCCCAAGCCCGCGGCTGCCCGGCGTGGAAGGCCCAAGAAGGTGGTCGCCTAAGGCCCCTCGGGACGAAGGGGGCCGAGGTTCCGCGAGCGGAGGCGGCCCCTTGCCTGACGTGCGGGTGAGCCCGGCGACGGCGGAGGAGCGGCCGCTGCTCGAGCGGCTGGCGCAGTTCTACATCTATGACTTCTCGGAGCTGGAGCCGGCGCAATCGGACGAGCTCGATTTCGACGCCCGCGGCGGCTACGACGCTGAGCCTCTCATCGCCGACTACTGGAGCGATCCCGATCGGCATCCTCTGCTGATCCGGGTCGGCGACAAGATCGCCGGCTTCGCGCTGATCAACACCCATTCGCACCGGGGCGGGCGGGTGGAGCGCAACATGGCGGAGTTCTTTGTGGCGCGGAAATTCCGGCGACGCGGCGTCGCCCGCGAGGCGGTGCGGCAGATTCTTGCGCTCTATCCCGGGCGCTGGGAGGTGGCGGCAGCTGAACGCAACGCCACCGCCAAAGCGTTCTGGCCGGGCGCTATCGCGGCGGCGGGCGTCTCCGGCCTGACGCGGGTCGAGGGCGACGGCGCGCACTGGCGCGGACCGATCTGGATTTTCGAGGTTGAGGGGTAGGGTAGTTCAGCCCGCGCAGCCGCTCGATCGAGGCCGGAGGAGACCGCAATGACCGCCGAAGCCAACGAATCCATAGACCTTCCACGCCGGCGTCTGTTCGGCGCGGCCGCCGTGTCGATCGCCGGCTTGCAGGTGGCGGCGGGGGTCGCGCGCGGGCAAACGGCCGGAACGGCCACAGCGCCGCCCTGGCGCCCGAACCCCACCTCGTTCGGCGAGCTGAAGCACAGCAGCTGCCGGTGGACCGCCCTCGAAGGTCTAGTTTTCGCGCTGTCTCCACTCTGCGCGGGTTAGGCAGATCTTCATGCCGCCCACACGCGAGCCGGTGCCGGAATCGGGCTTGCAGATCACGTCATCAGGCGACGGACCCTTTTTCTTGGCGACCTGGGCGGGCGCCGGCTGCGCGGCCGGAGCGGCCACCGGCGTCGAAGCCTGGGCGGAGGATGGGGCCGAGGCAGGATCCGTCGGAGCCGGGGACGAGGCGGGATCCGCGGCCGCGAAGACCGAACTGACAGCCGCCAGGGCAAACGCAGACGCCAAGCCGGCGACGATGAATTTCGACAAGAGATACCTCTTCAAAAAGTGGGCCAGCCAGGCGCCAATCGCCCCGCTCATTATCGATGAGCCCCGGCTTCTAGCAAAATTAGGCTGCCTGACAAATCGGCTGATTTCCAATCCAGGCAAAGCTTTCGGGTCCAGCGCTGTCGCGCTGGCGGATGTCTCGATTGACTCTTCATCTTACCAGATAGTAAGATGACTAGACGGTAAGATGATGCGGAGTGCAGCGATGCCCGACGTGACGCGATCGATCGACATCAAGGCGCGACCCAGCGAGGTGTGGAGGTGGCTGTCCAGTCAGGAGGCTCTGCGGCGCTGGATCAGCCCCAACCTCGAAATCGAACTCAGCGTCGGCGGCGCGTATCGATTTCTCGGTCCAGATGGAAAGACCTGGGTATCCGGGCGGGTGCTCGAATACGTGCCCGAGGGTCGGCTGGCGCTGTCGTGGATGGAGGAGGGGTCGGACTGGATCCATCCGGCCCGACTGGTTGTGACTATCGCCGCGTCCCCGGCAGGCGCCCTGGTCACCCTTGTTCATGACGGTTTCGCCGGGATCGGCAAACCCGGCTGGGCCGACACAGTTCAAGACTACGAACGGGGCGCCGACGCCCACCAGATTCTGGAAAAGCTCGCGGCTCTGGTGAACGAAGACGTCGTTGCCTGACTCAGGCGACGCCCTGTTCCGGATTCTGGCCGACCCGACGCGGCGGCGGATTCTCGATCTGCTCGCCGAGCGCGGCGACATGACCGTTGGGGAACTGGCGGCGCAGTTCCCGGGCCTCGTGCCATCCGGCATCTCCAAGCACCTGATGGGGCTCCGGGAGGCGGGACTGGTCAGCGCAACGCGGCGGGGACGTCAGCAAGTTTACCGCCTGAACGCCGAACCGTTCACGGCCGCGCTGGCGCCATGGCTGGCGAAATACGAGCCCTATTGGTCTGCCGCCCTCAATCGGCTTAAGCGCCTCGCCGAAGACCCGCAGTAAGCCAACCCAGCTCTCATG